>JAZRQR010000101.1:0-23060 GCA_045650025.1 Eubacteriales bacterium
GCGTATTATAGGACAGGATAAGGCTGTTGAGGCTGTAGCGAAGGCTATCAAGCGCAACAGAGCGGGAATATCCTATAAGCGTAAGCCCGTTTCCTTTATATTTGCAGGACAGACGGGAGTGGGTAAGACCGAGCTTGTCAAGACGCTGGCAGAGGATCTGTTCCAGTCTCCCGAGACGCTGATTCGTCTGGACATGTCTGAATTTATGGAGAAGCACTCGGTTTCCCGTATCATCGGCTCGCCTCCCGGCTACGTTGGCTATGACGATGCAGGGCAGCTGACCGAGAAGATCCGCCGCAGACCGTATTCTGTCGTGCTGTTTGACGAGATCGAAAAGGCGCACCCTGACGTGCTCAATATTCTGCTGCAGATTCTGGACGACGGCAGAATTACCGATGCACACGGCAAAACGGTCAACTTTGAAAACACCGTGATCGTCATGACCACCAATGCGGGCTCCAACCGCTCGTCCTCAATCATGGGATTCTCCGCAGACGTGCAGAGCGGTGCGCAGACCAATACCGAAAAGGCTTTGGCGGAATTCTTGCGCCCCGAGTTTATCAATCGCGTAGACGAGGTGATCACGTTCAGACACCTGGACGAGGCGGACTTTGTCAAGATCGCGGATATTATGCTCTCCCAGCTGGCGGGCGTGCTTTTTGAGCGCGGATTCGTCCTGACCTGGACCGAGGATGCTGCCGCTTTGGTCGCAAAGCAATCCTATTCGCAGAAATACGGTGCAAGAAATATGCGCCGCTATATCCAGAAGCACATCGAGGATGCGCTTGCCGAGATCATCGTGTCGGATTATTTAAGCCGGTATACCAAGGCAACCGTGTCCGTGGAGAATGGCGAGATTTCCGTTCGCTGCGATTGACCGTAATTAGTAATTTATCGTAATTTTTGAAAGGGGGGATAGAGAATGGCAGGAAAGAACAACTGGCATACCATGAGCATGGAGCAGGTTTGCGCAAGACTGGAGACCAATGCAACCAAGGGTCTGTCCCGTAAGCAAGCGGTAGCGCGACTCAAAAAGATGAATGTTCGTTGCCCGGAAGCCCTGCAGCCGCTGTTCCTCCCGTCCAAGAAGACGTTTTTTGGATTTTTCGGCAAAATGCTGCTGGATCCGATCATGCTCTTAACCTTCTGCGTAGCAATCATTGCGCTGTTCTTTGGGGAAAGCAAAATCTGCCTGACCATTGTCAGCATTCTTTTATGTAACGCCGTGCGCTGCGCCTTTGCATATGCAAAAGCGTACAGCCAATGGAAAAAGCTGCAGCTGTATTCCAACCCCATGGTAAAGGTCATTCGCGGGGGCACTATGTATACCACGGATGCCCGAAACGTCCTGCCGGGTGACGTCGTATTGCTTTGCGAGGGCGATATTTGTCCCGCGGACGTGCGACTGGACAGCGGCTGTCAGGCGCAGGTGATGCAGTACGTCATGGCGACCGAGGGGGAACGCAAATTCACGCAGGAATCGGTTCTTAAGAGCGGTGACGTCGTGTACACGCCCGATCAGGACGTGTTCCATCCCGCGTGTGTCAATATGGTGTATGCAGGCTCGGTGATCAAGCAAGGCTTTGCAAGGGGCGTTGTGGTGGCAACCGGTACGCATACGTATATCGGTGCTGCAAACGGCACGATGCCGGATATGGATCACTCCGGGGAGTCGGATAGCATTGCGCATATCCGCCGTTATTTCTCCCGATTTTCCACCGTGCAATCGGTGCTGCTCATTCCGGTCACCATACTCCTGACCGTGACCATGTGGCAATCCATGACCTTTGCGCAAAGCTTTTTGACTGCGCTTGCACTTTGCTGCACGGTCATTGCGGAAAATATCGTGTCGCTGGTGTATATCATCCGCGCCGTCGGTATTGATGCGGCTGCAGCAGAAAGTCAGAACTCCGCTATCGCCGTTATCAAGAACAGCGAGGCATCGGACAAGCTGTGCAGCATGACCGATCTGCTTTTGTTGGATTCCGCCGCGATCAGCGACGGTAAGTATCACATCGAATCGGTGTATGCCTGCGGAAGCATTTATAACAACAGAGAATTGCAGAATGAATGTGTACATGCACTTGCTTCTGATCTGTATTTGTACCGTACCGCTACGCGTCCGCCCGAAATGCACGAACGCGAAGCATTCGATACAGGATTGGCAGCGCCCATTGATGCGTTGATCAAGCACGTGGCGCTGGATCATACCGCAATCGATCTGACCAGACGTTCCTCGGTTATGACGTTCTGGGAGGACGGCACGTGCTGCGTACAAAGCAAATTGGTGCGCGGAGATTACGACGTGCTCGTGTCTGCCGACGAGCAGCTGCTGCAGCATTGCACGCACGTGGCTGCAGGACCTGATCGCAAGCCGTTTGACGAGAGCGAGCATATGGCGCTGCGCACGCTTTGCCGCATTTATCGCGAGACCGGCTATCGCCTTTTGCTGATCGCCAACCGCACGGGTGAGGACGTTACTATCGTGGGCGTTCTGGCGTTTTCGCAAAGAGTCGGAAAGGACTTTTTGCCTGCATGTGAGCAGCTCATTCAAAGCGGTGTCCGCGTTTCTGTCTTTATGGAACAGAATGCGGAAACCGAAAAGATACTGACGGATTCCGGCTTGATCCGCGATTGGGAGCACGACGTGCTGACCGCAATGGCGGCGCAGGATCAGGATCTGGATCTGCACGTTGCGTACGGCAGCTACCGGGCGTATCTGGGATTTACCGATTCGCAGATTGTCGCGCTGATGGAAAAGCTTAAGCAGCGTGGAAACAACATCGCTGTGTATAGCGTGGATCATCGCACCCAGGCGTTTCACGATATGGCGGATTTCAGCATTACCTGTGACGCAATTGAGTTCCGTTCTGCGAAGGTTGCGCAATCCTTGTATGATAAAATGCCGATTGACGGCACGTCATTCAGCTCGCGCGCGACTCAGCAAATGCGTCGCGCAGCCGATATGATCCTGCGCCGCGCCTCCGAGCAGGGTGGGGGATTGCTGGGAATCCTGACGGGACGTGAGCATGCGTTTTCGATCAATCACAGCATTGCAAACGCTATGACCTATCTGGTCACCATGCAGTTTTTCCGCGCGTTCCTCTTGATTTTGCCTGCGCTGTTCGGCACGCAAATGCTGTCTGCCGCATCCTTGCTGGTCAGCGGACTTGTGCTGGATCTTGCCGCGGTGATCGCGTTGGCGTTCGTAATGCCCAATCAGAAGGCGCTTTCGTGCCCGTATTCCATTATGCGACGACTGCAAAAGCCGCTTGCGTACAACGTAGCAAACGTCATCAGCGCATGCGTGAGCGCGTTGGTCGTGTGGCTGTCGTTTGCACTGCTGCAGGTGTTTGGCATGGTGGATGCCGCGCAGAGCACGGGCGTCGGCTTCCTTGCTACGTATTTGCTGCAGGCGCTTGTGTTTATCGTGACCGTGCTGGAATACGCCGAGATCAAGCAAAAGCGCGCTATGCTGGCGTTTGGTGTGCTGGCGGGCGTTTGTGCAGCTATGTTTATCGCATTTGTATTTATCCCGCCGCTCAACGGCTTTAGCGGTGCAGCTACGCTTTCCTTGGTAACCGTGCTTCTGTCGCCCCTGTGCCTGCTTGTGTACTTTGTCATGTACCGTATTCTGAGTGCACGCGGGTTGAATTTGCATAAATAATGAAATATTCCCACCGCTTTGTACATATACTGCGCAAGAGGGGGGGGATGGATTTGAAAACTGGCACTTTTCTTGAGCTTGCCGAAAAAGACGTGATCAATTTATGCACCGGAGAAAATCTGGGTCGCATTTGTGATCTGGAGATCGACACGGGCAATGCGCGCGTGCTTTGCGTCATCGTGCCCGAGCAGGGCGGCGTTTGGGGGCTTGGCAAGACAAACGAGATCTTTATACCGTGGCAAAAAATCGAATGCATTGGGGAGGATGCGGTGCTGGTGCGTATGGGCGCGGAGGAAAAGACCCGCTATACTATGCCAAAACGCAAGCTCAAACGCAATTTGTTCGGCAAATAAGTGTAAACAATTTGTAAACAATCGCTTTAGGTATTGCATATTTGGAAATAATATGTTATAATTTACGCCGTTGTGTCGGGAATCCGACATGATAATAATAAAATACACACACAGGGAAGACAGGGTACTACCGGTGTTTCATGCGGCAATAAAAGCCCTGAAATTGATGCGTACCGAACGACTCTGTGGTGGAAAAACCGAAGGAGGACAAACAAATGTCTATCATCACTATTAAGCAGCTCTTGGAAGCTGGTGTACACTTTGGACACCACACCAGAAGATGGAACCCCAAAATGCAGGAGTACATCTTCACCGAAAGAAACGGTATCTACATCATCGACCTGCAGAAGACCGTTAAGAAGTTTGAGGAAGCTTACGACTTCATTCGCGAGCTCTCCGCTAACGACGGCACCATTCTGTTCGTTGGTACTAAGAAGCAGGCAGCTGAAGCAATTAAGGAAGAAGCTACCAGATGCGGCATGTACTACGTAAACGTTAGATGGCCCGGTGGTATGATGACCAACTTCAAGACCATCAAGAGCTCCATCAACCGCCTGAACAGCCTGACCAAGATGCAGGAGGACGGCACTTTTGACATGCTTCCCAAGAAGGAAGTTGCTGCAAAGCAGAAGGAAATCTTCGACCTGGAGAAGTCCTACGGCGGGATCAAGACCATGGACAGACTGCCTGATGCAGTGTTCATCGTTGACCCCCGCAAGGAAAGAAACGCAGTACTTGAGGCTAAGAAGCTTGGCATCCCGGTAATCGCTATCGTGGACACCAACTGCGATCCTGACGACGCTGATTACGTTATCCCCGGTAACGACGACGCTATCCGCGCTATCAAGCTCATCTCCTCTATCATCGCTGACGGTATTATCGAAGGCAGACAGGGCGAGCAGCTGACCGAGGCAGTAGAGGTTAAGGCACAGGCTGAGACCGAAGAGGCTGCTGAGTAATCAAGATCAAATTTTAAGGAGAATTTAAAATGGCAAACATTACTGCAAAAGACGTTGCAACACTGCGCGCTAAGACCGGTATCGGTATGATGGAGTGCAAGAAGGCACTCGTAGAGGCTGACGGCGACATCGAAGCCGCTATCAAGATCCTCCGTGAAAAGGGCGAACTCAAGGCTGAGAGCAAGATGGCTACCAGAATTGCTGCTGACGGTATCGTTGACGTTTACACCGAGGGCAACACCACCGCTATGATCGAGGTTAACTCTGAGACCGACTTCGTTGCAAAGAACGCTTCTTTCCAGGAGTTCGTAAAGAACCTGCTTAAGACCATCGTGGCTAACAAGCCCGCTGACGTTGACGCTCTGATGGCTTCCGATTACTTCGACGGTTCTTGCACCGTTGAGGCTAAGCTCAAGGAGCAGATCTTCGTGATCGGTGAGAAGCTGAGCATCCGCCGCTTCATGGTTATCGAGGGTGTTACCAGCACTTACATTCACGGCATGGGCTCCATCGGCGTTGTAACTCTGTTTGACACCGATTGCGCTGACAAGGAAGGCTTTGACGAGTTTGCAAAGAACATTTCTCTGCAGATTGGTGCATACGTAACTCCTTACCTTGACAGAACTCACGTTCCCGCATCCGTAATCGAGTCCGAGAAGGAAATTCTCATGGCTCAGATTTCCAACGATCCTGCAATGGCTAAGAAGCCTGACGCAATCAAGGCTAAGATGGTTGAGGGTAGAATCTCCAAGTTCTACGACAACAACTGCCTGGTTGACATGGGCTACATCAAGGACGACGACATGACCGTTGGTCAGTATATCGCTGCAACTGCTAAGGAGCTGGGCGGTTCTATCGCTGTTAAGGCTTTCTGGCGTTACGAGAAGGGCGAAGGCATCCAGAAGAGAGAAGAGAACTTCGCGGATGAGATCGCTAAGCTGACTAACAAGTAATTTTAGTACTCCTAAATAAAAGCACGGCATTGCCGTGCTTTTATTTTTTATCATTTCTGCAATAAATTTCAAAATACCTGTTTACAAATTGCCAAAAATGTAGTAAAATATATTCTGTATAATATTATCAGTTGAGGTGATCCTAAATGACTACCAAACCCGAATATCGCAGAATCGTTCTCAAGCTTTCCGGTGAGGCGTTGGCACCCGCACAAGCAGGGGAAGGCATTCTGGATTTTAACAAGATCGAGCAGGTTGCACAGGTAATTAAAAAGTGTCTTGCACAGGGCGTTCAGGTTGCCGTTATCGTTGGTGCGGGCAATATCTGGCGCGGACGCGTCGGTGGCGCAATGAACCACTCCAGAGCCGACCAGATGGGTATGCTTGCCACCACCATCAACGCCATTGCAATTCAGGATACGTTTATAAAGAGCGGAATCGATACCGTAGTGATGACCTCGGTAGAAATGCATGCGTTTGCAGAGTATTACACCGCAAGACATGCCGATAAGGCGCTCAACGAAGGCAAGGTCGTCGTATTTGGCTGCGGACTTGGATGGCCCTATTTTTCAACCGATACTCCTGCTGTCGTCCGCGCTGCTGAAATTGAAGCGGATGCGGTGCTGATGGCTAAGAACGTGGACTATCTGTACACGGCAGATCCCAAAAAAGATCCCAATGCAAAGCCCATTCTGGATATCACCTATGCGGAAATATTGGAAAAGGGACTTAAGGCATTTGATATGACGGCGGTTTCCTTCTGCCAGGAAAACAACATTACAACCTACGGCTTTGCGCTCAGCGATCCCGAAAATATCTATCGCGTCGTAATGGGTGAGAAGATCGGCACCAAAATGCATAACTAAGAAATAATAAATCACTACATAGAAACAGAAAGGAATTACATTATGGGTTACAATACCAAAGACTTTGAAGCAAAGCTTCAGAAAACCATCGTAGCATACGAAAACAATCTTGACAACGTTCGTGCAAGCCAGGCAAATCCCAAGCTGCTCTCCCGCATCAGCTTTGATTACTACGGTTCTCCCACACCTCTGAACACTATGGCAGACATTCGTGTCAGCGATGCAAGAACCCTGACCATTATGCCTTACGATAAGTCCACTCTCAAGGCAATCGAAAAGGCAATTCTTGCGTCCGATCTGGGTATCACGCCCAATAACGACGGCCAGGCAATCCGCCTTGTATTCCCCCAGCTGACTCAGGACCGCAGAAAGGAACTCTCCAAGCAGATTTCCAAGATGGGCGAAGAGGCTAAGGTTGCTGCACGTATGGTTCGTAAGAACGCAAACGACGAGATTAAGAACCTTAAGAAGGACAATCTTCTGACCGAGGACGAAGAAGAGGGTGCTAAGAAGAAGGTGCAGGATCTGACCGACAAGTATATCAAGCAGATCGACGTAATCACCGACAAGAAGATTACCGAAATCATGGCTGTATAACATTACGGCGGGTCAACAGACCCGCCTTTTGTTGGTAAGGTGTATGTTATGAGTGATATGAAAAAACAATCCGTCAAACCTGCAGAACTGGGACTGCGCCATATCGCATTCATCATGGACGGCAACGGCAGATGGGCCAAAAAGCGCGGTATGCCGCGCACCTTTGGTCATAAGGAAGGCGTGAAAGCATTCGAGCGCGTTGCAAGCTATTGCTCAGATATTGGGCTGGAAGCGGTGACTGTGTATGCATTTTCCACCGAGAACTGGAAGCGCCCCCGGGCTGAGGTGGATGCTTTGATGTCCTTGATGGATCAGTATCTGGACAGCTTTGTAAACAGACTGGACGAATTTTCGGTTGAGCTACATATTATTGGAGATACGACCGTATTTCCGCTTGCGTTGCAAGAAAAGATTCGCAACGTGGAGCAGCTTTCCAAAGGCAAGCCCTGCAAGCTGTGCGTTGCGTTCAATTACGGTGGGCGCGATGAGATCGTGCATGCCTGTAATGCTTTGATCGCCCAGGGAAAAACGCAGATCACCGCGCAGGATATTTGCGCGCATTTGTATACGGCAGACGTGCCGGATCCCGATCTGATCGTGCGAACCGGCGGTGAAATGCGTTTGTCGAATTTCCTTTTGTGGCAGGCTGCTTATGCAGAGTTTTACGCGACCGACAAGCTTTGGCCGGATATGTCCGATCAGGATGTGGACGCAGCGATTGAAGCGTTTGCAAAACGCTCCAGACGCTTTGGCGGTATCTAATTTGTGAGGTAATTATGTTAGTCAGAGTCATTTCCGCAATCGTGGCATTGATCATTTTGCTGCCCGTGCTTATTTTTTCGCATACGTTTATGCTTCCGCTGGCAGCTGCAGTTGTCGGTTTGATTTGCTTATACGAAATGTTCGGTTGCCTGAAGGTTCGCCGTAATCTTTGGGTCTGTGTACCGTTCTATCTGGTTGGCGCATTTGCTCCTTTTGGCATGCGCTATATCCAGGATAAGACGCTGCTGCTCGCTTGCTATGCGGCGGCGGTTGGCGTGCTTGCGCTGCTTATGCTGACTGCAAGCGTCTTTTCGCATAGAAAGCTGCCGACTTCTCAAACGGCGTCGGTGTATTTGACGTCGCTTTACATCGTTGCGGCATTTACCTCTCTGGTCTATGTCAGAGATTCCA
The DNA here is from genome assembly GCA_045650025.1 of Eubacteriales bacterium. Lineage (GTDB taxonomy): Bacteria > Bacillota > Clostridia > Oscillospirales > CAG-272 > SVQP01. The sequence goes on from JAZRQR010000101.1 coordinate 8,569, forward strand.
GCGACAAGGGCATGTTTTTGATGCTGATGATGTTTGCAGCGCCTTGGATCACCGATACCTTTGCGTATTTCTTTGGCAGAATGCTGGGCAAGCATAAGCTGATCCCCGATGTCAGCCCTAAGAAAACGGTGGAGGGAAGTGTCGCAGGTATTATTTGCTGCACGCTGACTATACTGCTGTATGGATTTGTGTGCAATCGTGTGTGGGGCGTTACGTGCAACTATGTCGTATTGGCGGTTCTCGGCGTTCTGCTGTCGATTGTCGGACAGATTGGCGACCTTGCTATGTCTGTCATTAAGAGAGAATATAACATCAAGGATTACGGTAAGATCATGCCCGGTCACGGCGGCGCCCTTGACAGATTTGATTCTGTTTTGGCAGTTGCCATCGTACTGGCTGCAGCAGAGATCTTTGTGGATGTGTTCGCATGAGCAGACAGTATCCCTCTATGATCATTCTTGGCGCTACCGGCTCGGTAGGTCGCCAGGCTGCTGACGTTGCCGTCAAGCACGGCGTCAAGGTTGATGCACTGAGTGCCAATACCAGCGTTGCGCAAACCGAAGATATGGTTCGCATGCTTGCTCCGCGCGCGTGTGCTATGGCAGACGAGAAAAGCGCACGCGATCTTGCAGTGCGTGTCGCGGACATGCCTGTCAAGATCTACGGTGGTGCCCGGGGCGTGTGCGACATGATCGCCGAAACCGATGCGCAATCCGATCGCCAGGTCGTAGTCAACTCGATCTTGGGGCAAGCAGGTCTTGCGCCTACCATGGCAACGCTGCAGGCCGGCAAGCAGCTGGCGCTTGCCAACAAGGAATCCTTGGTGGTTGCAGGCGAGATCGTCATGCCCTTGGCAAAAGAGAAGGGCATTGATATTTTGCCCGTGGATAGTGAGCATTGCGCAATTTACCAGTGTTTGCGCTCCGGTGATCCCAAAGAGATCAAGCGCATTATGCTGACCGCTTCGGGCGGACCATTCTTTGGATATACCAAGGAGCAGCTGCAGGGCGTGACCAAGCAGCACACGCTTGCACATCCTACCTGGAATATGGGCGCGAAGATCACGGTGGACAGCGCTACTATGATGAATAAGGGCTTTGAGGTAATCGAAGCCGTGCATTTGTTTAGCGTAACTCCCGAGCAGGTAGAGGTTACCGTGCACCGTGAGAGTATAATTCACTCTGCCGTGGAATATATTGATAATAACGTAATTGCACAGCTGTCCGTGCCGGATATGCGTGCATGCGTGCAGTATGCGTTGACGCATCCTGCGCGTGTGGAAGCCGCCATTGCGCAGCTGGATTGGTTTGCGGTGGGCAAGCTGACCTTTGCAAAGCCGGATCTGCAAACCTTCTCGCTTTTGCGCCTGGCGTTCGATTGTATCGGCAAGGGCGGAGCGCTGCCTGCGGTGCTCAATGCGACTAACGAAGTATGCGTTGCTGCATTTTTGCAGGAGCGGTTATCCTTCTGCGGTATTATGCAGGTGGTGGAGCAGGTCGTGACGGATATGCAGTATGCTTCCGGCATGCATACCATGGACGAGATCCTTGCGTGCGATACGATGGCAAGAGAGCTTGCTACGCAATATTTGGCAAAACAGTAATTTTTTTTGAGGAGAATTTCATTGGAGACCCTTTTTGCAATTCCCGCCCTGAAAACTGTCATATACGTTCTGTTGGCAGTTGGCGTATTCAGTGCGCTGATCTTGGTGCACGAATTCGGGCATTATATTACGGCAAGACTCTGCGGCGTTACCGTGCATGAATTTGCACTCGGTATGGGACCGCAGGTCTTTTCGCGCGTTTCTAAAAAGAGCGGCATTCGATATTCGATCCGTTTGTTCCTGATCGGTGGCTACGTCAGCATGGACGGAGAAGACGGAACCTCGGAAAATCCCAATGCCTTCTGTAATAAAAATATCTGGAAGCGCATTCTGATCATCGTGGCAGGCGCAGGAATGAACATTTTGCTTGGCTTTGTCGCCATGTTCATTCTGACCACCTCCACCGTGATGGGTACCGAAGGCGCAATGCTTCCCACCAACGTCATCGCTGAATTCAATGAAGGCGCTACCTCCAATCAGGCAGGGGAGCACGGCTTGATGGTAGGCGACAGAGTGGTTACGGTTAACGGTTTTCCCGTGTTTTCGGGCTATGACCTGATCTACGAGATCACCAACAGCGCATATGAGCCTGTGGACATGATCGTCATCCGAAATGATAACTTTGTATTTTTAAATGACGTTCAATTCCCAACAACCGAGGAAAGCGGCGTGACCTTTGGCTCGTACGACTTCAAGGTGTACGGCAAAGCACCCAATATCCTCAATCTTGGATTGTACTCGGTCAACAGAGCCACCTCCACGGTGAAAATGGTATATGACTCGCTGTTCGATCTTCTCACGGGCAGATACGGCGCAGAAGCCGTTTCCGGCCCCGTTGGCACGACCGAGATCATTGGTCAGGCGGCACAGGCAGGCGGCGCAACGCTGTTGTATCTGGTTGCTGTGATCACCATCAACTTGGGCGTATTCAATCTTTTGCCCGTGCCCGCGCTGGATGGTGGCAGACTGCTGTTCTTGCTCATTGAGCTATTCCGCGGCAAGCCGATCAACCGTGATTTTGAAGGGTACGTGCACTTTATCGGCATTCTCGTTTTGTTTGCGTTTATGGCTTTGATTTCTGTGAAAGATATTATAGGATTATTTTCATGATAGATTATCAAAAGATACGAAGAAAAACGCGACCTGTTAAGGTCGGCAACGTCATAATTGGTGGAGATGCTCCGATCTCGATTCAATCTATGACCAATACAGACACCAAGGACGTCTCTGCTACCATCGATCAGGTCAACCGTCTGGAGCAGGCTGGTTGTGAGATCGTGCGTATTACCGTGCCGGATGCAGAAAGCGCCAAAACGATCTCGGCAATCAAGCTGGCCGGGATCCGCGTGCCCATTGTAGCGGACATACATTTTGATTACCGTGCCGCGCTTGCGTGTGCAGAGCATGGCGTAGATAAGATCCGTATCAACCCCGGTAATATCGGAGATAAGGATCGTGTCAAGGCTGTGGTGGATGCCTGCAAGCAACGCAATATCCCCATTCGCATTGGCGTCAATGGTGGATCGCTGGAAAAGCATATTCTTGCCAAATATGGCGCTCCCACCCCCGAAGCGCTGTGCGAATCGGCAATGTATCACGTGTCCTTGCTGGAGGTATTTGACTTTGCGGACATCGTGATTTCGATCAAGGGCTCGTCGGTTGAGCAAATGATCAAGGCTAACCGTCTGGTGGCACAGCGTTGCAGCTATCCCATTCACATCGGCGTGACCGAGGCGGGAAGCGAGCAGTACGGCATGATCAAGAGTGCGGCAGGCATTGGTGCGCTTTTGTGTGACGGCATTGGAGATACCATGCGCGTGTCGCTGACTGCTGACCCCATTCGCGAGGTGGCGGCTGCCAAGAGTATTTTAAATGCGCTTGAGATCAAAGGGCAGAGCGGTATGAACGTTGTCAGTTGCCCGACCTGCGGTCGTACCAAAATCGACCTGATCAGCCTTGAAACGCAATTCAGAGAGGCTGCCGAGCGCGAAGGCTTGTTGGATTTTCCCATTCGCGTAGCTCTGATGGGCTGCGTGGTCAACGGACCGGGGGAAGCCAGAGAGGCTGACATTGGCATTGCGGGGGGCAAGGGCGAAGCGCTGCTGATCTCTCATGGTGAGATTATCGCCAAAATTCAAGAAGATGAAGTGATTAAGGTTTTGATCGAAAAGATCAAAGAGATGCGGAATAATAGTTGAAGATTATAAATAAATCATCGAGAAATTCAGAAGTTTAAAACACGAGGTCTATAATGAAAAAGACGTTTCTTGAGGTATTTCATAAATATCACCCCGATACATATACCCAAAATATACTGCTGTCCATCACCGATATGCGCGTGCTGGCGGATAAGGATTTGAAAATCATTGAGGTTACTGCATGCTTTCCGCAAATTGTGGATAAGAATGAGCTCTATCGCATTCAGGAAGAGATCTGCAAGGCATACGATCTCAATCGCGTAAAGATCTATCCGAGATACCCGCAGGAGTTATTCAGCGAGGATTATATACCGCAGCTGCTGCAGGAGACCGAGGAGGTTGGCATTGTTGCGCGCGGATTTTTCCACCGTTATAAGTATAAGCTGGAACCGGGGGTGCTCACAGTAGAACTGCCCGTGATTGACGCGGGCATTTTGCTTATGGAGGATGCACGCACCCCGCAGATCATGGAAACCATTCTGCAAAAGGAATTTGATCTGCACATCCGCGTCAAGATCGTGCATTCCGAGGACTTCCACGAAAGTGAACGCAGCGAGCTTTACCTGCGCGAGCTGGAAGAACTGGACAAGCGCATTGCAAAAGCTGCAAAGGAATATGACCGCGCTAAGGCTGACGGCGGTTTTTCCTCGCGTCCTGCAGATCCGCAGGGAATTGAGCAGCCGGAGCACCCGCGTATTCGCTCGGTATACGACGAAGACCCCACGCCCATTATTGTGGACGGCATTTGCACGATCGGTCATACCTCCTATGATATTTCCGGCGTGGAATACGTCAAGGGGGATGCGTTCCAGATCAACCCTACGCCGATTGCCGCGCTGGACAAGCCCATTCGCAACGTTGTGATTCTGGGTGAGATCTTTGCCTTTAACAAGGAAAGAAACCGTACGGGCGAGAAGTTTAACCTGAACTACTGCATTACCGACGGCAACTCCTCCATTGAAGTTAAGTCCTTTAACGTAGAGCCGGACGAATGTGACGAGATCTGCAAGGTGATCTCGAACGGAGCGGTTGTTGCCTTGAAGGGGTACACCAAGTACGAAACCAAGAAATCCAAGGACGGTAACCGCACCGAGGGACCGGACTGCCTGTTCTATCCGGTTGAATTTGCAAAAGTTAAAAAGCTGGCGCGCAAGGATAATGCACCCGTCAAGCGCGTAGAGCTGCATTTACATACCCAGATGTCCACCATGGACGCTATGATCCCGCCGTCCGTTGCGGTCAAGCAAGCCAATAAGTGGGGACATCCTGCTGTGGCGCTGACAGACCACGGTAACGTGCAAGCATACCAGGACGCTATGCTGACCGCCGAGAAGATCGGACAAAAGGTCATTTACGGCATGGAGGCGTATTTTGTCAACGATACCGCCGGAGCGGTTACGGGTCACTGTGCTTACACGCCTTATGACGAGTGTATCGTATTCGATATTGAAACGACGGGTCTTTCCGCAAAGACCTGCAAGATCACTGAAATCGGAGCTGTGCGTATCAAAAACGGGGAAGTTTTGGATACGTTCAATACCTTTGTGGATCCCGAGGTGCCTATCCCCGAAGAAATCGTCAAACTGACGGGAATTACCGATGATATGGTCAAGGGTGCACCCAAAACAAAAAAGGCTCTGGAGGCGTTTTTTGCCTTTATAGGCGACGTTCCCGAGCAGCCGCACAAGCTGCTGATTGCGCATAACGCAAGCTTTGATATTGGTTTTATCCGCCATTACGCGCAAGAGAACGGCATGGAGCTGCGCAACCCGTATCTGGATACGGTTGCACTTTCCCGATTCCTCAATCCCGCGCTCAATAAGCACAAGCTGAACCTGCTGGCGGAGCACTATGGACTGGGTGATTTTAACCACCACCGCGCAAGTGACGACGCGGAAATGCTGGCACACATTTACTTTAAGATGTGTGAGCAGATGAAGAGTGCGGAAATATTGACCTTTGAGCAGCTGTGCCATGAAATGACAGTCAGCTCCGACCCCTTAAAGCTCAAGCCCTATCACCAGATCCTGCTGGTCAAGAATGCCACGGGTCTTAAGAATCTGTATAAGCTGGTTTCCATGAGTAATCTGCAGTATTACCGCAGAAGCCCGCGTATTCCTAAGACGCAGCTGGAAAAGCACCGCGAAGGCTTGATTGTGGGCTCTGCTTGCGAAGCAGGCGAGATCTTCACAGCAATTTTGGAGAACAAGAGCGAAGCTGAGCTGGAAGAGCTGGTCAACTTCTATGATTATCTGGAGATCCAGCCGATCACCAACAACATGTTCCTGATCGATGAGGGCAAGGTAGCCGATGAGGAAGGCTTGCGAGATCTCAACCGCCGCATTGTTGCGCTTGGCGAGCAATATAACAAGCCTGTCGTGGCTACCTGTGACGCGCATTTTCTCAACAAAGAGGATGGCATTTACCGTAAGATCCTGCTTTGCGGTCAAAAGTTCAAGGATGGCGACCGCGACATTTTCCTGTATTACAGAACCACCGAGGAAATGCTGGAGGAATTTGCATATCTTGGCGAAGAAAAGGCATACGAGGTGGTCGTCACCAATACTAATCTGATCAACGATATGATCGAGAGCAACATCCGTCCGTTCCCCAAGGGCACGTTTACGCCTACCATGGATGGAGCGGAAGAGGATCTGCAGCGCATTTGCTGGGAGCGCGCCAAGAAGATGTACGGCGATCCGCTGCCTGAGATCGTTTCATCTCGTCTTGCCAGAGAGCTGGAATCGATTATCAAAAACGGCTTTGCTGTGCTTTACATGATCGCGCAAAAGCTGGTATGGTATAGCGAGCAGCAGGGCTATCTGGTTGGCTCGCGAGGCTCGGTTGGTTCTTCCGTGGTTGCATCTATGGCAGGTATTTCCGAGGTAAACCCGTTGCCCGCGCATTATTGGTGCCCGAACTGCCAGTATTCCGACTTTGAGTACGCCAAAAAGCACAAGATCGGCTCGGGCTTTGACCTGCCTGACGCCAACTGCCCCAAGTGCGGTACCAAGCTCAATTATGACGGACATGATATCCCGTTTGAAACCTTCCTTGGCTTCTACGGTGATAAATCGCCCGATATTGACCTGAACTTCTCGGGTGAGGTGCAGGGTCGCGTACATAAATACACCGAAGAACTCTTTGGTGCTGAAAACGTGTTCCGTGCGGGCACGATCGGTACGCTTGCAGATAAGACTGCGTACGGTTACGTTATGAAATACTTTGAAGAAAAGGGGCAGAGCGTTTCCAACGCCGAGGCAAACCGCTTGGTTGCCAACTGCGTGGGCGTTAAGCGAAATACGGGGCAGCACCCCGGTGGTATCGTTGTTGTGCCCAAGACCATGGAGGTCTATGATTTCTGTCCCGTACAGCACCCCGCAGAGGACGTCAAGTCCGATATTGTGACCACCCACTTTACCTTTGAATATCTGCATGACACGCTGCTCAAGCTGGACGAGCTTGGACACGATATGCCTACCAAGTATAAGTATTTGGAGAAGTACTCGGACACCAGCGTACTGGACGTGCCCATGAACGACCGCTCGATCTACGAGCTGTTCTTGTCTACAAAGCCGCTAGGTATCTCGCCCGAGGACATCAACTGTCCGCTTGGTACGCTTGGCTTGCCTGAGCTTGGCACCAAGTTTGTTATCAAGATGCTGCAGGAGTGTAAACCGCAGACCTTCTCGGACCTTTTGCAGATCTCGGGTCTTTCCCATGGTACCGACGTTTGGACCAATAACGCACAGGAGCTGATCAAAAACGGTACGTGTACCATTTCTGAGGTTATTGGTACGCGTGACTCGATCATGCTGGCACTGATCGATTACGGCGTGCAGAAGGACCACGCCTTCAAGATCATGGAAATGGTCAGAAAGGGAAAAGGTCTTACTCCCGAATACGAGCAAGAAATGCTGGAGGCAGGGGTACCCGAATGGTACATCTGGTCCTGTAAGCGTATCAAATACATGTTCCCTAAGGCGCACGCAGCCGCATACGACATGTCTGCAATTCGTCTGGGTTGGTATAAGGTACATATTCCGCTGGCGTTCTACTGCGCCATGTTTACGGTACAATCGGACGGCTTTGACGGTGAGCTGATCATGAAAGGCAAAAAGGCTCTCATGGCGCACATCAAGGATATTGAGGACAGAGGATTTGACGCATCCCCCAAGGAACAAGCCAGCATACCCGTTCTGCAGCTTGCAAACGAAGCTTTTGCGCGCGGCATCCGATTCCTGCCCGTTGACCTGGAAAAGTCCGACTGGCGCGAATTTTTGCCCGAAAACGGCAAGATCCGCCTGCCTTTCTCCTCGCTGGGCGGTCTTGGCGAAACTGCTGCGGAAAATATCGTACGCGCAAGAGCGGAGGAGCCTTTTTTCTCGGTCGAGGATCTCAAGATCCGCGCCAAGCTCTCGCAGGCGGTCATTGACATTCTGCGTCGCAACGGTGTTCTGGATAATATCAATGAAACTGACCAGTTGACCTTTAATTTCTAAAAATAAAAGAAACATCCCGACTTGCTTCCAAGTCGGGATGTTTTATAGTGATTAGTCGTCAGATGCCTTCTGGGTGATCGAAATGTTGAGGTTGCCGTTACGTACACGGATATCGTCGATCAGCGCCTTCTGCGCGTTCTTGTCCTTGAGGCGGACTCTGTAACGCAGCTCGGTCAGCGTGCCGTATTCAACGGACTTGACTCTCTCCAGGTCGTAAGTCTTGCAGTGCTGCTTGAGAACGGGCTCAAATACGCCTGCAAAATCCAGAGATTCGGGAATCATGATGGTCAGTCTCATCGAGCCGCTGCCGATGCGGTCAAAGCCGGTCATGGAAGCAATGATGATGACCGCTAGAATAATGCCGATTGCGATAGCCGCAAAACCGATACCACCCGTACCGCAAGCCATACCAACTGCAGCGGAGAGGTAAATGAAGATCAGATCGCTGGGATTTTCAACGGAATGTCTGAAACGGATGAGGGCAAGACCACCACCGATCGAGATTGCACGCGCCAGGTTCGAACCGACGGCGATAACGATAACGGAAACGATGGGACCCATCAAAAGAATGGTAAACAGAGACTTGGTAGAGTACGATCTCTTGCGGTTTACAAGCAGATACACCAAGGTAACGAGCAGCGACATACCAATGCTCGAGCCGATCAGGGCAAGCGTTTTGCCAAGAGTCAGCGTGGAAACGCCGGTAGTAGCGGTGTCATAATAAATTTGAATGTTTACCAGCAACTGGTTGAAAAAGTTTTCTAATGCCTGCATATAAATTCTCCTTTATACAAATCCGGTTAACAGGAATTCATCGATTCCGTTTTGTTTGAGTATGTTCTTCTTGAGATCGGTACCGATCTTGGAAAAGGTATGGAACGTAAGATTGTATTCATTCATGATCTGAACGAACCAATAGGGAACGGCGCCCGCAAATTTGACCTCCAGGATCATTTTATCCGGCGGGAGCAGGGGATCACCAAAGCGTCCGCTTTCCAGGGTAAGATCGTGACGTCTGGACACGATGTCAAAGTCAAACGTGACACGGAAATTCGGGTCTTCCTTACCTTGGTATGCATATCGCAGATAGCTGACGTATGCCACCGGCTGCACGGGCGTGTGCGACAGGTAATATTCGATTTCGCGCAACACCTGCGTATTGATATACTTGGTGTTTTCCGGGAATTGGCGGTGATCTAAGAAGTCGTAAACCTCTTGCAGCGTAATTTTGGCACGGCGCTTGGTTCCGATTCCGTTTTGCTTACGCTTGATCTCCAAAAAGACCTTGGAATCCAGCGTTGGCGTTCCGTAGCTGCGCAGTCGCAGTTTTTCCTTGTATTTCGGCAACTGCACCGAATTACGGATCACGTCGTTGTTTTGGTTATCAAAATACAAGTTACAGATCATATAAGGATTTCCGTCCTTGTTATACTCGTCTGCGTTCATGTATTCCTCGATGCGTTGCTTGAGCGGTTCTGCAAGTGCTACGTCCAAAATGATCTTTTTCTCACGTCGTTGAAACGTATTTCCAGCCAAAGCGTCACCTCCTTATACAATCTCTTCATATTTTAACACAAACTCTTGAATTAATAGTGAATGCATCATGAACGCAATATGACTTTTGCGCAAAAAGCACAAAAGTCATATCGGGAAGTCATGTATATTATAAAGATTCGCGCATTGCGCTGATTTGTTGCTTTACGCATTCGGGAGCGGGGCCGCCATAGCTGGTTCGCCCTGCTACGCAGACGTCCGGATCGATCGCATCGTAAACGTCATTCTCAAAAATCGGATCTGCCTTTTGGTATTCTTCCAGCGTCAGAGTCTCCAGAGTTTTGTGGTTTTCAATGCAGTATGCAACCAGCTGTCCTACGACCTTGTAAGCGCTGCGGAAGGGCAAGCCTTTTTTGACCATGTAATCGGCGCAATCGGTTGCGTTGATAAAGCCCTTGGAAACGGCATCACGTAACACCTGAACGCGGAACGTGGCAGTGTCCAGCATGGATGCAAACAGCTCCAGGCAGATCTTGGCGGTATCCAGCGCGTCGAATACAGCCTCCTTATCCTCTTGCATATCTTTGTTGTAAGCCAACGGAATGCCTTTCATAACGGTCAGCAGGGTAGTCAGATCGCCGTAAACGCGCCCCGTTTTGCCACGCACCAGCTCGGCAATATCGGGGTTCTTTTTCTGCGGCATAATGGAGGAGCCGGTGGAAAACGCATCGTCCAGCTCTACAAAACCAAACTCGGACGAGGACCACAAAATGATCTCCTCGGAGAAGCGGGAGAGGTGCATCATCAGAATGGAAAGCGCACTGAGCAGCTCAATGGCATAGTCGCGATCTGAAACGCCATCCATGCTGTTCTGGCATACGCCGTCAAATTCCAAAAGCTCTGCAACCATGAAGCGGTCGATGGGGTACGTCGTGCCTGCAAGAGCGCAAGAGCCCAGCGGGAGCACGTTCATATTTTTGGCAACGTCGTCGAGTCTGCGTGCGTCACGTGCAAGCATCTGCGCATACGCCATCAGGTAATGTCCCAGCGTGACGGGCTGTGCACGCTGCAGATGGGTATAACCGGGCATAATATCGGCTGCGTGCTGCTCGGATTTATTGCAGATGACATCGATCAGGTGAGTGACAAGTGCCTTGAGCTCTGCGATCTCGTCGCGCAGATATAGGCGCAGATCCAGCGCTACCTGGTCGTTACGGCTGCGTGCAGTATGCAAGCGTTTGCCCACGTCACCAATACGTGCGGTCAACTCGCTCTCGACAAACATATGAATGTCCTCAGCGTTCATATCAATTTCCAGTGTACCGTTATCCAGGTCGGTCATGATCTCACCCAGGGTTTTGCAGATCAAAACTGCGTCCTGCTGGGAAATGATCCCGCATTTACCAAGCATGATGGCATGCGCAATAGAGCCACGAATATCCTGCTTGTACATTCTGCAGTCGAAATGAATGGAGGAATTAAAATCGTTTACACGGCTGTTGAGCTGCTTTTGAAAGCGGCCTGCCCACATGGTATTCATAAATCCAAATCCTTTCTTTGCATCAAACGAGGGGTGTCTTGGGAAAAAGACACCCCACATATTGATAAGATTACTTCTTTTGTGCTTCCAGCGTTGCTTTGACCTTGATCGGCAGACCGAACAGGTTGATAAAGCCTGCAGCATCCTTCTGGTTGTAAGCACCGCCATCCTCACCGAACGAGGCAATGGTCTCGCTGTAAAGGGAATTGGGGGAGGTGACGCCTGCGTTGATGATGTTGCCCTTATAAAGCTTGAGCTTTACGTCGCCGCTGACGGTCTCCTGCGTCTTGTCTACGAAAGCGGAGAGCGCTTCGCGCAGGGGAGTGAACCACTGACCGTTGTAAACCAGCTCACCAAACTTGATTGCGATCTGCTGCTTGTAGTGCTGGGTATCACGGTCCAGCGTAATGGTTTCCAGAACCTTGTGTGCGTGGTACAGAATGGTTCCACCGGGAGTTTCGTAAACACCGCGGCTCTTCATACCAACCAGACGATTTTCAACCAGGTCAAGCAGACCAATACCGTTTGCGCCGCCGATCTCATTGAGCTTTTCTACAAGCGCTACGCTATCCATTTCTACGCCGTCAATTGCAGTAGGAACACCTTTTTCAAAGGTGAGGGTCAGGTAAGTGGGTGTATCGGGAGCCTGCTCGGGGCTGACACCCATTTCCAGGAAGCCTTCCTTAGCGTACATCGGCTCATTTGCGGGATCTTCCAGATCAAGACCCTCGTGAGAGAGGTGCCAGATGTTCTTGTCTTTGGAGTAGTTGGTCTCACGGCTGATCTTCAGAGGGATATTGTGTGCCTCTGCGTAATCGATCTCCTCGTCACGAGACTTAATATCCCAAACGCGCCAGGGAGCAATGATCTCCATATCGGGAGCAAACGCCTTAATGGTCAGCTCAAAACGAACCTGGTCGTTGCCCTTACCGGTGCAACCGTGGCAGATGGCATCTGCACCTTCTGCAATAGCGATCTCTGCAAGACCCTTTGCGATGCAAGGACGTGCGTGAGAGGTGCCCAGCAGATATTCTTCGTAAGTAGCGCCAGCCTTGAGGCAAGGATAGATATAGTTTTCAATGTAATCCTTCTTGAGATCCAGCACATACAGCTTGGAAGCGCCGGTCTTGATTGCCTTTTCCTCCAGACCATCAAGCTCCGTACCCTGACCAACGTCACCGGAAACTGCAATGACTTCGCATCCGGGATAGTTTTCCTTGAGCCACGGAATAATAATGGAGGTATCAAGACCGCCGGAATATGCAAGAACGATTTTTTTGATTTCTTTTTTCATGATAAACGCCTTTCCATAACGGATTCAAAAATATGAATATATTATACTGCATATATGGTATAAATGCAATAGCAATAATTCACAATAATGCATAAATATTCATGTGCAATCTGCCTAAATTTTACGGGTGGCGTTCCCATGGAAAACATCGTGAATTTCGCATAAAATAAAGGCGGAAGGAGATGATGACATGAATATGCGAGGACTTTGCGGGCCATGCATAAAGCTCTGCATATATACACTGATTGTTTCTGCATTATGCATAAACGTGGGAGCGCAGCAGGAGCTGCATTGGTACTGCAAGCGCACGGCGGATCATACGCAACCCGTTGCGGATCCGAATATGACCTGGATTACGGAATATAATGGCGTTTATCTGGATCGGGCGCATGGGGATGGCTCGGATGATAAGGTCGTGTACCTGACGTTTGATGCAGGATATGAAAACGGTAACGTAGCTGAAATTCTGGACGTGCTACGAGATCAGAAGGTGTGCGGCGCGTTTTTTATACTGGGCAATCTGATTGAGCGCAACCCGGATTTGGTCAAGCGCATGGCGGACGAGGGGCATCTTGTGTGCAATCACACGTATACGCATAAGAATATCACGACTATGAACGCATCGCAAATTGAGCAGGAGCTGACGCGTCTGTCGCAGGCATACGAGCAGCTTGTTGGCAAACCGATGGACGCGTATTTCCGCCCGCCCGAGGGTACGTTTGATAAAGAATCCCTTGGAACGGTTGCAAAATGTGGATACAAGACGGTATTCTGGAGCTTTGCGTATGCGGATTGGGACAATCAAAAGCAAATGAGCACGCAGGCAGCTATGCAAAAAATTATGGAGAATTTGCATAACGGACAGATCATGCTGCTGCACCCAACCTCTGCAACCAACGCGGCAATCATGGGTGATCTGATCACACAAATCCGTGATTTGGGTTACCGATTTGGGAGTCTGGACGAGCTGCAATGGTCACAATCATGAAAAAGATGGTGCCGGCATTCCTGCTGGTCGCGTTGTTGATCGGCGCATATCCGCATGCTTGCCTGGCTGTTGAATCTGCGCACGACAAGGCATCCAAAAGAGTGGTTTTAACGTTCGATGATGGGCCTCATCCTAAGCAAACCCTGCAAATATTGGACCTGCTTGACCGCTATCAGATCAAGGCAACGTTTTTTATGATAGGCGTCAACGTCAAACATTATCCGCAGGTTGCTGCCGAGGTGGCTGCGCGCGGGCATGAAATCGGCAATCATACCGATACGCATTCCCATGCAATCCGTTTGGATGATGCGCTGCTCAAGAGTGAAATTTCGCTTTGTGAGAGGGAAGTGCTGCAGCAAACAGGGAAGCAATGCAAGCTGTTTCGCCCGCCTGAGGGAGCGCTGACAGACAGTATGCGCAGCACCATCAAGAATATGGGCTACGTCAACGTGCTATGGACTTTGGACACGCGCGATTGGGCGCACACACAGCCCGAACAGATCAGCGAATATATTATAAAAAACGCGAAAAACGGCGATATTATTCTGATGCACGATTATATTGGTTACAACAGCCCAACGCTCTTGGCGCTGGAACTGTTTGTGCCCGAGCTTCTGGCGCAAGGCTTTACCTTTGTGACTGCCGGAGAGCTGCTGCAATGTAATTAAAGAAGCCGACCGCAGCAGCGGCCACCTAGCCGTACGGGAGTCGAACCAAGTTGGTTTTGACGAGCAGATTTTCCCGATCCCTTTATCTTTCCCCTTGGACATATTGCCCATATGCCCTGCGGGAAAAGCTTTTGGGCTCAAAAAAATCTGCTGCGTCAAAACTGCTCGCACCCGAGAGCGAATGCATTTTTGATGGATTTTGGTG
>JAZRQR010000102.1:0-17432 GCA_045650025.1 Eubacteriales bacterium
CAGGTAATGTTTGGTTAAGATATTGCCCAACTTTCTGCAGAAAGTTGGGCAGTTTTATTCGCCTACGGCGAGTGATAATGCTTTGCAGTGGTATTCGGCTTGCGCCGAGTGGTATTCGCTTCGCGAGTTTCAGGGCGAATAGAATATCACTGAAGCCGTAGGCTTCAATATCACTTTTGCGTAGCAAAAATATCACTCTTTGCGCCAGCAAAGAATATCACTGTAAAAAAGCAGAAAAGAGAGAGTCTTACGGAATTTTGTTTCCGCAGTACTCTCTCTTCTGTTTTTATCGCGCAAGTTACGCATTTGTAATACAAATGCACAGGGCTATGCCCATACCCTTATTTTATTTCTCCGATAAGAACAAGCACCTATCGGGGTGCAGTTCTTTTTTGATTTATTTTGCTTTCTTTGCCGCTTTTTTCGCGTAAGCCTTTTTGAAAATGGCTTTGCGGAAAATGATGAAGGTGTAAATGATCCATGCCGCTACCAGTACACCCAGCGCGATCCAGCTGTTCTGGATGTTGCTGCAGATGTTGAAGAGCAGGAGCAGCGCGCCGCCAAAGGCAATGGCAGGAATACTTTGCAGAACCAGGTTGTTGGCTGCGGGGGTTTCAAACTTGGGGTCGATCTCGCGAAGCAGGATCATACCGTTACTTGCCGTACCGGTCAGCATACCAAACATCGAGAAGAACGCCTCGTTGCGGTACTCGGGGTACAGGTGGTTACAAGCGACACGCAGGTAAACAAAGGTTGCCGTCGCACCCAGCGCACAAACGATGGTCAGCTGCCACCAAAGTCCCGAAAGCTCGGAGAGGTCAATGGCTGCCACACCTGCAATGATCATCAGATCGAACATAAAGCCGCTGATTCGGTCCAGAAGGTAGTTGTTGGTCAGCTCGCGGTGCATCAGCTTGGCCTTTTTCAAGCCCTTGATCACCCATCGTACCAATGCCGCAAAGATGGTGCCAAGCAGGAAGTTGAAGCCCCAGATGAGGTTGACGTTAACCACACGCATGATGGTGTATGCAATGGCGTAAACCAGGAAGACCAAGCAGAAATTGATGGTGAACTTATCCACCGACTCGGTCAGGGGAATCTCGCCCTCGCTGACAAAGTCCTCCAGCGTGTCCTTGACGCCCTCGCTGCCGCGCAGTACCAGCTTGCCCTTTCTGCGCAGGATGTTCATGTAAACGACGCCTACGATAGCAGCTACCAAGAAGCCAACCGTTGCAATGGTCAAGCCCCAGGTCGTGCCGCCCACAAAGCCGAAATCGGTCTCGTACATCTTGCCGTAGTTGAGCGCCTGTCCCGTACCCTGACCAAAGCCGAGTGCGAGAATGATACCGCCGCCGGGGAAGAAGCCGATGGCATAGAACAGCGCAATGGTCACTGCCAAGCCGACCAAGCCCTGAATGACGTAGGTTGCGCCGGTCAGAAGTCCGGTCTCTACTACCTTGCCCATGCTGGTCTTTTGCGAATCCTTGGCTTGCTTCAATCCAAGGGCAATAAAGCCAATGCCCAGCGCGTGGTAGGTAATGATCTCCATGGTCGCTTGGTTGACCACGTTATCGTAAAAGGGAAGCATTTTGATAATCAGGATCAGCAGACCGCCCAGCAGCGAGGTGGGGATCAGGCTTCTGCGGATAAAGGGAATCTTTCTGCGCAGAATGTTACCGACCAGGAGTGCCGCGATCAGAATAAAGATCTGTACTAAAAATGACCACACCATTTCATCGCCGAACGACGAGATCATGGCAATGTCCTCGGTTTCCTCCTCGGCTATTGGTGTAATGGCCCCAGTGAGTGCTTCGGGTGCGGTTTCGGCAAATGCCGAAATGCTTGCAATGCTTGCAACCAGCGTCAGCGTAATTGCAAACAGAATGAGAAAGGTAAGAGATTTCTTCATCGTACGTACCCCTTTCTATTGCTTGGTGTGTGACAATTATAACATAAAGTTGACGTGTTTGTCAAGAACTATCTGCTCAGTCAATCTGTCGGTTGGTTGAAAAGTGTGTGAAGATCAGCTCAGGGAGCGGTACAGAATGCAAAGCGTGTCCAGGTCTGTGATCTGCTCGGCGGCAATGACCACAAGTCCGTCCTGCGTGATGGTGATCTGCTTGCCTGCGGACTCGATGATGTCGTTTGCGTATACGTAGGGCATGCCGTAGTGGTTGTATGTCTGTGCGCCCGCGCAGGAATAGCCCAGCGACTCCAAGAACGAGACGGGGAGGTAGAGCGAGGTGTCACTTGCCAGCAGCATGCCCAGCGTGTTGTCCTCGACCAGGCGAACCGGCTTGCCGCCCACAAATGCGTTGTAGGAGCGGGATTTGAGCACCACCATATCCTCGGTCAGTGCCTCGGGGATCTTAGCCTCGGTTGCCACGGTGGTGTAGCGGTAATTGTATCTGCCGCTCGGTGCTGCGTCACCCTGATCCAGGAATTCCATAATATCGCCCGTAGGAACAGAATTGTCTGCCCACTTGAAATCAAAGGTGTCGCCCACGCCCAGCAGCGCGCGAGGAATCTCGATCTGCAGCACGTTGCCCGAAAGAGTATAGCGTGCGCTGCCAACCGTTTCAAAAGCCCAGGTATCGGTGCCCACAAAGCGCTCTACCGATACGTAAGCGTCCTTTTGCGCGCGGTTGATCATAAAGTCATAGCCGTACCAGCCCGTGGAATCGTCGCAGTCCGCATTGATAAACAAATTCATCCAGCGCGCGCCCTCGGGAGCGGTGATGGCATCGGCACATTCCACGTAGAAGTAAAGGGTGGTGGAATCGCTTGAAACCTTGGCGGTCACAATGTCGTTTCTGCCCGAGAAGTTGACGTACATGCCGTTTTCCAAGCCACCCACGTGGCCGGGCGAGGTGCGGTGCGTGACGTCACCCTCATAGTCGCGGTATTCGGGACCCACGGCGTACCATTGCCCGATCGAGCCGTCAATGTCGATCGTCCATTGTCCGAATGCGCTCTCGATTTGGCGCGAGCCCTTGTAGGTGCGCAGATTGATGGCGGTCTGGTAAAGGTAATTGTCGCCAAAGCCGCCCTTCATGGGCTCAAGGTCTCTGGAGTATTCGGGGTTGAATTGGTCAACAAAGTAGGTGGTATAGGGGGAATTGGGGTCACCCGAAACGTGGTATTCGCCTGCCAGGATCTGTCCAACGCCTGCAGCACCTGCGCCGGCGCCCGACCATCTGCCTGCGATCCATTCGTTCCAGCCGGTCAGCATGAGTACGTCGGGATCATTTTTGAACACCTTTTCAAATTGCTTGTCAAAGGCAAGTCCCAATCCCGATTTGGTTTCCATAATGGCATAGCCGAAATCCCAGTTCCCCTCGTATTCCGGCTTTTTGGTGCCCACGCAGCTGCGTCCTGCCTGGAACCCGAACATGTTGGTTGCCCAGAAGCCGCAGGTGGCGTACATTTGCTCAAAATCGTTTTTGGAGTCGCCATAGCCCTTGCTTTGCACGTTGCCGCTCCAAGCCCAGCAATTCAAGCCCCTGCGATTGGAATACCAATCCGAAGCACCGATCGCCCAGGAATAGCGGATGGTGAAAAAGTCGCGCTGCTCTGCCGTCATATTCACGTCATCGGTCAAAAGCAGCAGGGGCTTGCCATCCCAGTACAGCCACAGATCCTCGTAAAGACCGGACGCATAGACCGATTGCCACAGCTCTGCAAACTCGCTGTCGTAAGCGCCGCACAAAAATACGATCTTGGGAACGGCGTAGCCCTCCCCACGCACCTCTTCCCAAACCTTGAGCAGCGCCTTGTGGCTGACCTCGTGGATGTTATTGTTGGTAATATCAAAGTAAACGAAATCCACGCCTGCCTCGGCAAGCATGTAGGCGTGCTTGCGCAGCACCCACTCGTCGTTGGAGGAGTAGTAGCCGAAATACGGCTCTGCCCAGTAGTGGGGGTGACCCTCGCCACCCTCCTGCATCACCTCCATCAGCTTTTCCACGCCGCCCTCAAGGTAGGCTGCGTAGTGATCCGAGGCGGGGATTTCGGAAATGGTGGTCTGGTCGCGGTCGCGCCACAAAAAGTAGAACATACCAACTAAGTGGGCGTTGGGGTCTTGGGTGCTTGCTGCATCGGGCGTAGAGCGGTCCGCGCCGTCGGTGGCTACCCAGGTGTCGGCAAATACGTCGCGCGTGGCGGGCAGAATGCCGTTATTGTTGGGATCATGATTTTCGTAGGTGTAAAGCGGCAGGACAAGATCGGTGGTGGTCACGTAATCGTCGGTTTTAGGCGTATCCGTGCCGCCCGGGAGCTCGGTTTGTGCCGTGCTCGAGTCTTGGGGAGGATTTGTGTCGGAGCTTTGCTCGCATGCAATCAGAATGGCAGAGAGGGTGCAGAGCAGCAAAATTGCGCTCAGAATCCGGATCAGCTTGCGTTTCATGCGGTCTCCTCCTTTCTGCGCGTCAGGCAGGGAATGATGCAAAGCAGCGCCAAGGGCAAGCAGGTGGCAATCGCACCGCAGCCACCCTTTTCAGGCTGCTCGGGTTGCGTTTCGGGGGCTTTTGTTGCAGGCTCGGTCTTGGCCTCGGTCACAGGCTCGATCACGGGGGCATCCGGCTCTTGGAAGGTGTCGGTATAGACGGCGTGCACCACCAGGTCGCCGCCGTTTTCCAAGGTGTAAGGCTCCCACGTGCCGCTCTTGCCGGGGATATAGGGCACACCGGGCTCTGCAAAGGGCGTGCCGTCATCGGTGTAGGTGGTGGAATAAATGATCTTGCCATCTACCACAAAGTCGATCCTGTAGGTACTTACGGTAGGCTTGAGCGAGGGATCTTCCTCGGCGGCAAAGGCGCGTGCGGTGTCCTCGTCCCGATAGAAGCGAATGTAGGCAATGTCAATGGTGTCGCCTGCCTTCGCACCCGATGCCAAGGGGTCAAGGCGGAAGGCGTACAGCGTCTCGTTGGCAGCCTTGCCCCAGGCGGTGGTGCAGTCTATGACCACGTTGTGCCATTCGCCGTCGTTTTTATAGTTCCATTCCACGTGCGTGCCTCCGTCGCCCCAGTGTGCGCCGCCCGAGCGGTTGGTGAAAAATTCGCCCTTGGCAATCTTGGCGGTGGTGCGGTAGCGGATGACCGCATAGGCAAGGTCGGTGCCCGTGCCCTCGGGCTGGTGCGCATCGCCAAACTTAAAATACGGGTCGTCACCCGTGGCGGTAAAGGTCACGTACCCATCGGTTGCTTGGGGCGAGACCTCCACCATAATCAGCTCGTTGAGCCCGAAATGGGCTTTGACGTCTGCAATCTGCTCGGTGAAGTCGTAGGCAAATGTGCAGGGGTACTGCTCCTCTGCCTCTTTGGCAAATGCTGCCAAGGGAAGGGAGGCGAAGCAGAAAAGTAGCAGTACCGAGAGAAAAAACGAAAAGAATGCTTTCATTTTTGGTCTCCTTTCAAAAAACATGGGGCAAACAGTGTGCTCCGGATGGTATGATTGTACCATAATATGCGCCCGTTTGCAAGAGGAATTGGGCAGGTTTGCCAAAAAATATGCCAAGGCAAAAAATAATCGAGAAAAGATACGGAAAAATATAAAAATTTTCCGTTATCCTATTGCATTTTGGAATGAAGTATGATATAATACCATGGTATGACGGCAAAACACGCGAGCTTTTCGCGTATCGCTTGGATGATTTGAAACGGAGGATATATACAGATGAAAGATTTTTTGGTAGCTATCAGCGGCTGGAAGACGGCAAACCCCGCAGGTGCTGAGGTTGTTGGCGGCGTTGTTTTCGCACTGGCAATCGTTCTGATCCTGCTCTCCATCGGTCTGGTTATCGCAGTTCTGATGCAGTCTTCGAAGGACCACAAGCTGTCCGGTGCAATTGCCGGCGGTGCTGACACCTTCTTCGGCAAGACCAAGGGCAACACCCTGGATAAGCTGTTCTCTAAGCTGACCATTATCGGTTCCGCTCTGTTCGTTGTGATCATTGTCGCAATGTACGTGCTGATCAACTGGTATACCTTGGCTTAAGTACAACCGCAAAAAGAAACACTCCGCATGGGTAATGCGGAGTGTTCTTTTTATGTCGCGCCCTTGACATTGCGGGCGTTTTGTGGTAACATATTAGGGAAGAACAGTGATTTTGCGAGGACGTATATGAATCAACGAAATCAACAAAATAAAACGCCAAGCTCAGGTCCCGAAATTCGGCAGCTGACCTTTCTGGCAATCATTCTGGCAGCGCTTTTGGTGCTGGTGCTGGGCGGCTTTTTTGCCTGGCAGCTGGTTGAGCCGCTGCTGGATCAGAACAACACCCCCTCGATCAACGACACGCCGGGCTCCAATCACACCGAAAACGTGACGGGCGATCAGCAGGGTGCACCCGAGGACGACAAGGACGGCTTTTTCCAGAGCATCTGGGCGGGTATTCTGAATCTGTTTTCTCCCGTAGAGACCCCCGGCACACAGCAGGGCGGCGTGCTGGAGGATCCGGATGCCACTTATCCCTTCGCGGGCAATACTCTGGTAGGCTCGGCAATCCCCGTGGGCAGCGGCGCTGCGATTTCGGATAGCGCCACCAATTCCAAGTATAGCATTCTGGTCAACGCAGCGGACGGCAGCGTGCTTGCCAGCGAGCTGGCGGATGAGCGCATGTACCCCGCATCCATGACCAAGGTGATGACGCTGCTGGTTGCCGTGGAGCACCTGCCGCACGAGGGAAGCCTGCAGGATATGGTCAAGATCACCGCGGAGGTGCAGGAGGAAATGCGCCAGAAGAATTCCTCGGGCATGCTTTCTCCCAAGGAGTACGCGGGTGACGAGCTGACGGTGGAATCCATGCTGTACGCCATTGCGCTGGAATCCGACGGTGTGGCTTGCATTGAGATCGCCAAGTACATAGCCGGCTCAGAACAGGCGTTTGTGGAGCTGATGAACCAAAAGGCGCAGGAGCTGGGCTTGACCGGCACCAACTTTGTCAATACCCACGGCTTGCACGAGGACGATCATTACACCACCGCGCGTGAAATGGCTGCCATTATGCGTT
Source organism: Eubacteriales bacterium (assembly GCA_045650025.1). Taxonomy (GTDB): domain Bacteria; phylum Bacillota; class Clostridia; order Oscillospirales; family CAG-272; genus SVQP01. The sequence continues at coordinate 7,010 of JAZRQR010000102.1, forward strand.
ACGCTATGCAGAACGAGCTGTGCGCCAAGATCATGTCCGCCGAGCGCTACAACGCTACCGGACACTACATCAAGAACGGTCAGCCTGCAACCTATACCTTCTATTTCACCCACAGCTATCTTGCCGATGCACTTGGCAGATACCCGACCTACGCGCAGCAAGTGCCCATCGTGGCGGCTAAGACGGGTCTGGAGACCAAGGCAAAGTCTTGCCTTGTGTCCTATATCGTGGATAAGAACGGAAATGCATACGTCTGTGTCACCGCGTTTGCGGAAGGCCAGCTTGCCTATATGGACGACCACGCAAGTCTGTATAAACAATACGCAAAATAATATGAATGATACGGACTGCTGCAGCATAGGGGCAGTCCGTGTCTTTTTGTCTTCTTTTTCATAGTATGATAGGGAAAAGGAGGCGATTTGCTATGTTACTTTACAAGCCCTATGACCGCACGCGTGCGGTCGAATATGCGCGCCGCTGGGCGCGCTCGCGCAATCCGCTGTTTATCAATTTTACGGGGTACGGGGGAGATTGCACCAGCTTTGTCTCGCAAAGCCTGCTGGCGGGCAGCTGCGAAATGAATTTTACGCCCACGTTTGGGTGGTATTACGCCTCGCCCACCGACCGCGCGCCTGCCTGGAGCGGCGTGGAGGCGTTTTACGATTTTTTAACGGGTGCGCCCGCTTTTGCTGCCGAGAATGGCGGCACGGGACCTTATGGACGCGAGGTGGGGCGCGGAGAGATCCAACCGGGCGACGTGGTGCAGCTTGCCGATCGCGAGGGGGATTTTTACCACACGCTGATTGTAACCGACGTGCGTGGCGGCGAAATTTTGGTTTCTGCGCACTCGGACGACGCGCTGGACAGAAGGCTTTCCTCCTACGTCAATGCCGCCTCGCAGCGATTTATCCATATTGAGGGCGTGCGTGTGGAGGTAGAGGAGGAGTCGTGCTATTTCGATCTGTTGGAGGGCATTGCGCTCTCGGGCAGCGGAGTCACACCGCCTGCGGACAGAGCGCAAGAGCAAGAATAGAAAATCCAAGGTGAAGAGCCCGTTTGTATTCGCGCTCTCCCCCCTGCGCTTGGCACAGGGCGGCGCTGATATTCCCCCCTCCCGGAGGGGGGCTTTGAAGGTTGCATTGCGCTTGGTTGGTTCTGATAACTTGATCGAACATGGCAACAGTCATTGCGAGCATTACATCGTACCGGATCCTTGCGGACAACTAAAGTTGCAGCTGGGATACCCAATATTGCCCCCCTCCGGGAGGGGGGAGAATACGCGCTGCTCTGTGCCAAGCGCAGGGGGGAGAGCGCGAAGATTAACGATTTTTGTGTGCAATATCCCCGGATGAATGCATAAAAAACAGCTCAATCAAAAAAATTAAAAAATATTTTCAAAAAAGTGAAACCAAATTAAAAATTTCCTGTCTTGATAGATGAAGGACAAAAAAAGAGGAGAGAGTATGGAGGACAAACTGATAGTAGATCTGTACTGGGCGCGCAACGAAAATGCGATCACCCAGACCTCGGTCAAGTACGGCGGCATGATGCACGCGACGTCCAAGTCGATCGTGGGATCGAACGAGGATGCCGAGGAATGCGTCAACGATGCCTATCTGGCTGCTTGGAATTCCATGCCCGAGAACCGTCCTACCTATTTGGGAGGATATATGGCAAAGATCATTCGTAACATTTCGCTCAACTGCTATGACAAAAACCATGCCGCCAAGCGAAGCGGCGTGCAGGTGGTGTTTGAGGAGCTGGAGGGCTGCCTGACCGATGGCGTTACGCTCGAGGAGCAATACGAGCAAGGATGCTTGCGCGAGGTGCTCAATGATTTTGTGGCAGGGCTGGACCAGGAAAAGCGCGTGATCTTTCTGCGCAGGTATTTTTATACCGACTCGATTGCCGAGATCGCGCAGCGCATGCAGATCAGCGAGGGCAAGGTCAAAAGCATTCTGTTCCGCTTGCGCGGTCAGCTTGCAGGCGTGTTAAAGGAGGCGGGCGTATGAACGGACGCAGACTTTACGAAGAAATTGCAGGCGTAGACGAGCGGTATCTGCAGGAGGCAGGGGCGTACCGCGCTCGCAAAAAATCGCCCGCATGGCGCACTTTACTGATCGCGGCAGCATTGCTGCTCAGCTTTACCGTACTGCTTGGCACGGTGGCGGCAGGCGTGACCATTGGCGTGATCGGCGCTTTGATCGACCGCGAGGAGCAGCCGGATCAAGAGACCTTGACGCCCGTGGAGCAAATGGAGCAGGTCATGGCACAAAACTCGCTCGAGCCCCTTGCGGCGGATGAGCTTGCGCTGTTTGGTGCTCCCACGCTGATCTGGAGCGAGCAGGGCAGTGACGAATACTTCTGCGTCACGCTGACCAAATCCCAGTGCGAGCAGCTGGTCTGCCTGATGCAATCAAGCCGACGCGAATACACCGCGCAAAGCGAGGCTCCCGAATATCAGATCTGGCTGAGCTTTGGTGACGGTGTGGTTGTCTCTCCTTATCTCAAAAACACGGCAGGCAATGCAGGTCACGGCGCGGTGTTTGATTACGATCCCGAGCTGGAAATGAGCGATGACCTGGCAGAATATATTGCCTACTATATTGAAAGCTGATCTTCCTTTGTCCTAACCTAAAAAAGGAGAATTGATCATGAAAAAAATCGTTACCTTATGTGTATTACTGGCAATGAGCGCAGGCGTGTTTGCTGCGTGTGATGCATCCGGGCCGGTTGGGGAATATTACACCGGCAATATGATGGATGCGTATTACCCCCAGGAGGAGGGCATTATCTCCTCGCAGTCGCAGAGCGGCGTGATTGAAACGCCCTTTGTCAAGACCGAGAAAGAGGCGATCTCCACCTTTTCTGCCGACGTGGATACCGCATCCTACACGCTGTTCCGCAGACACGTCCATGACGGCTACGGCTGGGCGCAGATGAAGTCCGACTACGTGGGTGGCAACATCCGCACAGAGGAAATGCTCAATTACTTTGATTACAGCTATGCAGAGCCTGCCGAGGGCGATTTATTTGGCGTCAATGCGCAGTTGACTCCTTGCCCTTGGAACGAGAATACGCAGCTGCTCATGCTGGGACTCAAGGCAAGCGATGCTGCAAAGCCCGCGGGCAACAATCTGGTATTCCTGATCGACGTTTCGGGTTCGATGAATAGCGAGGATAAGCTCCCCTTGCTGCAAAAGACCTTTTCCTATCTGGTATCCAATCTGACTGCAAACGACCGCGTATCCATCGTGACCTATGCGGCAGGCGAAAAGGTGGTTTTGGAGGCTTGCCCCGGAAACGAATATGACACCATTATGAAGGCGATCAACAAGCTGAATGCCAAGGGCTCGACCAACGGGCAGGCAGGCTTGCAAAAGGCTTACGAGATTGCGCAGTCCTGCTATATTGCGGGCGGCAATAACCGCATTATCCTTGCGTCGGACGGCGACCTGAACGTGGGTATTTCCAATCCCACCGAGCTCAAAGCATTTGTGGAAGAAAAGCGCGAGAGCGGCATTTATCTCTCGGTGCTGGGCTTTGGCAGCGGCAATTTCCGCGATGATAATATGGAGACCTTGGCGGACCACGGCAACGGCGTGTATTATTATATTGACGGCGAGGTCGAGGCAGAAAAGATTTTCGGCAGCGAGCTTTGCTCCACGCTGACCACGGTTGCCAACGACGTCAAGCTGCAGATCACCTTTGACCCCGTGTACGTGGAGGAATACCGCTTGATCGGCTACGAAAACCGCCGACTGAGCACCGAGGACTTTACCGACGACACCAAGGATGCAGGCGAGGTGGGCGCAGGGCATACGCTGACCGTGTGCTACGAGATCAAGCTGACCGACACCGAGATTGCCGAGGATGGCAAGATCGCCAACCTTGCCGTGCGCTGGAAGAACCCCGGTGAGAGTAAGAGCGTGCTGCGCGAGTATGCCATCGGCAAGGCGCAGATCACGGATACGCTCAACGACGACGCGCTGCTGGCAGCTGCCATTGTGGAAACCGCTATGCTGCTGCATAACAGCAAGTATATGGGCAATTCGTCCTTGGATAACGTGCTTGCGCTGCTTGGCGACATGCAGGAAAAGGACTTCTACGTGCAGGAGTTTGAGGACTTGATCTGGACGCTGAAGAGAAGTGAGTGATAGACAAAAGGGCGCGCGACCCAAGGCGTCCCCCGGGGGTAGCGAAGCGGCACGAGCGCAATGAATGACATGCCGGTGGCATGTCAGAACGCGAGTGTGACCGAGCCGCAGCGAGACGCTGGCGCGAAGCGACTGAAGGGGAATGCGAATACTTAGCCGTACGGCTAGGTTTGAAAGCGTTATACCCAAGCGAATCACCGAATCGCTTCGTCCGCAGTGCCCCCTCACCCGACTTGCGTCGGGAGCTCCCCCCCGGGGGTAGCCTTATCACACTTGCTCTGACGCTGCGGGCGCAGATATCCTGTTAAAAAATTCAAAAGGATGGAATGACTATGCGAAAGTACCGGAAGATCCTCGCTTTTATATCCTTGCTTGCACTCGCAATGACCGCGTTTTGCGCCTGCGATCCCGATTGGTATGAGGGGCGTCGCCCGACCGATCAACCCGGCACCAAATGGGCGTGCGAGGAATACGGTATGTCGTTTGAGGTCGATGAGAATGGCCTTGTCAAAAACGGCGTACTCAAAACCGAGGGTGGGGATATTTATTTCGATTTCCTATGGGCGACAGGTACGACACACGTGATCGTATATGACGCAACCACCGTCAAGGAATTTGATCAGGATAGGGAATACGATTTCCTGTTTGACGGGATGTGTGAATTTGGCAGAAAATCCTTTGAGATTGATGTGGAGCATGATCCGAACGGGTATTTCCCGAATGGCTGCACGCTGCACTTTGATCGGGTAGAGGAATGATGGATTATGTAAAATCATTGGGGAGGTAGGCATATGCAAGAACAACTGAAGCCCCAAAAGCCGCGCAAGCGCGCAAAGCCGCAGCATATCGTGCTATTTGTGATTGCTATCGTGCTGCTGCTTGCCAGCATATTCGCCTTTTTGGCGGGGGCAATAGGCTTGACGTATCTGCTTGCCCAGGACATGGATCGGCTTGAGGGGGCAGAGCCGCTGTTCCCGGGGGCTGAAGCCTTTGTCATCATGTCGTATGTCATTTTATGGGTGCTCGGCATTTTTGTTTTGCTGGTGCTCCTGGCGGTGTGTTGGATCATAGGACTTGTGCTTGCGGTAATATTGACGTTCTTTATGAAGCAAAAGCCGCTTTGGCTGAGCATTCTTTCCGCCATTCTCTTTGCCATTTACGCCATACTGGTGATCTGTATTCTGATTCCCGTTGTGCCCGGCTTATTGATTCTTTTATTCCTGATTTTGTTTGGGTAAGTGAGGGAGCGTATGCAAAAACAACCATCTTTTCAAAATCCTCGGAGCTGCGAGTCAAACAAACCGATCGTGCTATTTGTGATCGCGTGCCTGATCTTGGCGAGCAGTCTTGTCATGCTTGCGTTGACGGCGTGGGATTTTTATGACTCCACGCAGCCGCCTGCCGAGTCGGTGGAGTCCGGATTTGCGATCTTAGGCGGCATGCTCGCTGCCATTGCCAATCTCTTTTTTGGCGTGATTGCCATGCTCTTTTTTGCTATGTACTGGGGCGTGGGCATGCTGGTGTCGGCGCATCTCGCATATAACAAGCAGGAAATTCCGCACCGCTTGCGCATCGGTGCGCACGTTCTAACCGCTGTGTTCGAGGTGTTGATCATAGGGGCACTCGGTATCGTGGCGTATGTGACTGTGCTGCTGTTTTTATAATGAAAGGAAGTGACCCAATGCAAGAGCAAAATACGATGATGACGAATGAAAACGTGACAAAACCGAAAATACGTGCGCAGAAAAAGGATATCGTGTTGTTTGCTGTCGCGTGCGCGATATTCGCAATTTGCTGGATACTGCAATCGGCAGGTGTGTTCGGTTTGCCGCTATATCTTTTAGATCTTTTATCAAAATTAGATCCTTCAGATTCCAACGTTCCGGGTGGCACGGTAATTGTCCAAATGTTGGCCATTATGTCGCTGCCTGTCATTCCTATTGTCGTCATGGAGGTTATGTCGATCTTTTGGGCTATCGGTTTGATTCCGACCGGTATTTTGAAGCGTCGGAAGAGTGAACTGCCTCGCCGCATGAAAAATGCCGTGGAGAAGATGTTTGACGTCAATATGGTAATGATGGCGATCGGCTTGGGAGTGTTCCTTATTACCTGTGTCGTGGCGTTGATTTCCCATTTGTGAATGCTTTTGTGTAAAATAACCGTTAAAAGGACCGCCGCTTGGCGGTCCTTTTGCGTGGATGCCACACCCCATCGAACGCGCAAGCCATGATACCGGGTTCCGCCCTCCGCGTCGTGGTGTGATAATAATTGCCCCAAAAGCCGACCCGCGCGAAACGCCGTCCCCTCGGGGGAAGGAAGGGGACCCCGTAGCGCAGCGTAACGGGGAGGAAGGGGTGGACTTATGAGATAGGTATCGCAAACCGTTTTTTTGCGCTTTTGTCGGAAACTTCCCTACATTCCCGAAAAGTGATTGCTTTCCCAAAGCCATCGCGCGACCCCTTCCTCCCCGATCGCATACGCTCCGGGGTCCCCACCTTCCCCCGGGGGGACGGCTTTTTTGGGGTTCACTGCAGCCGAGCGCGTGACCAACGGGCACGGGCGGTGGGACGTAAGCCCCGCCCTACGGGGGAGTCCGCGTTTTTTCGCGATTTTATCCACGGGTGTCGGCTTGTTGCATTGAGATAATCTTGACACACGCAAAAAAATATGCTAAAATAAACTGATTAAGTATTGTTTGGAGGGCATTATGTCTGTTTCGGTTTCCCAGGATATTACACAGGTTTATACAAAAATTAAGGAAAACATCGGCAAGGTCATCGTCGGTAAGGAAGATACCATTGATATGCTGCTGGTATCTATGCTTTGCGGCGGTCACGTGCTGCTGGAGGACGTACCCGGCACGGGTAAGACCATGCTGATCAAGTCGCTGGCAGCAAGCGTGGGCTGCGATTTCAAGCGTATCCAGTTCACCCCCGACCTTTTGCCCTCGGATATTACGGGTATCAACTTCTTTAATATGAAGAAGTCCGAGTTTGAGTTTGTGCCCGGCCCCATCTTTGCCAACATCGTGCTGGCGGACGAGATCAACCGTGCAACGCCCAAGACGCAGTCGGGTCTTCTGGAGTGTATGGAGGAGGGGCAGACCACCATTGACGGCAAGACATACCATCTGGCTGCACCCTTTATGGTCATTGCAACCCAGAACCCCGTGGAAAACATGGGTACCTTCCCGCTGCCTGAAGCACAGCTGGACAGATTTTTGATGAAGGGCAGCATGGACTACCCCAACCACATGGAGGGCGTGGACATTCTGGCGCGCTTTGACAAGGCAAGCCCCTTAGAGAAGCTGCAGCCCGTGGTCACGCAGGCAGAGCTTTGCCGTGCCATTGAGGAGCTGCCCAAGGTTTACGTTTGCCGTGAGCTGATGAGCTATATTACGAACATTGTCGAAAAGACCCGTAAGTACCCCAAGGTGATCCTGGGTGTCAGCCCCCGTGGCGCGCTGTCCTTGATGCGTGCGGCAAAGGGATACGCTGCCATTGCAGGCAGAAATTACGTCACGCCCGATGACGTCAAGCGTGCGGCTCATCCCGTGCTCGACCACAGAATCATGCTGGAAAACTCTGCACGTATTCACAAGAATGCTGCATTTAACGTGGTGGAGGATATTCTGGGCACGGTTACCGTTCCCACCGAAGCCGTTTTTGAGGAGAGATAATGTCGCCTGAAGCATTAAAAGGAGTTGCCGAGTATATCACCAACATGGTGGATCGACTGGTGGAGTTTACCAAGTCTCCTTGGTTTTACGTGCTGGTCGTGCTGGCGGTGCTTGCGCTGCTGACCTTGGTGCTGTACCGCATTTATATCGCCCTGCGCAACAAGCGCCTTGGCAGCATCGAGTATTCGCGCTCGTTCTCCGAGGTGGGCGTGTATGAGGGCGACGAGGTCGAGCTGATCGAAACCGTGCGCAACACGGGTGCGTTTCCGCTTTTGTGGGTGGATATTGAGTCGTATTTCTATAACGAGCTGGAGCTGGAGGAATACGAGCGTGATCCCGACGAAAAGGACAAGATGCAGTATCTGATCAGCCGCTTCAATCTGTGGCCGTATATGCAGATCCGCCGCAGACATAAGGTCATTTGTAAAAAGAGAGGGCATTACTCCTTGCACGTGGCGTCCATCTATTCCAAGACCGGACCCATTGCGCAGGATGCGCCCGCTGAAATTTTCGTATACCCCAAGGCGATCCCGCTGGACATGCAGGATTTTGCGCAAGGGCGACTGCAGGGTGACTACGTCAGCCGCCGTCCTCTTTATCAGGATCCCTTCTCGTTTGCGGGCATTCGCGATTACCGCTTTGGCGACCAGATCTCGCAGATCAACTTTAAGGCATCGGCGCGCGTGCCGTTCGGCGGTGCTGCCACCTCGCCCTTTAAGGTCAATTCCCGCGAATTCTGCGCCAGCCGACGCATGATGATCTATATGGACTTCCATCTGCCCATGGGCATGAGCATGGAGGGCGTGGAATACAACCGCCGCGGCGAGCAGGGGCTTTCATTCTGTGCGGCGCTTGTGCGCGATGCTGCGTACGGTGGATTTCGCGTGGGCTTTGCTGCCAACTGCAAATCGCAAAACGGCGAGATGAGCTTGCGTTTCCCCTGCGAGAGCGGTGAGGCGCACATGCTGGCTATCTTAAAGGAAATGGCGTGCATTACCCCCCGTGAGGGCGGATCGTTTGCCTCCCTTTTGGAAAGTGCCGTGACCGAGGGCATTGCCGATACCGAGATCGTGATCGTGGCGTTTGCCGATAACCCTGAGGTGCAGGCAAGAACCGATGCTCTGGAGCGCCTGGGCAACTCGGTGCAGGTCATTATCTTAGAAGGGGAGGATGCTTGGGATGGCGAATGAAGCACAACTCAACGTAAGGTATACCGAGCTGATGCATCGGTTTACGGGCACCTCCACCTGGCGTGAATTTCTGGCGCTTGCCGAGCAGTTCCGTGAGCTGGACACCTTTAAGGACGCATCCGCGTACTATGCCAAGTGCGTGCGCGCGGCATCTGCAGGCGCGTATCGCGAATATCGCGAGGAGTTTACCTCGCGTCCCGGGCTTACCAGCGAGGATTATTTCGAGGCAGCCGCCGTCTTGGCGCAGATCTCGGATTATATGGATGCGCGCGAGTGGTCGCGTACCTATAAGGCAAAGGGTACGGCGCTTTGCTATGCAGAGGCGATCACGCTTTACGAGCAAAGTGAGGGACGCTGGCAGGATATGCGCGAGGCGTACCTCAAAATGAACAAGATCAAGGGCTTTAAGGATTCGCGCGACTTAGTCGAGAGGTACCAAAAGCATTTTGCCGAGTGCGCGTACTCCGCGGCTACCGAGACCATGCAGAGCGCGCAGTCCGGCCCCGAGTACGAGGAGGCTGCCGAGATCTTTGAGCAGATTCCCGAGTATTCGGACGCAGCCCAGCTGGCGCAAAAGTGCCGCAAGGCGGCATCCAAGTACCGTTCTGCCGCACCGAAAAAGCAAAAAGAACCCAAAATAAAGGCGCAAGATACGCCCACAGAGCAAGCCGAGGTCGTGCGCAAAAAGCGCGCAAGAGCCGAGGATAGCGTCAGCGGCGTGGATTTTCTGGAGATCTGGCGCACCATCAACAAAAAGCGCCTGCTGTTTGGCATTGGCGGCGTTATCACCTGCGGCGTGGGTCTTTGGGGCTCCTCCTTCTTTGCGGCGCATCGCATTGACCCGAGCAATGAATTTTTGTCGCTGCATGGCGATAAGATCCGCGGCGTTTGCGTGCTCATGGTCATCTTTGGCGCGGTGTTTGCATTGGTGCAATTCTTCCGCATGCTCAGCCCCTCGCTCAAGCGCAAAATGGCGCTTAAGGCGTTGGAGATCGGAAAGCGCGTGGCAAAGCCCGTGGTCAAGGCGCTGGATAAGGTGCTGGGAATCGTGGGCATTTCGATTGGCAAGCAGAGGCTGAAGGGCAAGGACGAAAAGAGCTTTGTCTACGTCGAAAAGCCTGCCAAGGCAAAAAAGGCGAAAAAGCTGCGCAACGAGGGCAAATGGCACGAGCTGCCCGATAACGCTGCGCGCGTGCGCTTCATTTTCGTGGACTACATGATCCGCAAGATCAAGCAGGGCTATCGGATCAAGTATCACCAGACGCCGGATGAGATTGGCCGCGAGATCGCGGTTGAGGACGATGAAAAGATGCTGTTTGAGGTCTATCGCACCGCGCGTTATGCGGGCACCGCTGCCAATGAGGTCATTGATAACGACCTGGTGGACGAGCTGCTGA
>JAZRQR010000103.1:0-2243 GCA_045650025.1 Eubacteriales bacterium
CCGCGTAGGTACTCGCAGACTGCTTGAGATCCTTGACAAGATTATTTCCGGTAACGGTGAGCTTGAGGACCTTGACAGAATGGAAGAGCTGTGCCAGTACATCAAGTCCGCATCTCTGTGCGGTCTGGGTCAGACGGCTCCTAACCCTGTTATTGCAACCCTGCGTTTCTTCCGCGAAGAGTATCTCGCACATATCGTAGACAAGAAGTGTCCTGCAGGTGTCTGCAAGAAGCTGATGTCTTACGTCATCGATAAGGAAAAGTGCATCGGCTGCGGCAAGTGTCTGAAGTACTGCCCCGCAGGCCCGATCAAGAAGACCGACTACGTAGCACCCGGTCACAAGCTGCCTTCGCTGGCTATTGACTCTGCTAAGTGCGTTAAGTGCGGCGCATGTGTATCCGGCTGTAAGTTCGGCGCAATCTATAAGGACTAAGAAAGGAGAATTGTGGAAATGGAAACCAAAATGCTTAACATTAAGATCAACGGTCAGCCCTATACCGTACCCTACGGTACCACCGTTCTCGAAGCTGCCAAGATGGCAGGCATCGATATTCCCACCCTTTGCTACCTCAAGGACATCAACGAGATCGGCGCATGCCGTCTGTGCCTTGTAGAGGTTAAGGGCGCTCGCGGTCTGGTAACCGCTTGCGTATATCCCATCGAGCGTGACGGCACTGAGATCGTCACCAACTCTCCTGCAATCATCAAGGCAAGAAAGATGAATTTGCAGCTGCTGCTCTCCAACCACAACAAGAAGTGCTTGTCCTGCGTACGCTCCACCAACTGTGAGCTGCAGAAGCTGTGCCAGGAATATGGTGTGGATGAAGAGTACTATGCAGGTGTCAAGACCGAGAGCCGCATTGACGACTCCTCTTGCGCCATCATTCGCGATAACAGCAAGTGCATTCTGTGCCGCCGTTGCTCTGCAATGTGCGAAAAGGTGCAGGGCATTGGCGTCATTGGTGCGAACGACCGTGGCTTTGATACCCACATCGGCTGCACCTTTGATATTCCTCTGGCTCAGACCTCCTGCGTCAACTGCGGTCAGTGTATCAACGCTTGTCCCGTAGGCGCTCTGTATGAAAAGGACGCTACCGATGACGTATTCGAGGCTCTGGCTGACGACTCCAAGCACGTAATCGTACAGACTGCTCCCGCAGTTCGTGCAGCGATTGCTGAAGAGTTTGGCAACCCCATCGGCACTAACGGTGAGGGCAAGATGGTTGCAGCTCTGCGCCGCCTTGGCTTTACCAACGTATTTGATACCGACTATGCAGCAGACCTGACCATCATGGAAGAAGCAACCGAGTTCCTTGGCAGATTCAAGAACGGTGGCGTGCTGCCCATGATCACCTCCTGCTCGCCCGGTTGGGTTAAGTACTGCGAGCACTACTATCCTGAGTTCACCGAGAACCTGTCCACCTGTAAGTCTCCTCACCAGATGCTGGGCGCGATCATCAAGACCTACTATGCAGACAAGATGGGCTGGGATGCAAAGGACATCGTCGTGGTATCCATCATGCCTTGTACTGCAAAGAAGTTCGAGATCGGCAGAGACGACGAGAATGCAGCAGGCGTTGCTGACGTTGACTTCTCGCTGACCACCCGCGAGCTGGCTCGTATGATCCGTCGCGCAGGTATCAATTTCAACGAGCTTCCCGAGGAGCAGTTTGATGCACCTCTGGGCATCTCCACCGGTGCAGGCGTTATCTTCGGCGCAACCGGCGGCGTTATGGAAGCTGCGCTGAGAACTGCAGTATTTGCACTGACCGGCACCAATCCCGAGAAGCTGGAGTTCCACGAGGTTCGCGGCACTCAGAGCTGGAAGGAAGCAACCTACACCATTGCAGGTATCACCCTGAACGTTGCAGTTGCATCCGGCACCAAGAACGCAGCTGCTCTGCTTGACGCTGTAAAGAGCGGCGAGAAGAAGTATGACTTCATCGAGATCATGGGTTGTCCCGGCGGCTGTGTAAACGGCGGCGGTCAGCCTCACGTAGAAGCAAAGGTCCTCAACTGGACCGACGTTAAGGCTCTGCGTGCAAGCGTTCTGTACAACCTGGATGCTTCCATGCCTCTGCGTCTCTCTCACGAGAACCCTGCAATCAAGGAACTGTATGACACCTTCCTTGGCGAGCCCAACAGCCATAAGGCTCATGAGCTTCTGCACACCACCTACGTTAAGAGAGGTCTGTAATTTACAGATAATCTGATAAAAACCCACCCGCGACATAGCGTCGCGG
>JAZRQR010000104.1:0-21420 GCA_045650025.1 Eubacteriales bacterium
ATAGGCTTTCATATCACTGTCGCATAAGCGACAATATCACTCCGACGAAGTCGGAATATAACTTGACTACTTATCGGTTTTGTAGTATAATATTCTTAGAGGTGATGTTATGTCGAACAGTATTATGAGAGATAAATCCAAGGATTTTGCGAAGAATATCGTTTTCCTCTGCCGTAATATGAAAGCAGAACACAAAGAGACGGTACTTATAAATCAATTGCTGCGTTCCGGCACTTCCATTGGCGCAAACATTCACGAAGCACAATATGCGCAGGGCACAAAAGACTTTATATCTAAACTTGAAATTGCTCAAAAGGAATGTTATGAAACAGAATATTGGCTTGAGCTTTTGTTTGAAACCGGGTGCATTGAAGAAGCGATTTACAAGTCCATTCAAAATGATTGCGGCGCAATACGCAGAATGTTGATATCATCGTTAAAAACGATTAAAGCTAAACAAGAATAGGGGTATGGGCATTGCCCGATGCATTTGTAATACAAAGGCGAAACTGGCGATAAAGAAACAAATGAGTTAGGAGGCAATTTTGCTATGTCTAAAGCAATATCGACCTTAATAATTGACAGGAGTAAAAGTTCATTCTTTTGAAGAATTGGAAAAAGCACTTAGAAATCATTAGAAAGAGTAACCCCGACAGACTTAAAAAAGCTGTCGGGGTTACTCTTTGTTTACCGCATAGTAATTTAATTATCGATATACGAGCTAAATGATTTCTCCGATAAGAATATCACGTCTATGGATGCCCGCTTTTCATTTTGCATATAAAGTGTGTCGATTTTTCGTATGAAATGATGATTGTGCAAACGGGACAATCGTGATATAATAGAAAAAAACATTCCCAAGGAGGCTGCTATGTTATTCTTTTACGTTCGTCACGGTGATCCGATCTACAATCCCGATAGTCTCACCCCGCTTGGACATGAGCAGGCAAAGGCGCTTGCAAAGCGATTTGTGTCCTATGGACTTGATCAAATTTATTCCTCGCCCTCCGTGCGTGCGCAGCAAACCGCGCAGCCGACCTGCGACTTACTCAAAAAGGAAAAGACCATTTGTCCCTGGGCTTGCGAGAGCATTGCCTGGCGCTATTTCTCGATCGATGCCTCGACAGGAATCCATACTTGGTGCTTCTATGATCCCGAAATCTTAAAGCTGTTCCGTTCTCCCGAGGTGCGTGCGCTGGATAACAAGTGGTATGAGCACCCCGCCTTTGCCAAATACGATTTTGCCGAGGGCGTGAAGTACGTCAATGAGCAGGTGGATGCGTTTTTCTTAAGCCTTGGCTACCGCCACGACCGCGAAAATTGCCGCTACGAGATCGTAGAGCCCAGCCCCAACAGAGTTGCGCTGTTTGCGCATCAAGGCTTTGGTATGTGCTTTTTCTCGTCTGTGCTGGATATTCCGTATCCCGAGTTTGCCACGCATTTTGATTTCACCCACAGCTCCATGAGCGTCATCAACTTTGAGCGGAGCGGCAAATACGTCTATCCCAAGGTGCTGCAGCTTTCGAACGATGCACATCTGTACCGCGACGGACTGATGGCGGGCTATAATAACTGTTATAAATTCTGAGGAGGGCACTATGGCTTTTATTCAACTGCAATTTCATTCCGACGCGCTGATGGTGCAGGTGTCAGTCAACGTCATTCTTCCGGAGCGCGCCACCACCATGATCGGCATGGAAGCAAACGGGGAGAGTACCTTTAAGACTTTGTATCTGTTTCACGGCCTTTCGGATGACCATTCGATCTGGATGCGCAGGACCTCGATTGAGCGTTACGCATCGGAATTCAATATTGCCGTGGTCATGCCTGCGGTGGGCAGAAGCTGGTACACCGATACGGTGGGGGGAGAGAAGTATCTGACCTTTGTGACCGAGGAGCTGCCCAATAAATGCCGCAGCTTTTTCAGAGGCATGTCGGAAAAGCCGGAGGATAACATTGTGGCAGGCCTTTCCATGGGCGGCTACGGAGCTATCAAGTCTGCCTTGACGCGCCCCGATCGCTTTGGCATGTGTGCCTCGCTTTCGGGTGCTTTGGATATTGCCGCGCTGGGTGGCATGAATCTGCTGCCCGAATGGCGTTGCATTTTTGACCACAATCTGCAAGATACTGCCGAGCTGGCGGGCACTGAGCATGACCTGTTCTATCTGGCAGACAAGCTGGCGGAGCAGGGAAAGCCTTTCCCCAAGACCTTTATCTGGTGCGGCACGGACGACTGGCTGCTTGGCTCCAATCAGCGCTTCTCGGCGCACTTGAAGGCGCTTGGTGCAGATCACAAGTACGTGGAAAGCGAAGGCTGGCACGCCTGGAACTGGTGGGATCTGCACATTCAGTCCGCGCTGAAATACCTGATCGGTTGATCTTACATATAAAAAATCCCGACACGCCGTGTCGGGATTTTTGTTATCCATTATTCTCCGTAAGAAACAATGCTTTCGTCCACGCCCTCAATACGCAGCTTCAAGCCCTTCTTGTCGTTGACGACCTGTCCGCCGCGTACGCAGTCGATAAATTTGACGCCCTCGATCTTACCGCCGTTTTGCGAGCGGTTTTCGATCTTGAGCTCGGTGTCACAGTAAACGGTAATATCCTTAAAGGTCACGTCCTTGATCTGTGCGGACGCGTTTTCGTTCATGGAAACGTTGATGGGGTATTTGACCGAGCTGTAGACCTCAATGCCCTCAAATGTGATGTTGGAGAGCACCGCATCGTCGTTGAGGAAGATGATCAGCGCGCCCAGATCGTCCATCCAATCCGCAGGCGCAAAAGCAACCGAGCCGCCGATAAAGTGAATATCGGTCATATCGCGCTGGCTTTCGTAGATAATGCCCATGCCGCGGCACTTGTCGGGCCATGCGTTATTGTTTTCAAATACGATGTTTTCGATCTTGATCTGGCAGTTGCCGTACATGGACTTGACCTCAAACAGGTCGTCTCCCGCACGTGCAAAGCAGTTCTTGATCACGGCGTTTGCGCTGTCCACCACCGCAATGCCGTCCGAATTCTGACGGTAGCCGAACAGCATGACCTCGTTGACCGTGATGTTCTTGCTTTGCGTAAAGAACATGGTCCACTCGGGGGAGTTGTTCATGGTAATGCCCTCGACCGTAATGTTCTCGCACTGGTCAAACTGTACCACCGAGCGCGCGTGCCAGTCAAGGCGAGTCAGGTCGATAAAGCCGCGACCGCTGATGCGTACGTTCTTGACGTACTGACCCTGGAAGAGTGCTCTCCAGCCGGTCATGCCGGCCCAGTCGGGATTCTTGGTGGGCGTTTCACCCTGAACGGTGGGCATGGTGGCAATGATGTGCGCACCGGGCTCAAAATATACCTCGGTATTGTTCTTGAAGTTGACGGCGTAGCGCAGCTCGTGCACGCCTGCCTCAAAGTAAAGCACCTGCTTCTCGGCGGTGAAGGCAATGACCTCGTCATGCTTGCCGGGCGCTACCTTAATGACCTCGTAGCCATCGGGAGCGACGTATTCCTGCTTTGTGCGGACGAATACGGTCAGCGCGTGGGTAATATCGTCATCGGGTACAAATGTGAAGTTGCCGCAGGCATCAATCTCGGCGTAAACGCTTCTGTCGCCCGTCTTGGCAGTTACGCCGTAGGAAAGCGGCATGACCTTGTACTGCTCCGCGTCAACCTTGGTCTCGATCTGTACCGAAAGAGGGAAGCTCTCATCGGTTACGTCGATCTGCAAAAAGGAGTGTGCACCACGTGAGGTGCGTACGCTGTAGCAGGGAACCTCCTGCCCATTGATCTTGGCAGTAAAGTAGGGGGAGAGGATCACACCTACGTCATGCGCCTCGTTGTTGTGCGAGCCGTCGTCGTAATCCACTTCCTTGATGAACTGGGTCAGCGTATTGCATTTGGAAATTCCGTCGTAAGAAATGGGGAAGATGGGGGCGGTGTTGATCATCATTTCGGTCTCTCCTTCGGTGGTTTGTTCGTCCTGCACGGTGGTTTGCTCAACGGATGCCTCGGGCTCTGTAGCTCCCGGATCGGTGGCGGTGCTCTCATTAGTCGTGCCGCCCGTGGTGCATGCGCCAAGCAGCAAGCAGCAGGCAAGCAGCGTAAGCAACGCTCCAAACGTACGTTTGCGCATAGTCATGTTCTCCTTTTACTTGGGATACGTTGCTATGATTATACCATACGGCACCGAAAATTGCAAGGGCTTTGCGCAAAGAAACGGGCAGGAATGCACGTGCATGTATAACATGCCAAAGTGGATATTATAGCAAAAATGGTCAGGAAAACTGCATAAACATAAAATTTTTGTGCGTAATTAATGAAAATATACGAAAAAGATTCTTGACATTCCAAAATTATTGTGCTAATATATACTTGTACGTACGGAGACACACCCGCAAGGGAAAACAACATCCGTGCAGAAGGAGTTACTTATGAAAAAGTTTAATTGGATTACCGCCCTGCTGCTCAACATTGTAACCTTTGGCATTTACTCGCTCTACATGTGGTTCAAGATGGCAAAGCAGCAGAACGAAATGGCAGAGCAGGTTGGCGAGAAGAAGATCATGGGCTTTGTAGGCGCGTTCCTGCTTGGCTGCATCACCTGCGGTATTTTCGCAATCGTTTGGTATTTCATGTTCATGAAGCAGCAGGCTGCTATTGCTGAGGCTAAGGGTGTAGCTCTGGCTCCTACCTCCAGCCCCATCGTGCTGACCATTCTGGTATTCGTTCCGATCTACAGCTTCTACGTAATCTGCGACAACTGCAACAAGCTGGTTGACGCTTACGAGGCTTAATCCTATAGGGTATAGCATAAAAATAACCGATGCGATTTTCGCATCGGTTATTTTTTATGAGAAAAAGAGCAGCGAGCCCACGTCGTGCAAGGGGTGATCTGCCAAAGAGACCGCGACTCTGCCGTGCTCGGCACAAAATGCCGCAATGCGCGCGCCGTCCGGGTGCAGGGCAAGGCTGCCGCAGAAAAAGACGTGCGTGCCGTCGTTGCCCGAAGCACCGCCGATAAAGCCGTAGGGGTACGGAGGCAAGGACACGCCGCCGTGCGCGATCTGCAGGACGCTTATGCCAACGCCACGCAAGGCGCTTGCAATTGACGCGTCCTCGGTAATGGCGGCATTGTCGGAGACGGTGCACAAATTGCACTTCGCATAGCCCTGCTTGACGGGCAGTGCTTTAAGACCCTGGTCCTTTGCATACTGCAAAAGCTCGGCAGCCGCAGCATCGGGACGGCAGACAAGGTAATTGCCAATGCATGCCGCGTTGAGCAGCACGTCACGGGGATAGGCTTGCGCCGGTGCCTTTTGAATGGGGCAGAGGGGCAAGCATGCCGCAAATGCGCTTTGCGCGCTGTGCACAAAAATTTTGCCCTTGGCGGGGAAGAGCAACATATCGGGGTGCGAGGCAACGGCGCTGTCCAGGGCGGGATGCGGCTGGCAAAACAGTGGCGTGTGCCCGTATGCGCGCAGCGCATCGGTCGCTTGCGGCGATATGCGGCAATCAACAAACACGTACATGAAACATTCCTTTCCAAAAACAAAATTGAAGGGATGCCGAGCGGCATCCCTTCAATTTTGATTGTTCTTCAATCAAGCGCGGGTAACCTTGTGAGAACGAAGGCAACGAGAGCATACGGCAACGGTCTTAGGGGTACCGTCTACGATTGCTTTTACCTTGCGAATGTTGGGCTTCCAGGTTCTGTTGGTCTTGCGGTTAGAATGGGAAACGGTAGCACCGTAAACAACGCCCTTTCCGCAGATACTGCATTTTGCCATGTTTGACACCTCCTTCTGCACAGTTTGGTAGTGCATCTATTCAAGTAAAAAATTTAATACACGTTTTAGCTGTAAGATACAGCACAGCACGAGATATTATATCACAAGAGAATAAAAAATGCAAGGGGTTTACAAAAAAAATATTTAATTTTTTCAACCTTGTACAATTGTCCAAATCTGCGCAAATATTGAGCAGATTTTTATCAATTTTATTGAATATTGTCGCAATTGCGCGTGCTTTTTTACTGCTTTGGCTGCGTGGAAACGCCAATCAGGTCGCCACAGAGCTCAAGATTGCTCTCGACCAGCAGGGCGTATTGGTAATTTTGCGCAATCGCGTGTGCGGCGTGGGGATTGAAAATCACATCGCATGCGTCGTCTGCCAGCGCCTCTTTGGGCGTTTGGTTACAGATCGCTCTGGCGGATTTGATCTTGCCCTCCTGCATTGCCTTATGCAGATATGCGCTCATGGCGCGCAGCTCTTGGAGATTGTGCGGGGCAAGCAGATACGTGCGGCTTTGCCCCTGCAGCGTGCGGGGCAGAGCGCTCTTGCTTTGCGTGGTGGCCCGGATGGTCACGCCCGTATCCTGCGCTTCAAGATCCGCGCAAATCTCCACAGGCACCTGCACAGCGCCCGAGAAGCGGTATATACCCAATATCATACTCAGCAGCTCGGCAACACTCTGCTCGGTAAGAGGCTGTGCACACACTGAAAGCTGTGCACAGAGCGCTGGGCATGCGGGATCGCAGCCCTCTGCCACGGCTTGCACGTAAGCCTCGGTTGCCTTGTGCAGCGCGGACGTGTATAGGCTCGGCTGCAGATCTTGCAGCTTGTAAGCGCGGATAAAGCAAAGCTTGCGCAGATATGCGGCGGGGAAGGAGAGCATGATCTGCTTGTCTTGGCGGATCTCCATGGTGCCGTGGTTGGTAACAACGCCAATCACGCATGCATCTGCCCCCTGCACCTTGGCTTGCTCCAGCCGGGCGTCAAGTCCTTCCTGCGGCAGCGCAAGCAGCTGTGCCTCGCAGCACTCGGTCAGCGCAAGTGCGCCCTGCACGTGCGCAGGCAGGCGCGCCAGCTCCCAGATCGCGCCGTTGCAGATGCGCAATGCCGCGTGCACGGGACTCTCTGTCGCGCAGTCGCATACGCATCGCGCGTGCTGTGCAAGGCTTGCGTCGGTGTTCGCCGGTGCGCGGAGCAGTACCAGCGCATCTCCATAGGCGGCACGCTGTACAAGCGGTGCCGTGGGGCGCGTGCCGCGTAAAGCAAGCGCGGCAAAATCCGCTAAGGTATAAGGCTTTTCGGGGTCTTTGCCAAGCGCCTTGACGTCGGCGATGGCGCAGGAAAATGCGTCAGATACTTCTGCTTGCTCGGTGCTCAGCTCACTGATGGCAATTTTGGCAAGCGTGGTGTGTGCGGGGCATGCCAGCGCATCCAAAAAGCGCAGCGCTTCTTCGGTGATCTCCCCATTGGCAGGGCCCTGGTATTGCCTTGCGCAGAACAGCAGCTCGGGCAGGCTCATGCGCAGCCTCAGGCGTACGCCAAGCTTCTCCAGCGAGCTGCGGGGCAGCAGATTGAAATTCTGTATGGTGGTTTGCATCGTAGCCTCCCTTAGTCGATTTGCTCGCCCGCACAGCCGGATTCGGTAAGTGCAGTCAGGCGCACGGTGTGCGTTGTGCCGCAAAGAGGATGGGTCGTGGGCACGGTCACCTCAATGAATTCGGGGGTGTGACCGGTGGCGTATCCGTCGCTGTCGGTCTCAAAGAGCACCTGCTTGACGGGCGCTGTCGCAATGATTTCCTCCAGCAGCTGCGTGCGGATGTGCTCCTGCACCTGTTGCAGCTTGTGCAAGCGCTCACGGCGCACCTGCATGGGCACCTGATCGGGCAGTCGGATGGCGGGGGTATTCTTGCGTCCCGAATAGGGGAATGCGTGGATCTGCAAAAAGCGCGCACGGCGGATAAAGTCAAGCGTCTGCTCAAAATCCTGCTCGGTCTCGCCGGGGAAGCCGACAATGACGTCGGTGGTGAACTGTACGTGCGGAATATGCTCACGCAAAAGGGTGAGCGCCGCCATAGCTTGCTCGGCGTTGTACTTGCGCTTCATGGCAGCAAGCGTGCGCGAGCAGCCGCTTTGCAGCGAAAGGTGGAAATGGGGAGCCAGCGAGGAAAGCCCCGTAATCTTATTGACGAATTTGGGACGGATGAGCGAGGGGTCCAGCGAGCCAAGACGAACGCGTCCGATGCCGGGCAGCGCGTCCACGGCGCAAAGCAGGTCGCCAAGGTCGCCCTCGTCCAGATCCTTGCCCCAGGAGGCAGTCTCAATGCCGGTCAGTACGATCTCGGCACAGCCGTTGGCGGTCAGCACGCGCACCTGCTCCAGCACCTCGGCAAGCGGTTTGGAGCGCACGGGACCGCGCGCGCCGGGAATGGCGCAGTAGGTGCAATGCGAATCACAGCCGTCCTCGATCTTGACATAGGTACGGGTACGGTCAAAGGAGGTAATGTGCATGGGCTCAAAGCAGCGCGCCTCTTTGATCTCGGAGACTTCCATATATGCCGCGTCGTTCTTTTGCCCCTTGGCAAACAGCGCGTCCAGGATCTCAACAACACGCATTTTCTCGGTATTGCCGCAAACCGCATCCACGCCGGCAAGCGCCGCGCCCTCGGGATCTGCCTGCGCAAAGCAACCCGTGACCACCACGTAAGCTGCGGGATTTTTCTGCAACAATCTGCGGATGAGCTGTCTGCATTTGCGGTCGGATTCGGCTGTGACTGTGCAGGTGTTGACAATGTATGCGTCACATACCTGCTCGCACGGCAAAATCGCATAGCCGCGACAAAGCAGCGCCTCTTCCATAGCGCGGGATTCATATTGATTGACCTTGCAGCCAAGCGTGGCAACGCCGATCGTTCCTTTTGTTTGGGTCATATCCGTCTCTCCTTGGTTGGTCATGTGCATGACCATTCTATCTCATCTTATATTTTAGCACAAGTGCGTGAAAATGTAAAGAAGTATTGCAAAATTTGCGGCAGGGTACTTGAAAAAGCAAAAAAAGAGTAGTATAATAGAGGCATAAACATAAAACCAAAGGAGAGTTATCATGAGCCAGTTTCATTTGATCGATCATCCTCTTATCACACATAAGCTTACCATTATGCGTAACAAGAAAACGGGTTCTAAGGATTTCCGCGAGCTGCTCAACGAGATTTCCATGCTCATGGGCTATGAGCTGACGCGCGACCTGCCCCTGCAGGACGTCACCATTGAGACCCCCATCACCAAGATGAATGCAAAGATGGTATCGGGCAGAAAGCTTGCCATCGTGCCTATTCTGCGTGCAGGTCTTGGCATGGTAGACGGCATCCAGTCTCTGGTTCCTGTTGCAAAGGTAGGACATATTGGTCTGTACCGCGATCCCGAAACACACGAGCCTGTAGAGTACTACTGCAAGCTGCCCACCGATATTCAGGACAGGTTGGTCATTCTGGTTGACCCCATGCTGGCAACCGGCGGCTCTGCCGTGGATGCTTTGACCATGCTCAAGCAGAGAGGCTGCAAGAACATTCGCTTTATGTGTCTGGTTGCGTCTCCCGAGGGCGTTTCCAAGGTGCTCAAGGCGCACCCCGACGTAGATATTTACGGCGCTGCGCTGGATGATCACCTCAACGAGCACGCATACATCGTTCCCGGCTTGGGCGATGCAGGCGACAGAATCTTCGGCACCATGTAATTTTTGCTTTTATTTGGGGGAGAACGTCTTCTCCCCCTATTTTTCACTTTGGAGGGTGCTATGCGCACGATTACGGTTAAAAAGAACGACGCAGGGCAGCGTCTGGATAAGTTTTTATCCAAGGCGGTCAAGGGATTGCCCATGTCGTTGATGTATAAATATATCCGCACCAAAAAGATCAAGGTCAACCGTGCAAGAACCGAGCAGAGCTATATGCTTTGCGAGGGAGATGAGATCCAGCTCTTTATCCGTGAGGAGTTTTTTGAGTCGCCCGAAAAGGATACGGGCGCGCTTTCGCGCATCGTGCCCAAGCTTTGCATTGTGTACGAGGAC
The DNA here is from genome assembly GCA_045650025.1 of Eubacteriales bacterium. Taxonomy (GTDB): domain Bacteria; phylum Bacillota; class Clostridia; order Oscillospirales; family CAG-272; genus SVQP01. The sequence goes on from JAZRQR010000104.1 coordinate 9,848, forward strand.
GAGAATATCGTGCTGCTCAATAAGCGCCCGGGCGTTTTGGTGCATGAGGATGCGGATGCTAAGGATAACACGCTGGTCATGCACCTGCAGGCGTATCTGGCACAAAAGGGGGAGTATGACCCCCAGGACGAGCAAAGCTTTGCGCCCGCTATGTGTAACCGTATCGACCGTAATACGGGCGGTATTGTCATCGCCGCCAAAAACGCGGCAGCCCTGCGCGAGATGAACGAGCATATCCGCGAGGACCGTATCGGCAAATTCTATCTGTGTGCCGCGCACGGCGTGCCCGCACAGAAAAAGCAGACCCTGCGCGGGTATTTGCGTAAGAATGCTGCCGACAATATGGTGGAAGTGCGCGACAAAGCCTTCCCGGGTGCTAAGGAGATCATTACCGAATACCGCGTGATCGGGCAAAACGGCGGCAACGCGCTGCTGGAGGTACATCTTGTCACCGGCAGAACGCACCAGATCCGTGCGCATCTGGCACATATCGGTCACCCACTGCTTGGTGACGGCAAATACGGCATCAACAAAAAGGACAGGGAAAAGGGGTACAAGTACCAAGCCCTGTACGCATATCGCCTGCGCTTTGAGCTGGGCGGAAAGGGCGAGGTGCTCTCTTATCTGGACGGTAAGGAATTCCGCCTGCCCGAGAGTGAGATTTGGTTCTTGAAGGATTTCCCGGGCGCAAAAGTATAAGCTGATCAATCGAAAGGAGGGCGTTTATGCAACGTACCGTTCATAAATTGCGCTATTTGCTGCTGCTTGCAAGCGGTGTGCTGGCGGCGCTTGGGGTGGTATATCCCGCATATTTCGGTATACTTGCCTGGATTGCGCTCATTCCCGCTGCGCTGGTAGTGCAGAGCCTTGGCTCCACGGCTAAGCTCGGCAGCATGTACCTGTACGGCTTTGTATTTTATTTTGTCTATTACGTCACGGGGTATCATTGGTTTATTTCCATGTATCCAATGGACTTTGCGGGCTTTGAGCCCAATACCGCCATCGGCATCATTGCGCTTGCCATACTGGGCATTTCCGCTTTGCAGGCGGTGTTCAGCGCCATTATGTTTTTGGTGTACGGTCTGCTTAGCCGTACGGCATTGTCCGGGCGTTATCCCATTCTCAAGCCGCTGCTGATGGCGTGCTTGTGGGTGGTCAACGAGTGGTCGCAGACCATTGGCTGGACGGGACTTCCGTGGTCTCGCCTGTATTTGTCGCAATGTGAGGTGCTGCCCCTGGCGCAGAGTGCCTCGCTGCTTGGCGGCTTGTTCGTATCCTTTTTGATCGTGGCAGTCAATTATGCCTTTGCAGGCTGCATCCTCTGCCGCGAGCATCGCCTCTCGCACGCGCTGCTTGGCGGCTGCCTGCTGGGCGGCAATCTTTTGTTCGGTCTTGCCTCCATGGACGCCATGCAGGGAAACGCAACGCCTTGGCAGATCGGCTTTATGGTTGCGGCGTTTGTTGTTGTGGCGGCGGCTGTCGTGTATGCCGTTCTGAAGCGCTTGCGCACCGATATGCGCATTTTGCGCGCACTGGTGTGCATTGGCTGCACGCTTTGCGTGCTTTCCTCGCTCGCACCTATGCTGAGTGGGTATGCCGATACAACAAGCCCGATCAAAGCAGCGGCGCTGCAGGGCAATCTGTCCTCCAAGGATAAATGGGCGGAGGATTCCGGCTTGCGCTCCTTCAACGTTTACGCAGATCTGACCGAGCAGGCAGCAGAGCAGGGGGCTACCTTGATCGTATGGCCCGAAACGGCGCTTGCTTACCACCTGTTTAATGCGCCGGATTACTCCAAGACCCGTGCACCCTTGTTTATGGTGTACGATCTGGTGGAGCGCACGCAAACCACCGTGCTGGTCAGCACCTTTGTCTCCACGCAGAATCTGGATCCCGAGGTGCAGGACCCCGAGAGTCTGAATGCCGTGATCGCATTTTATCCCGACCGCAGCTACGACCAGACCATGTATTTTAAGCGCAAGCTGGTGCCCTTTGGTGAGTACGTGCCGTGGCGTCAGCTCCTGACTGCAATCGTGCCCGTTCTGGATGAGATCAACATGCTGGAAAGCGACGTTCTGCCGGGAGAGGACGCGGTCAGCATCCGAGCCGAAGCGCTTGGCGTTGCGCTGGGTCCCATCATCTGCTTTGATTCGATTTACGAGGAGCCTGTCAGACAGACCGTGGCGGCTGGCGGCGAGATCATTACGCTTTCCACCAACGACTCGTGGTTCTCAGATTCAGCAGCCATTTATATGCATAACAATCAAGCTAAGTTCCGTGCAATTGAGAACGGCAGATACCTGGTGCGCTCGGCAAACACCGGCGTTTCCTCCATCATAGCACCCAGCGGACGCGTGCTGGGGCAGCAGGAGGTGTTGACCACGGGCATGGTCGTTGCGGACGTGTATGCGCGCAACGTGCAAACGCCCTATACGCAGGTAGGATACCTTTTGGTATGGCTGAGCTTTGGTATGCAGGGCATGCTGGTCATCGCACAGATCGTTTGCGTGATCCGCAAGCGCAGAGCTACCGCCGATAAAATTTAATAATCCTTAATTTTTATAAAAACCGCAGTTTTTGCTTGACAAATTCTGCGGTTCTTGCTATAATATTCACGTGGGGTTCACCCCAAAAACACAATTAAAGGAGGATTTTCACTATGAAAACCATGATTAAGGTAATGGCAGTCGCTCTTCTGGCTGTTATGATGTGCACCGTGCTTGCTTCTTGCTCCACCATCAGCGGTACTTACTCCGCAACCTATGAGTCCGAAGGTTTCTTGGGCTTGGGCGCAGGCTCTTACACCACCACTTATGAGTTCAAGGGCAAGAACGTTACCAGAACTGATGACGTAACCATTGGCAGCAAGACCACTACCAGCACTGTTACCGGTACCTATGAGATTCAGGATGACAAGATCGTGATCACTTGGGACAAGGACGTTGAAACCGGCGACGGTCAGGCTTCTACCACCAAGAGCACTTTTGATTTCGCAAAGGGCGACGGCTTTGTTCTGATCGACGGTCGTCAGTACGACAAGCAGTAATCAAATACGAAACAAAACGGGCTGCTGTGCAGCCCGTTTTTACTTGCAATTCGGCTGAATATGTTGTATAATAAGACTATACCACGATTTGGGGAGGGGCTTATATGGAAAAGCACGAGAATACGGTCAAGATTGATCACGGCGCGACGCGCATGATTGCCCATCAGGGGCTGTTCGTGGCGGAGCGGGGAAACAGCATTCCGTCCTTTCGCTATGCAAGCACCAAAAGTCATTACGGCATTGAGTGTGACGTGCACGTCACCAAGGATAAGCAGTTTGTGATCATGCACGATGACCGGACGGGCACGACTGCCAAAACCGATCTGATCATTGCCGAAAGCACGCTTGCCGAACTGCGCGAGGTCGAGCTGACCAGCATGTGGGGGCATGAGCACCCCGCAGAGGACAGACGCATCCCCACGCTGCAGGAGTACCTCGGCTTTTGTCGTACGGGCGGCAAGGTGGCGGTCATCGAGCTGAAAAATCCCTTTGCTCCCGAGGATATTGCGCTGCTGGTCAAAGCGGTGGAGCGAGAGGTGTCCTTGGATATGGTGAGCTTTATTTCGTTCCACTTGGACAATCTGATCGTGCTGCGCGAGCTGCTGCCCGGGCAGAGCCTGCAGTACCTGACCTTCCCTTACAGCGATGCGATCCTGGAGGCGATGGATCAGTATGACCTGGAGCTGGACGTTGCCTGGCCGTCTCTGACTCCCGAGATCATTCGCACCGCGCACGAGCACGGGCACACGGTCAATACCTGGAACGTGGACGACCCTGCCGATGCGCAGAAATTCATTTCCTGGGGCGTGGATTTTCTCACCTCCAATTTCCTGGAGTGATGGGTGTATAAAACGAAAAAACCGTTCGTTTTGCAACGAACGGTTTTTTCTATTTTGCAATCTGCAATTAGTCGCAAACGTAGGGCAGAAGAGCTGCCTGACGAGCACGCTTGATAGCAGTGTTCAGCTCACGCTGGTGAACAGCGCAAGTGCCGGACATTCTTCTGGGCAGGATCTTGCCGCGCTCGCTGATGAACTTGCGGAGCTTTGCGGAATCCTTGTAATCGATATAAGCAACCTTATCGGCGCAGAAAATGCAAACCTTCTTTCTTCTGCGAACAACGGGGCGCGCAGGACGAGAAACGTTTTCAGTCATCTTATGAATCCTCCTCTAAAATTTTGGGAACGATCGCTCAGAAGGGCAGATCGTCGTCTGTTTTGATCTCCTCAAACTTGGGTGCGGAACCCATGGGAGAGGAGTAAGCGGGTGCACCGTACATATCGGATGCATAACCGCCGGACTGTGCGTTCGTGCTTTCGCTGCGGCTGTCCACGAACTGGACCTCCTCGGCAACGATATCGGTCATGTAGCGCTTCTGACCCTGCTGGTCGGTCCAGGATCTGTTCTGGATAGAACCGATTACGCAGATAGAAGAGCCCTTCTTAAAGAAACGGTTGACAAACTCAGCAGTAGAACGCCAAGCGGTAACGGTAAAGAAATCGACCTCAGGCTGCTGACCGGACGCATTGTCACGGGAAGCGAATCTGCGATTGACTGCCATACGGAACGTTACAACGGCAATGCCGCTCTGGGTCTGCTTCAGTTCAGGATCAGCGGTAAGTCTACCACCGAGGATGACTTTGTTCAGATTAAAATTTGCCATGTTCTTTAACCTCTGTGTGCCAATTACTCAGCGTCAGCTGCCACTTCGGCAACTTCTTCTACTACTGCAACTTCTTCAACAACAGCAGCTGCCTTAGCAACGGGCTCGAAGTCAAGCTTGATGGTCAGAGAACGCATAATGTTCTCGTCGATCTGGAACAGACGGTCGAGCTCTGCCAGGAAGTTACCTGCAGCCTTGAAGGTCACGACTACGTAGTAGCCTTCGGGCATGTCATTGATGGGATATGCCAGGCGGCGCTTGCCCCACTGTGCAACCTCAATGATAGTGCCGTTGTCAGCAATCAAAGAAGTGAACTTGTTCACGGTAGCATTGGTTGCTTCCTCACCGTTGGTTACGTCAACGATGAACAGACTTTCATAAGAATTGAGTACCTTTTCCATGTGTTTTTACCTCCCTATGGACTTTATTACGACCGCGCATCTCTTCGTTTTATTTATGCGCGGTAGAGAGACGAACTGCTTTGCAGTCCGTACCGAAGATACATTATACCACAACGGATGCATCTTGTCAACACTTTTTTGAATATTATTTTTTACAAAAAACCAAAAAAATCTCACCAATTCCATGGGAATTATGATATAATATACACAGAAACAGCAAGGAGGCTCCTATGGCGCAAACCAATCAAAAGAAAACGACACAGACACAAAAGAAAAAAAGCAGCAAGGGCAAAAGCAAGCGTATGCCCAAGGCGTTACGCGTTTGTCTGATCATGCTGGCAATTCTTGCCGTGCTGATCTGCATTGCAATGGCGCTTGCCATGGCAGGGGTCATTCCCGCCAATACGGTAGAGGACTTTTTGGAAGGCTTTGTTGGCAAGGGTGTGGAAAAGGCGCTGGATAAGGTGCTGCCCAACGATCTTGTAGACGAGGTGTTCGTAGACAAATACAAGGATTTCGTAGACGTGATCATGGATCTGTTGCCCAAGCCCGAGCGCGTGGCGCTGGACGGTGAGATCATGGTGTACTTCTTTGACGTCGGGCAGTCGGACAGCATTCTAATCATGGCACCCGAGTATAACGTGCTCATTGACGCGGGCGATAACGACTGCGAGGCGGATCTGGAGAAATATCTGGATGATCTGGGCGTGACCACGCTGCATTGCGTGATCGCTACGCACCCGCACGAGGATCACATCGGCAGCATGGATATGATCTTTGAGGAGTTTACGGTCAACAATCTGCTCATGCCCAACGCCGAGGTCGATACCGATACCTTTACGGCAACGGGCGATTACACTCGCATGATGGAGGGCGCGCAGGAGCAGGGAACCACCGTAACCTACGTGACCAGCGGACAGACCATCTCGCTGGGGGATTTGCAAATTTGGTTCCTCGCCCCCAATTCGACCGATTATAACGACCTCAACGACTGGAGTTTGGTGACCAAGGTGACCTACGGATCTACCTCCATGATCCTGACGGGGGATGCCGAGTCGATTTCCGAGAAGGAGATCATTGCCAAGTATGCAAGCAGCGAGCTGGATTGTGATATTCTCAAGTCGGGTCACCACGGCTCGTCCTCCTCGTCCAGCGAGGATTTTCTGGATGCCATTGATGCCGAGATCGCGATCATTTCCTGCGGTACGGGCAATAAGTACGGACATCCCAACCAGCCGGTTCTGGATCGCTACGCAGAGCGCGACATGCAGGTCTACCGCACCGATCTGGAGGGCACCATCGTATTTGTCAGCAACGGCGCAGAATTTACAAGAGTGCCGTAAAAAGTATCATAAATCTCCCATTGTGCGAGCAATGGGAGATCTTTTTTTAAAAAGCACTTGACATTTCGAATATTTAACAGTATAATAGATTAGTCGTTTTGACGGGCTATTAGCTCAGTTGGTCAGAGCTACCGGCTCATAACCGGTTGGTCCGGGGTTCGAGCCCCTGATAGCCCACCAAAAAAGGAAAGATGGCATTTGTGCCATCTGTCCTTTTTTGCATTGACTTTCACGCGAAGAACCCCCGCATAAGCGTCGCCTTGCGACGCGATATGCAGATTTGCGCAAGATGCCCAAACGCATCGGTTGCCCATTGGCGCAAATTCGGGTTCTGAGCCCCTGATAGCCCCTGTTGTTTCGGGCGATTCGTGAATCGCCCCTACGGAAGAACCCCTGTATAAGCGGTGCAGCCTCACCCCGAGTGTCATCCTGAGCGGAGTATGAAATCCCGCGGTTTTGCATCAAGATTCGAATACTTTTATTCGGGTTTTCATACGGAGTCGAAGTTTTGCAGAACGCAGCAGAGCGGAGTGGCGCAAAACCGCCGCAGGCGGGATCTCCGATGGGTTTTCTCAATGTCTGCTCAGCCGTTGTTACATTTTCAAAGCGATCCCAATCGACTACATTCAAATGCTTCTTTGCGCAGGAAGGCGTGTCATAAACCGCTCGGAGATCCCTTCCTCGGTCGTGCGCAACACGCACTTCCTCGTCGGTTTTGCGCCGTTCCGCGGTATTTCGCAATTCATTGCAAAACACCGCTACACTATGCAAAACTTCGACTCCGTCATTTCGCAACCTGTTGCGAAATTCCTCCGCTCAGGATGACACTCGAGGGATACTCTGCGGGAGTTATTCGCGAAGATCATTTTTTGCAATCCATCTTTACATTTTTGCAAAAACGTGTTATACTATTAAATTGAGATACTATGACTCGAAAGGAGAAGCACATGGATAAGTTTAAGCTGCACAGCCCGTTTTCGCCCATGGGCGACCAGCCGCAGGCAATTGAAGAGCTGGTCAAGGGTCTGGAAAACGGCGCGCGCTATCAGACGCTTTTGGGCGTGACCGGCTCGGGTAAGACCTTTACCATGGCGAATATCATTGAAAAATGCAACCGCCCCGTGCTGATCCTGGAGCCCAACAAGACGCTGGCGGCACAGGTCTGCACCGAAATGCGTGAATTTTTCCCCGAGAATGCGGTGGAATTTTTCGTGTCGTATTACGATTATTACCAGCCTGAGGCGTATATCCCGGGCAAGGATATGTATATTGAAAAGGATGCCTTGGTCAATGACGAGATCGACCGTTTGCGACACAGCGCCACCTCCTCACTCTTTGAGCGCCGCGACGTCATTATCGTCGCATCGGTTTCCTGTATTTATACGCTGGGTGACCCCGTGGAATACCAAACGCTGCAGATTTCGCTGCGCCCCGGTATGCTTATGGACCGCGATCAGCTCATCCGCCGCTTGGTTGCCATCAGCTACTCGCGTAATGACCTTAACCCCGTGCGTAATAGCTTCCGCGTGCGCGGTGACACCGTGGAGATCATGACCGCAAACGTTTCGGATAAGCTTTTGCGCGTGGAATTTTTCGACGATGAGATCGACCGCATCTCGGTCATCAACCCCCTGACGGGTGAGCTGGTGCGCGTTTTGTCCTACGCCGTCATTTTCCCCGCCACGCACTACGCCGTATCGGACGACAAGCGCGAGGCGGCGCTGGAGGAGATCCGCCGCGAGATGGTGGACAGAGCCGCATGGTTTGAATCCGAGGGCAAGCTGATCGAGGCGCAGCGCATTACCGAGCGCACCAAGTACGACCTGGAAATGCTGCGCGAGGTGGGCTTCTGCTCGGGCGTAGAGAATTACTCCCGCGTGCTGGCGGGCAGAGAACCGGGCTCGACGCCCTATACCTTGCTGGACTATTTCCCGGACGACTATATTCTGTTTATCGACGAGTCGCACGTTGCCGTGCCGCAGGTGCGCGGCATGAGCGGCGGCGATACCGCAAGAAAGAAAAATCTGGTGGATTTCGGCTTCCGTTTGCCCTCCGCCTACGACAACAGACCCTTGTATTTCGAGGAGTTTGAGGATAAGATCAACCAAGCCGTGTTTGTCAGCGCAACGCCCGGCCCTTATGAAAAGGAGCATGCCGAGCAGGTCGCCGAGCAGCTCATCCGCCCCACGGGTCTTTTGGACCCCGAGGTCGAGGTGCGCCCCATTGAGGGACAGGTGGACGATCTGCTTGGCGAGATCCGCATTCGCGTGGAGAAAAAGGAGCGCGTGCTTGTTACCACGCTGACCAAGAAAATGGCAGAGGATCTGACCGATTATCTGGAGCAGAACGGCGTGCGCGTGCGCTATATCCACTTCAACGTAGAGACCATGGAGCGCATGGAGATCATACGAGACCTGCGTATGGGCGTGTTTGACGTGCTGGTAGGCATCAACCTGCTGCGCGAGGGTCTTGACCTGCCCGAGGTTTCCCTGGTTGCCATTCTGGACGCCGATAAGGAAGGATTTTTGCGCGGCGAGACCTCGCTCATTCAAACCATCGGACGTGCCGCACGTAACGCCTCGGGTAAGGTCATTATGTACGGCGATACCATTACCGGCTCAATGCAAAGAGCCATTACCGAGACCGCGCGCCGCCGCCAAAAGCAGGACGCCTTCAACAAGGCAAACGGCATTGTGCCGCGCACCGTGGTCAAGGATATTCGTGACGTTATCGATATGGCTTCGCCTGCGGACGGTAAGCGCGGTGCCAAGGCGGTAGAAACCGCCAAGGGCAAGATCAGCCCCAAGCAAAAGGATAAGCTGATTGCCGAGCTGACCGCAGAAATGCGCAGTGCAGCCGCCAAGCTGGAATTTGAAAAGGCGGCGTATTTGCGCGACCGCATCAAGCGCATTCAAGGAGGAGAAGAGATATGAATTCGGGAAAAAAGATCCGCGTGCCGCTCATCAACGGGAAGTACCTGGGATGGACGCTGCTGATATTGCTTGGCGAGCTGGTACTGCTGGCGGCATCGTTCGTATTCCACGTGCTGGATAACGTGGTGGGTTACGTTGTGCTGCCGTTTTTCGGCTTGTTTACGGTGTACACCGCGTATGAAGCGTTTGTGCTGGCATTTGAGGCAGTCAGCGTCAGCTCGGACGGCATTGTGGTTGCAGGCAAGGATGCGCAGGGCAGAGCCGTGCATTTTGAGCTGGATACGCTCATGAGCGTGTTTCCTTGTGATCAAAAGGGAAAGCCCCTGTCCGAGGATCAGGAGATCTATGAAAACATCGGGCTGGCATTCCGCTTCAAGGACGGCAAGCAAAAGATCCGCCAGACCTCGCGCCTGACCAAAAAGCAGCTGACCAAGCTGCGCGATGCGCTGGGCGTGCATTACGTACCGCAAGAATAAACCAAAGAAAGACAGAATATGAAGCAAGAAAAAATCGTAATTCGCGGCGCTCGCGTCAATAACCTTAAGAATATTGACGTGGAGATTCCGCGCGACCAGCTGGTCATTCTGACTGGACTTTCGGGCTCGGGCAAATCCTCGCTGGCGTTTGATACCGTGTATGCAGAGGGCCACAGACGCTTTGTCTAGTCGCTTTCCTCGTATGCACGCATGTTCCTTGGGCAAATGGACAAGCCCGACGTGGACACCATTGAGGGGCTTAGCCCGGCGATCTCGATCGACCAGAAGACCACCTCCAAAAACCCGCGTTCCACCGTGGGTACGGTGACCGAGATCTACGACTACCTGCGTCTGCTGTACGCGCGTGTGGGCATTCCGCACTGTCCTATCTGCGGCAAGGAGATCCGCAGACAGAGCACCGATACTATTATTGATAAGATCTGCACGCTGCCCGAGGGCGAGCGCTTTTTGGTGCTGGCACCCGTAGTGCGCGCGCAGAAGGGTATGCATGAAAAGGTGCTGGCGGATGCCAAGAGGAGCGGTTACGCCCGCGTGCGCATCGACGGTAGCCTTTACGACCTTGGCGAAGAAATTTCGCTGGATAAAAACAAAAAGCACGATATTGAGGTCGTGGTGGACCGCCTTGTGCAAAAGGAGGGCGTGCGCTCGCGCCTTGGCGACTCGGTGGAGACCGCGCTCAACTTGGCAGAGGGACACCTCCTGATCGTCACCGTGCCGCGCGGAGAGGGCAGCCCCATTGAGCTTTCCTTCTCACAAAGCTATGCCTGCGAGGAGCACGGCATTTCGATCGGTGAGCTGGAGCCCCGCATGTTTTCCTTTAATAACCCCACGGGCGCATGCCCCTCGTGCGCGGGTCTTGGCGAGACGCAAACGGTGTCTGCTGCCAAGGTCATTCCGGATAAGCGCTTGTCGCTGCGCGGCGGTGCGATTGCGGTAAACGGCTTCAAGACGCTGGAAGAGGACAGCTGGAACGGTCCTTTGTTCCACGAAGTGGGTAAGGTGGCGGGCTTTACGCTGGATACTCCCATTCGCGAATTCAGCACCGATGCGCTCAACGCCCTGCTGTACGGCACGGGCGATCGCGTGTATCGCATTTCGCGCACCTTTGGTGGGCAGACGCATGAGCAGGTGCTGAAGTTCCACGGCATACTGGACATGGTGGAGAGCCGCATGAAGAACGGCGGCATGTTCGGCAAGGACTATTACACGCAGTTCGTGCAGGAGGCAGATTGCCCCACCTGCGGCGGTAAGCGTTTGTCTCCCGTGGTGCTTGGCGTCACGGTGGGCGGTGTGAACATTCACGATTTTTGCGCCATGTCGGTGGAAAACGCGCTGGCATTTGTGGATTCCTTGCAGTTTGAGGGCGGAGAGGCGGTCATATCCAAGGAGATCATCAAGGAGATCCGCGCTCGCCTCGGCTTTCTTGTCAGCGTGGGTCTTGGCTACCTGACGCTGGGACGCAAAGCGGGCACGCTTTCCGGCGGAGAGGCGCAGCGCATTCGCCTTGCCACGCAGATCGGCTCTGCTTTGACCGGCGTGCTGTATATTCTGGACGAGCCCAGCATCGGCTTGCATTCGCGTGATAACTCCAAGCTGATCGCCACGCTCAAAACGCTGCGTGACCTTGGTAATACGGTGATCGTAGTAGAGCACGACGAGGAGACCATGCAGGAATCCGACTATATCATTG
>JAZRQR010000105.1:0-12387 GCA_045650025.1 Eubacteriales bacterium
ACATCAGGTTGACGCCGCGTACCATCATCCACTCATAGTTTCTCTTGAGCTCCTCGTGACCTACGTTGTGGCCGCAAAGTGCAAAGGTCTCGGAAAGGATCTGCTTTTTGCCGCTCTGCGCTGCGGTGGAGCAAAGCTGCGCCATGGTCAGGCAGGGATAAATGGGACGGCACAGCCAGTCCATACCCGGAATGTGATGGTATTCATAGTGGGGCATACAAGCGCCGTTACTGGTCAGCTGCGCCTCCAAGGTTTCCTCCAGCACCAAGTGACCGGTATACAGCAGACCGTGTGCTTCGCACCAATCGTAGATCTGCTTGTTGTAGTTCTTGGAGAACAGCTCGGTCACCAGCTTCCAGAAGTTCATTCTGGTCTGCTGCCAATCGCCGCGCTCCACAAAGAGCTCGATAAGGTGATCGTAGATCGGCTCGCCGTATGCCTTTTCGTACTCCTCGGGCAGAATGAAGCTCCACGGAATACCGTTACGGGAGATCTGAGGCTCGTCGGTAAAGAAGCCGTCAAAGGTGGTGCCGTACTTTGCATAGTAGGGCTCATAGATCTCGTTGATGAAGTCTGCAATGACCTCGCCGTCCAGCGTGTCAACGTAGAAGGGGTTGACCTCGTAGTAGAAGCAGTAGTTTTCAAAGCAGTAAATGACCTCGGGTCCCTTGGGATCCTCGAGATCGGGCGTGAAAGTCTTGACGCGCAGATACTTCTGCTGGTACTTCAGACCCTTGCCGTTGACAATACCGCCGCCAAATCCGGAGGGCCAGCCGTTCTCGTCGTACGCCCATGCGTGCATGCCTCTCTTGCCTGCCTCGTCAATGGACGCGGCCACGTTCTCGAACCACTCCTCGCCCATGTACTCGGTCTGCAGACCGCCGCGAGCGTGCATGAAGAAGCCGCCGATGCCCACGTCATCCATCATGCCGATCTGTCTGCGCGTTTCCTCAGTGCGAAGACGCTCGTTCCAAGACCAGAACGGTACGGGACGGTACTTTTTGTCCACAAATTTAAAATCCATTTGAACCTCCTTTGCCATCGGCATTGCCGACGCAGATGTATAAATTTTAATGATTTTCTACGATAAATTGACGAAGCAGCTGCACGTCACGTGCGTCAAGAGTGCCACTGTCATCCATGTCCGCCGCGCCCGTATGGCACGCGGTAGGCAAATCCGCCAGATAGCGCAGCAGGGCGGTGACGTCACGTCCGTCCACTACGCCGTTCTGATCGGCATCTCCCGGCAGATAGTCCGCAAGGTCTGCAATGCCGCAGGAAAACGTTTGCATTTGCCCGTTGGGTGCGTCCGACACAAGGTAATACACCCGGTCTCCATCCACCCAAAGTCCAAAGATCTGCTTGCCGTGCAAGGGCTCAACCTCGATCTCCACCGTCACACCGCTTTGCAGATTTTTTGCCCAAATGCCCTTGGGCGTGTTATAGATCACGTTGCCGCGGTACGTGCCCATTCCCATAAAGGCATCCACGTAATACGAGCCACCGTCCGGCGTCAGCCATTTGTCCTGCACGCTCAGCACCGGCTCGGTGCGCATGGTGGCAAAATCGGCTGCCAGAAGGGCGCGCTGTGCGCCGTCCGCGTAAAACCACTTCCCTGCCGTGTAGGAAAACGGCTGCGCCACGTCCACCACAAAGGTGCTCTCGTAAGCATCCGAGGTGCAGTTGTAGTCGCTTACCCAGGCATAATGCGCGGTGGTGGCAATGCCGGCGTCACTGCGCAGGAAGTTTTGGTGCAGGGCTTGCCCCTCGGTATCGGGCAGAGGGTCATCCCAGGTCACGTCCACGTGATAGGGCTGCCCGCCCAGCATCACGATATTCCAGATGTGATTCATCGCCTCGCTGACCGCCACGTCACTCTCTATGCCAAAGCGCTGCAAAAGCGCCGCATAGGTCAATGTGTACGCCTGGCAAACGCCGGTGCCAAGGGTCAGGAATTGATACATATCATAGATCTGATACGTAGTATCGTACGCAAAATGCAGGCAAAGGTAATCGTGCAGGTACAGCGCGATCTCAAAATCGCTCCATGCCTCGTCCACGCCCGCGCAAATGGCATCCAGATGCGCATCACACTCCGCTCTTGCAGCGGCAAGCCGGTCACCCGTCATGCGATAGGAGGGCTTGAGCGTGACTACGTTGCCCGCTGAGGTATAGGTATAGGAAATACCCGCCTTTACGAAAAACAGATCGGGGCAGGTGTTCATCACGTCGGTAAACAGCGCGGTAATACGATCGGTCGGGATCTTGTATGCGGAGAGATCGATCTCGGTCTGCTCTGCCATCAGGCACTCGTATATGTATTCCTCCGCCGTCTGCGTGCCGCTTTGGTACTGCGTTGCCTGCGCGCTCTGCTCGATCAGCTCGCCCGTTGCAACACATGCAAGCGGTACGGGCGAGACGGGGAGCGCCGCTTCTTTTTGATACGGCACGGGTGCAGACGTGGCACACGCCACCATCAGCAGCACAAGCAGCAGGACCGCCGTGCTCATCGCAATTTTTTTATGCACTCCCTCACCCCCTGCTTCAATGTAATGTATTCGTATTTACGATTCGGTATGCAAGCCGGTCTGCTTGCAAATACACTGCACGATCATTTCCAGCGCAACGGGATTGTTGCCGCCGCCCGGAACAATGACGTCCGCATAGCGCTTAAAGGGCTCCACAAACGCCTCGTGCATGGGCTTGACCGTGGTTAAGTACTGCGAGACCACCGAATCCAGGCTTCTGGCTCTCTCCTTGGTGTCGCGCAAAATGCGGCGCAGAATGCGCTCATCCGCATCGGTATCCACAAACACGCGCAGATCCATGCGCTCGCGCAAGGACGCGTCCGAGAAAATGAGAATGCCCTCCAACACGATCAGCGGCGCAGGCTCAACGCGCGTGACCTGCTCGCTGCGGTTATGAACGGTGTAATCGTACACCGGCACGTCCACGCCCTCGCCGCGACACAGCGCGTCCAGATGCGCGCACAAAAGATCGGTCTGGAATGCATCGGGGTGATCGTAGTTGGTCAGGCAGCGCTGCTCGTAGGTCATGCCCTTTTGCAGCTTGTAGTAGCTGTCGTGCGTAATGACCGCCACGTTCTTCCCGAACGCCGCCGCAATATGCGCCGCCAGCGTGGTTTTGCCCGAGCCTGTACCGCCCGCAACGCCAACGATCATGGGCTTAGTCATGTGCCCCCTCGCTTTCCTGCGCGGCAATTGCCTGCTTCCAGCAGCTGTGGCACATTGCTACGTAAGAATCGTTACCGCCAAGCAAAATCTGGCCACCCGTGGTCACCACGCGTCCGTCCGCGTCAATGCGCGCATTGACAATGGCTTTTTTGCCGCAGGTGCAAATGGTCTTGATCTCGGTAATGGAATCCGCCACCTCAAACAGTCTGCGGCTGCCGCAGAACTGATGGGTCATAAAGTCGGTGCGCAAGCCAAAGCACAGAACAGGCAGATCCAGCTCGTCCACAATGCGGCGCAGCTGGTCGATCTGCGCCTCGGTAAAGAACTGGCACTCATCCGCAATGATGACGTGGCAGTCGCCGTGCGCCACAAATTCGGCGTAAATATCGGTATCCGCGCCTATGATCTGCGCCTGCGCCTCAAGCCCAATGCGCGAACGGATAATGCCCGCGCCGTCGCGCGTGTCAATGGCGGGCTTGATCAGCCAGACGCGCATGCCGCGCTCCTCGTAATTAAACTTGGTGATCAGCGCATTTGCGGTCTTGCTCGACCCCATTGCGCCGTATTTGAAATACAGTTTAGCCATGCCTTACTCCTCCACGGCGTTATACAGAATGCGCTCCACAATATCCACCGTGCCATCCAGCGACTCGATCGACAAAAACTCAAAGCGCGAGTGGAAATTCTCGCCGCCCGTGCAAAGGTTGGGGCAAGGCAGACCCATAAAGGAAAGTCTTGCGCCATCCGTGCCGCCGCGGATCGGAACCACCATGGGCGTAATACCCAGCTGCTCCATGGCAGCCTTGGCACGCTCCACCGTGTACATGTGGTTATCAATGATCTCCTTCATGTTGTAGTAGGAGTCCTTCATCGAAAGGGTGCAGGTGCCCGCGCCCCAGAGCAGGTTGATCCGGTCGGCAGCCGCCTGCATGACCTGCTTTTTCTCTTCAAAGAGTGCACGGTCGTGGTCACGGATGATATACACCAGCTGCGCATGCTCGCAATCGCCCTGCATGTCGCACAGGTGGAAGAATCCCTCGTAGCCCTCGGTGCAAGCGGGGATCTGCTCGGCGGGCAGCAACGCGTTAAACTGCATAGCCGCCAGCTGGGCGTTCTTCATCTTGTCCTTGGCAGAGCCGGGGTGAATGGACACGCCCGCAAAGCTGACTACGGCAGATGCGGCGTTGAAATTCTCGTATTCCAGCTCGCCCAAAGGTCCGCCGTCCACGGTGTAGGCGTAATCCGCGCCAAATTTTTCCACGTCAAAGTGATCCGCACCTCTGCCGATCTCCTCGTCGGGTGTGAAGCAGATCTTGACCGTGCCGTGCGGTGCGTCACTTTGGATCAGGCGCTCTACCGCCGAAATAATAGCCGCCACGCCTGCCTTATCGTCCGCGCCGAGCAGCGTGGTGCCATCGGTCACGATGAGGTGCTGACCCACGTAATTTTGCAGGTTGGGGTAATCCGCAACCGTCATATAAATGCCCTTTTCCTCGTTGAGCAGAATGTCACCGCCCGTGTACTCGACAATGCGTGCCGCAATGGGGGCGTCCGCGCAAGCGTCCGAGGTGTCTACGTGCGCAACCAGTCCGATGGTGGGACACGCTTTCTCGGTATTGGCGGGCAGGGTTGCATATAAATATCCCTTGTCGTCCAGCTCGACTTGCTCAAGTCCGAGCGCCATCAGCTCGGCAGCCAGCGCCATGCTCAGCACGATCTGCTTTTCGGAGCTGGGAACGGTCTGGGAGCTCTCGTCCGACATGGTGGGGAATGCGACGTATTTTAAAAATCTTTCATAAGGTTGCATATCCAAAATCCTCGTTCAATATATATTTAGCTTTTTACGGCGGGAGCAAGCCCCCGCCCTACATAGTGATTGCCATACGAATCCATTGTCTACAGTATACCATATTTTGCGCGCGCTATCAAGGCATTTTTACGAAAATTTCCGCAATTCCCCTTTTCTTTTTTGTCAATTCATGATATAATGATTGCATCAAACGAAAGGACGCTCCCACATGAAACGAATCACCAGCTTTACCGTGGATCACGATACCATCACCCCCGGATTTTACGTCTCCCGCATTGACGGCGACGTGATGACCTTTGATCTGCGCACGCGCACGCCCAACGCAGGCGACTATATGGATCATTTGACCATGCACTCGGTGGAGCATATGCTCGCCACGCTTTTGCGCAACAGCGCGGACAGCGAGCGCGTGATCTATTTTGGCCCCATGGGCTGCCAGACCGGCTTTTACCTACTCATGCGCGACACCGCTCCCGCGGATGCCTTTGCCCTGCTTTGCAATTGCCTTTCCGACGCCATTGCCTACACCGGCCAGATGCCCGGCAACGCGCGCAAGGAATGCGGTAACTACCAAAACCTGGACATGGCTGCTGCCAAGACCGAATGCGAGCGCTACCTGCATGCTTTGATGGACAACGAAAAATTCAGCGAAAGAAAGGATTTCTCCTATGAATAAACGAATCGGTATTATCGGCGCGATGGCTTGCGAGGTCGATCCTCTGATTGCGCAGATGGAAAACGCGCAGGAAATCTTGGTCGGCTCGATCAAATTCACGCAAGGCACGCTTTGCGGTAAGGACACGGTCATTGCGCAATGCGGCATTGGTAAGGTGTTTGCCGCTATGTGCACGCAGACCATGATTTTGCACTTCGGCGTTGGCGCCATTGTCAACGTGGGCGTTGCCGGCTCGCTTTGCGATGCGCTTCGCATTGGTGACATTGCCGTGGCAACCAATACCGTACAGCATGACATGGACACCTCGCCCATCGGTGACCCCGTGGGCTTGATCTCGGGCATCAATATGGTATATCTGCCCTGCTCCGAGCGCCTTGGTGACCTGCTTTCCTCTTGCATTGAGGCGCAGGGCGTGCATTACGTGCGCGGCACGATTGCTTCGGGCGACCAGTTTGTGGCATCTCCTGCGCAAAGAGCGCGCATTACCGACAATTTTGACGCGGTTGCATGCGAGATGGAAGGCGCGGCGATCTGCCAGGTCTGCTACGCAAACGGCGTTGAGGTAGGCATTCTGCGTGCCATTTCGGACAACTGCAACGATCCCTCCACTATGGATTACGCCACCTTCCGCGATTCCTCGGCAAAGGTCGGCTGCAAGATCCTGTTGGATCTCATGAGGCGAATTTAAAAAACAGCGGGGCTGCCAAACGGCAGCCCCGCTTTCTTATGAAAAGTTTTGATCAAAGCTTGAAAAAAGGTTTTTTGCAGGCAAGGAGGAGCAATCCCCTCCCACGATCGCTATCTACCCAATATGGGGAACGACAAAGCCGCCCGTCTGTGCTATAATAAGCGCACGGTGAAAGCCGAATTTACATAGATGGGAGTGGGCAAATGACCATTCGAGAGCTGATCGATTACGTGGACGAAGTGCGCCCCAACTCCTTTGGCGATAAAACCAAGACCGTGTGGATCAACGAGATCGAAGGAGCGGTGCAGACCGAGATCATGGGTATTTATCCCTCCGACGTGGCGCAATACGACGCCGAGGAGGACGATAATACCGAGCTGCTGGTCAAGGCACCGCACGCCAAGCTTTACGCCTGGTACCTGATCGCCATGATGGATCTGGTTTCGCTGGGAGATGCAGCGTACAAAACTTCCTATCGGATCTTCAACACCTTCTGGGAAGAATACGCACGTTGGTACCTGCGTACGCACAGAATGGTGTAATATCCAAGCAAAAAAGCGGGACTGCCCCGGATTCTGAGGCAGCCCTGCTTTTTAATTTGCGTTTTGTTGCACGCGTTTTTGTTCTCTTGAGAGGTTGCGCTCATATACGCGCATCAGCTGGGGGCGCACGTACCGCTGCACCATAACGGGCAGCACCTGCAGCACCAAATTGACCAGCGCCACCGGCAACGCCACCCGCAAGCCCCAGCGCACGTCCGGCACTGCCAAGGACCACAGCCTTGGCAGTACGCAAAGTGCGGGCAGCGCAAGTCCTGCCACTGCGGAGATCACGTGCATGAGCTCCGCATAGACCGACTCACGCATAAACGTCAACAGATACGCGTTGTCGTGAAAATCCAGCACACGGGACTTTTGAAATCCAACCAAAAGCCCGCCCGCCTCGGGAATCTTATCCTTCCAGGACACGATCCCCAGTTTTTTGTAAAGCTTCTTCTCCCATTTTGCCACGCGATACATACGCCGACGGGGATCCACAGCCCCCTCGGGCAGCTTTCTTATTGCCATGGCTATCACGGCGTCCAGCGCGAAAGCAAGCGCGGTAAACAGAACGGACACGCCCACGTACACGAGCGTTGCCACGGGCGCGGAGCAGCCCGGCAGACCAACAAGTCCGTTGATCAGACCAATGAGCACGTTCCCCGCTACGATCGCAATGATATAATACCGAAACATAAGCGTTTAACCCAGCGCGATCTTGTCGGGTGCCTTTTCGGGGTCGGCGGTCGAGTAGGTCAAGGCACAGCCGTACACCTGCTCGTACTTTGCTTTACACATAGCAAAGTTTTTCTTTTTCATTCCCGCCACGTTGTCGTGACGGCGCAGGGTGGGATCGGGGTAGATCGGCGGCATCACATGCACCGTCAGATACATTTCCTCAATTCCCTGCTCGCTCACCCTACCGCTGGGACGATAGGTAATAAACGTCGGAATCACGGGCACGTTGTTGCGCACGGCAAACGTGTACGCGCCGTCCTTATACACACGCGGCTTGGGGTAATTCCACCACATCGCCTGCTCGGGATAAATGACCACGAAATTATCGTGCTGCAAATACCAGTCCACCGCCCGGGTAAAGTGGCGCATGACGGCGGGATCATCCGAAAGCGGCAGCATGCCGCCCGCGCGCATGCCCTCGCCAAACGCGCCTTTCATATTGTTAAACGGCGCTGCCACGGTGTAGATCTTGCGCTTTTGCTTGCGAAACGCATGCTGCAGGGCAAGGCAATCAAACTTGTTGACGTGGTTGCAGGTGATGACCGCACTCTTGATGCCCTGCGCGTTCTCGATGCCGTATACCTCGGGCTTGATGACGTCGCGCACGATCTTGCGGCGGAAGGGCTTTACCACAAAGCGATAACGCAAGCCGGTCCGGATCTTATCAAAGCCGCGGCGCACGTACGGGAAATCCTTGGTCACGGGCAACACGATGCTGTAATCCACAGGGTCAACGTGGCGATCAAACTCGCCAAGCACCTCGTATTTTTCAATGTCCGAGAGCACTTGTGCTCTGGTTTCTGCATCCATCACGGACACTCACCCTCTTTCCTTGTAAAGTCTGCACGATCAATCGCCTCCCAGGTGTTCCTGCCCTTTTTGGAAAACAGCGCGCGGCGCATGATCGGAATATACCCCATATAATACACGGGGTGCGCGAAGATCAAGCCAATTTTATAGGGAAACGACAGCCCGATGACCTTCCAATCGGACAGCACGGCAAATACCGTAGGGATCAGAAAATACACGTAAATTGCGCCTATGCCAACAGCACAGCCAAGCAGCGCCTGCCACCAAAGCGGACTGGCACATACCAAGAGCACAAGAGCGAGCACCAGGCTGACGGCAGCATACACCAGCGCCGTGCCAACCAGTCCGTACACAATGTTGAGATTGGTGGCGTGATAGCGCTGCATGCGCTGCTGACGGGTGCTGCCCTTTTGCAGCTTCTGATCAATACGCGGCATGTAGAGGCGGTCGCTATCCACCACGCCGGTCATCCAGCGCAGTCTGCGCTTGTTGGTCACGCGCAGCTCGGTTGCCTCCTCCATATACACAATGGCATGCTGGTAATAGTAGGTGCGGTAGCCCGAGAGCACGGTGTCCATCATCAGCTCCACGTCCTCGGTCAGCGTGCTTTGATACGGCCAACCGCCGTTCTTGCGCACAAGCTCGGCACGCATCAGAAATCCCGTGCCCACAATAAAGCAGGGGTAGCCGTGCTTGGTCTTGTAGTAGTTTCCAAGGTTGTCCATCAGCGTCCAGATCACGCCGTTGCAGCAAGCAGACAGCGTGCGCGTGCGCTTGTCGCCGAAAAAGTAATTTTTCACGCGCTTTTTGGACACGATGATATCCGCGCCCGTGCCCATGGCGTTGTTCATCTCGGCAAGGTAGGCGTCATCCAGCACGGTGTCCGCGTCGATGACGATATACGCGTCATACACCTGCGCATCCTCTGCCAGGATCTGTCTAAGGCAGCCGTCCAGCGCGTCTCCCTTTTTGGTCTGCCCGCTGACCACCACGGGCACGTAACCGCGCGCCTTGGTCATGTCCACAGTGGGATCGCTCGCGTCGTCCACCACCACAAACACCGAAAATTGGTCGCGGTCGTAGGTCTGGCGCGCAAGGCTGTCAAACAGCGGCGTAATGCTCGCGCTCTCGTTTTTGGCAGGCACAATGACCGCCAGGCGGTTTTTATGCGCATTGTGCAAGCGCTCTTGCTTGCCAAAGGCATACAGCCAGCACTTGGCGCGGGGCAGATATAACAGAATGCCGATCAGCGATACTGAGCAAAATACGGCAAATAAACAATGCAGAAAAACTTCCAAAGCGCCTCTCCAATCTGTAATGTGGTTTTCGAAACCATTTTATCACGCTAACATTACTTTGTCAATAGTTTTTTATAATTTTATGGGTTGTTCCCATTCTCTTCACAGTATTCCCACAAATTGCGCCCCTCACACACCGCCCCGCCCGGGTGCGCACGTTCGACACGATTTTCCGGTCTTCGTCATATACTGCCATTGAGCACGTGCTCAATTTTCGCACAGGAGGAACCAACATGTACGCACAAAGAAGCAGCGCAGGGCGCATCCGCGAGCACGCCGATTACGCCACGCTGCGACAAAATCAGGGCATGCGGGATTGCGGCTGCCGCGCAGATCTGCCCGTTGCCAACGTCACACCCTCTGCCCCTTCAACCCCCACCTGCCTTGCAGACTATCCCTTGGCAATGGTATACGCGCCCGAGCAAGCCTTTGCCGATCTTTACGAATGCGAGCAATGGCTGGAAAAGGGCACCCTATTCAAAGCGCTGGACTTCCCCTTTCGGGGCGCGCGGAAAGGACGGTAAGCCATGGATATGACGCAAAGCAAAGAATGCAAGCAGCTTTACGCCAAGCTGCAGCGATTGGATTTCGCCATTGTGGAGCTTGCGCTGTACCTTGACAGCTATCCCGACAACGCAGCCGCCCTGGACTACTACCGCAAGCTGATCGCCGAGCGCGAGACAGTGGCAAACGCCTACGCGCAGGCTTGCGGTCCTATGACCATTTACGACAACAAAAACCCCGCACTTTGGGAGTGGGGGCAAAGCCCTTGGCCTTGGCAAAACGACAAGTTTGGAGGATAAGATATGTGGATCTATGAACGCAAGCTGCAATACCCCGTTAACATCAAAACGCCAAATCCCAAGCTGGCAAGCGCCATTATCACGCAGCTTGGCGGCCCCGACGGCGAGCTGGGCGCTTCCCTGCGCTATCTCAATCAGCGCTTTTCTATGCCCGACAAGGAGGTCATCGGAACGCT
Source organism: Eubacteriales bacterium (assembly GCA_045650025.1). Lineage (GTDB taxonomy): Bacteria > Bacillota > Clostridia > Oscillospirales > CAG-272 > SVQP01. The sequence goes on from JAZRQR010000105.1 coordinate 10,733, forward strand.
AACCGATATCGGTACAGAGGAGCTGGCGCATATGGAGATGATCGCGTCCATCGTATACCAGCTGACGCGCAATCTCTCCGAAAAGGAGATCTCCGAGAGCCCCTTTGCCTCGTATTTTGTGGATCACACCACCGGCGTCTACCCCGTCAGCGCGGCAGGCGTGCCGTTTGATACCAAGTACCTTGCCGTCAAGGGCGACCCGATTGCCGATCTGAACGAAGACCTTGCCGCCGAGCAAAAGGCGCGCGTGACCTATGACAACATCCTACGCCTTGCCGATGACCCCGACGTTAAGGACGTCATCCGTTTCCTGCGCCAGCGCGAGCTTGTGCACTACCAGCGCTTCGCCGAAGCCCTGAACAAGACCCGCGAGGGCTTGGATCGCAAGAATTACTACGCATATAACCCCGCGTTTGACTAACCCCCAATAAAAATCAGGACGGCTCCGATTTTCGAGCCGTCCTATTTACTTTCCGGGGATTTCATGCTATAATGTATTTGATTGGAACGACCTGACATCAGACAACCGTTTTGAAGGAGATGCCACATGGATTTACGGACACTATATACCGAAGTCAAACAGCACATCGACACGCTTGATTTTTCCAAGCTCTGGAACGGCTTTGCACCGCTGAAATTTGCGCTTTATACCACCGACGCGTGCTTTTTTGATGGCGCCTACGTGCCCAAGACCGATGCGTTTTGCGCCAATACCGCGATTCTGTACCAAGGCGAATGGATCGCCATCTGGTACGTGCAGGATCAGCCTGACACACGCGTGCTCGCCTCCAAAATGGTGCACGAAATGTTCCATGGATTCCAGATGATGCACGGGGACAGCCGTTTCCCCGACGAGTTGGATGCCTTGTACCACTACCGATATGATGCGGAAAATTTGGATCTCAAGCTGCAGGAAAACCACCTGCTCTGCGCGTTGTCGGAGCAATTTGACGCGCAGGCGTTCCGCGAATTCCTGCAGATCCGCAAATACCGCTCCGCAGCCTTTCCGTATGCCTTTGCCTACGAATCCTGCGTTGAGCAGATCGAGGGCAGTGCCAATTTCGTAGAGCTGCAATGCTTAAAGCAGCTGTCTGCCGAGCTGTTTGAGAAAAAGCGCGCGGCAATTTTGGAAAGAATCACCGATCCTGCCAACCTGCTGCCCGTTCGCATTATCTGCTACGACGTTGGTGCGTTGCTTTTGTCCGTTCTGGTGGACAATCACATTGCCTTTGACCAAGGCTTTGCGCCCGTTCCCTTTGCGCAAGCCCTGCTTGACGGCGCGGTCGGAAAAGCCCCCACGCCCGCCTATGACGTAAAAGAGCAGCTGGACGCATACACTGCCAAGGCAAAGCAAACCATTGCCGCAGCACTGGAGAAAAACGACCTTGTGACCGATACCCCGTGTGACCTCTTGGGCGTCAACGTATACGACGCGGTCTTTTATGAGAATTATATCATCAGCACGTATTTCGTCATGTTCGGCTCCGAGAGTGCGCCGCGATTGGAATACGGTGATTTTGTCATCCAAACGCCCGCGTATAAGAACATTGCAAAGATTTACAGAGTATAAAAAAAGACTGCTTCATCGGGCTGATAAATTAGCGAAAAAAAGAACAAGACGAATGCAGAAGTCTATATGGCTTCTGCGTTCTGTT
>JAZRQR010000106.1:0-50554 GCA_045650025.1 Eubacteriales bacterium
CGAGATCGCAATGGACGAGGAGAACAAGAAGTTCACTCTGGCTGGTAAGACCTACGTTGAGGGTGATTACATCTCCATCGACGGTTCTACCGGTAACATTTACGACGGCATCATCAAGACTGTTGACGCTGAGATCTCCGGCAACTTCGGCACCATCATGGGCTGGGCTGACAAGTTCCGCACCCTGAAGGTCAGAACCAACGCTGATACTCCCGCAGACGCTAAGAAGGCTCGTGAGCTGGGCGCTGAGGGTATCGGTCTGTGCCGTACCGAGCACATGTTCTTCGAGGCAGACAGAATCGCTGCATTCCGCGAGATGATCTGCTCCGACAACGCTGCTGAGCGTGAGGTAGCTCTGGACAAGATCCTGCCTTACCAGCAGTCTGACTTCGAGAAGATCTACGAGGCTCTCGAGGGCACTCCCGTTTGCATCCGTTTCCTGGATCCCCCTCTGCACGAGTTCGTTCCCACCACTGAGGACGAGATCGCTCTGCTGGCTAACACCCAGGGCAAGACCGTTGAGCAGATCAAGACCATTATCCAGGGTCTGCACGAGTTCAACCCCATGATGGGTCACCGTGGCTGCCGTCTGGCTGTAACTTACCCCGAAATCGCTAAGATGCAGACCAAGGCAGTTATCCGCGCTGCTATCAACGTACAGAAGGCTCATCCCGATTGGAAGATGGTTCCCGAAATCATGATTCCTCTGGTTGGTGAGGTTAAGGAGCTCAAGTTCGTTAAGAACGTTGTTGTTGCAACTGCTGACGCTGAAATCGCTGCTGCAGGTGTTGAGCTTGACTACGAGGTTGGTACCATGATCGAGATTCCTCGTGCATGTCTGACCGCTGACGAGATCGCACAGAACGCTGACTTCTTCTGCTTCGGTACTAACGACCTGACTCAGATGACCTTCGGCTTCTCTCGTGACGACGCAGGTAAGTTCCTGACCGCTTACTACGACACCAAGATCTTCGAGAACGATCCCTTTGCTAAGCTGGACCAGACCGGTGTTGGCAAGCTGATGAAGATGGCTTGCGTTGACGGTCGCGCTAACAACTCCAAGCTGCACATCGGTATCTGCGGTGAGCACGGTGGTGACCCCACATCCGTAGAGTTCTGCCATACCCTTGGCCTGGACTACGTTTCTTGCTCTCCCTTCCGTGTACCGATCGCAAGACTGGCTGCTGCACAGGCTGCTCTGAAGAAGTAATTTATAAAAATTACAATATTGAGAACCCCGCCGATTTCGGCGGGGTTCTTTTGCGATGTGGTGAAAAATGGATTTCCGAGGATATGGGACAGATCGCCGAGGACGCCGGTTCCTAAAAGAGTAACAAAGGCTGTGAGCGGGCGATCACTGATCGCCCCTACAAGTGTCTGCGCTGTGGTTTTAATACGTAAAACCCAAACAAAAACAGCCGTAGGGGCGAGAATTTCGGCATAGCCGAAATATGTGATCGCCCGCCCTTATCTCAACAACTTTTTTTGTAAAAACTCTTGTATCGACGTGATCTGTGTGGTATACTGATATTGAAAAAATTACACAGGAGGTCGTCTATGAACGTTTTCAAAAAGCTTTTCGGTAAAAAGAAGAAAAAAGAAGAGAAACAAGAGCTTTGGTTTAATGCCCAAAGCAATCATTACGATCCCAAGACAGGCACGCCCAACGAAGAGGCTTATATCAGTCCCGATAGCATTGTGATCGGCTTGTCGGATCGCGAGAGATGACCCGCATTACACAACGGGAGGGCGGCGCAATGAATATTATTAAGAAGCTTTTCGGAAGAAAAAAGAAGAAAGCAGCAGAGGAGAAAAAGCAAGAGAGCTGGTATAACAATGCGCATGAGAACGGTGCGAGCGTGATCGGCTCTGCTGAGCTGGGGGAAGCGGGAAGCAACAATAGCTTTGAGAACGGCATCACGCAGTTTGTTGCCAAAAGATAACATAAAAAGCAGGGGCTGATTCAATTTGAATCAGCCCCTGCTTTTGCATGCACGGTCAATCGTTTGTTCTAATATATTTCGCGCCGGCAACGGTGTAATTGATGCCCGACCAAACCGTGAACACCAGCATGAACGCGGTGGTGGCAAGGGAAATGGGCATGTAGGTTGCCATAAAGCCGTCCGCGCCGATGCCTTGGTAGATCAGCGGCTCGATGATGACCGCGCAGATGCACAAAATCTGCGAAACGGTTTTGATCTTGCCAAGAATGTTTGCGGCAATGACCTTGCCGTCGCCCTGCACCGCCAAAAGGCGAATGCCGGTTACGGTCAGCTCGCGGAAGATGACCGCTACGGTGGTCCAGACAAATAAGGGGTGAATGAATTCGTAATCGCTCTTGTACAGGATCATGAGCATCGCGCCAATGACCATCAGTTTGTCTGCCAGCGGGTCCATGAATTTGCCGAAATTGGTGACAAGCCCGTTTTTGCGTGCGATCATGCCGTCCAAAAAATCGGTGATGGATGCAAGGATAAAGAGCGAAACTCCAATGATATTGCAGGTTACGTGTGCAGTGGGCGAGAGCTCAATCAGCTCGGGCAGCGCCATTGCTACCATGAAAAAGGGAACCATAATGAGTCTGAGCAGCGTTAACTTGTTGGGAAGATTCATTTTCATGTGTGTGTCCTCCTGTTATTGGATTTGTACTGCCTCTCCGAACAAATCGTAGTCCACCACGTCCGAGATCTGTACGTCCACGTAAGAGCCGGGCATGGGGCGAATTGCAGCGCGGAAGTAGACCTTGCCATCAATATCGGGCGCATCGGCGTCGCTTCTGCCGTAGCAGGTTTCGCTCACGGGGTCGTAGTCCTCGCAAAGCACGCGCACGGTCGTACCGATCTTGCGCTCGTTGAGCTCGGCACCGATCAGCATCTGCTCCTTCATGATGATGTCGTATCGGTCCTGCTTGATCTGCTCGTCGATCTGATCCGGGAAATCGTATGCAGGGGTGTCCTCCTCGCGGGAGTAGGTGAATACGCCTAGACGGTCAAAGCGCGCCTCCTTGGTGAACTCGCAAAGCTCCAGGAAATCCTCCTCGGTCTCGCCGGGGAAGCCCACGATAAAGGTGGTACGCAGCGTCATGCCGGGAATGGTACGAAGGCTCTGGATCGCGTCCTTGATCATGGCGCTGTCGCCGTGGCGGTTCATTGCCTTGAGCATATGGTTGCTGATGTGCTGAATGGGCATGTCGATATACTTGATAATGCGGTCGTTGTCGCGGATCTCGGCTACCAGCGCGTCGGTGATCTTGTCGGGGTAGCAGTAGAGCAGGCGCAGACGTACTGCTTTGGTCGCGTCGGTAATGGCGCGCAGCAGCTTGTCCAGGCGATATTCACCGTACAGGTCCAGTCCGTAACGGGTAATGTCCTGTGCGATGATGGAAATTTCCTTAGCACCCAGCTCCTCCAGCTGCACGGCTTCCTCCACCAGCTCCTCCATAGGACGGGAGCGGAACTTGCCGCGAATGCCGGGGATGGCGCAGTATGCGCAGCGGTTGTCGCAGCCCTCGGCGATCTTTAAATAGGTGGCGTATTCGGGGGTGGTCAGCACGCGGTCGCCGCCCAGTGCCACGGTCTCCTTGTCCTCCTTGGAGAAATACTTGCAGGGCTTGTCAGCGGTGATGGCCTTGATGGCGTCCACAATGTTGTGGATCGAGCCAACGCCCAGCACGGCGTCTACCTCAGGCATTTCCTCGATAATCTGCTCGCCGTAACGTTCTGCAAGACAGCCGGTGACGATAATGCCGCGCAGATTGCGGTTTTCCTTAAGCCAAGCTACGTCCAGAATGTTGTCAATGGCTTCCTTTTTTGCGCTTTCGATGAACGCGCATGTATTTATGATAATAACGTCTGCCTCAATGTCCTCGGGGGTGATTTCATAGCCCGCCTCGGCAACGTGATGCAGCATGACCTCGGTGTCCAACTGGTTCTTGCAGCAACCGAGCGAAATAAATCCAACCTTCATGTGAGTGTAACCTCGTTTCATAGTTTACCAACTTACATTATAGCATATACAAGCGGTGTTGTCAAGACGGACATTTACAACATAATAACTTACACGCTATAGGGGGAAAAGTGTAATATTTTTTAAAAACCGCGAAACCTTTTCTCATTTTTCCTGTCTATATAGGTAAGCGGCGAAATATTGACAATGCATGCATTTTTTGCTACAATTAAATTACTCCAAAAACAGAAAGGAGCGCGCTATGAAAAGATCCATCGTTTATCTGACCGTTTTTTGCACGTTGCTTTGTTTCTTTGTCTCTTGCAGTAGCTTGAGCGATCCACATATGACCGAGGAGCAGCGGGCGCAATACCGCGAATTCTATCCCAACGTGATCTGGGAGGAGTGCGACGTGGTGCTGCAGCGCGCAAGCGGCGTGGTTCTGGAGGGGCATCACTATTACGGCATCAAGGGTGTGCCGACCGATGCGTTTATCGCGCGCGTGACCCAACGTGCGATGATCGGTGAGGTGTCCTATTCCCCTGCCGTCATGATCCACAAGGATCAGAATGCCAAGCTGCTTTTGGATGCCTCTGCTGCCAGATTGACCATGCGCACCGGTATTGGTGGCAAACAAGAGGAGCATCGTATGGCGCTTGGCAAGTATTATCGTACAGGCGTGCTTTGCGAGGTGGAGCAATCGGTTGCAGCAGAGCTTGCCGCACTTTTGATGGGTAGCGATACCGAATATCTGACAGACAAAGAGGTTTACGAGCGCTACGGATTTCACCCTGATACGTTATGCACTGCGGATGGTCGCAGCACGCTGCACGTGGAGTTTTGCCTTGCGGAGTATCCGAGCTTGCTTTGGGTCGGACAGATCGAGCGTGCCGCAGACGGCTACGTGGTCGAGGTGCTGACACCGATGGGTGAGAGCAAGTATCTGCCGTGCGGGGACGCGCTGTGTGAGCTGCTCGACCTTGTGATAGAGGAGCATGACCTGATTACTTGGCATGACAAATCCATCCATTACGTCGATCACTTTTCCTATGCGGAGCATTTGGAGGCGTACCCCAAGGGCTCGCCGGGCGTGAAGTACGAGGACTTTGTCAATACGGATGAGCGCGACGTGCTGAACGAGTCACAGGCATTGGAGCGTGCCAAGAGCGAATGCACGGTCGAGTGGGATACATCGCACGTTGCCTTTGACCGAGACGCACGCGTCTGGTTGGTGGAATTTGCCAAGGCGGACGTGGACGGCGGTTGCCAGAGCGTGTACCTGACCGAAAAGGGAATTACCTTGCTGATCGTATACGGGGAATAAAGAAAGCGGGCTGTACCAAACGGTACAGCCCGCAATCCTTTTGCGCGGGTGCTTGACAATGTGCGCAAAATGCGGTATAATTTTCGTTGTATGACTATTTGTTCGGAGGACCTATGGCACTTCTCAAACCAAACAAGCTGATCGGCGACCGCGCGTTTTATAAAACGCTGCTGGCGGTCTCGCTGCCCATCATGCTGCAAAACGGCATAACGGAGTTTGTATCTCTACTTGACAATATTATGATCGGACACACCGGCATCGAGCAATATAACGCGGTGGTCATTGTCAACTACCTCGTGTTTGTGTATTCGGTGTGCGTGTTCGGCGCCATTGCGGGCGCAGGCATATTCTCGGCGCAATTTCACGGCAACAAGGACGACGAGGGCGTGCGCAATGCCTTCCGCTTTAAGCTGTATGCCGTGGGCGTTGTGGTGCTGGTGGCAGCTGCCATCTTTGCCTTTGGCGGCAAATGGTTAATCTCGCTGTACCTGCATGATTCGACCGATAGCGCAGAAAGCATCGCTCTGACCATGGAGTATGGCTTGCAATATTTGCATATCATCATGATCTGCATGATTCCGCACGCGCTGACCCAGGTGTATGCATCCACCCTGCGTGAGACGGGCAAGACCGTGCCTCCCATGGTGGCAGGCTGCGTTGCGCTGCTGGTCAACCTGGTTGGCAACTACGTGCTGATATTTGGACACTTTGGACTCCCCGCCATGGGCGTTGCAGGCGCGGCGCTGGCAACGGCTCTGGCAAGATTTGTGGAGTTCGGTATTTTGGGTATCTATACCCATACCACCAAGCAGAAAAACCCCTTTGCCAAGGGGCTGTACCGCACCATGCGTCTGCCGCGTGAGTTGGTCAAAAAGATCATGGTCAAGGGCATTCCGCTGCTGGCAAACGAGATCATGTGGTCGGGCGGTATGGCAATGCTGGCGCAATGCTATTCGGTGCGCGGCACGGTGGCGGTTGGCGCGTACGGTATCACCAGCACCATGAGCAATATGTTCAGCGTGGCTCTTTTGGCGCTGGGCAGCTCGGTTGCCATCATTGTCGGACAAAAGCTGGGATCGGGCGATATTGAGGGTGCCAAGACCGATGACTGGCGTCTGATCTTTACCTCCACCGTGGCGTGCGGCGTGATCGGCTGGGTCATGGCGTTGTGCGCGCCGCTGTTTCCGCAAATGTTCTCGGAGGTCGCGCCCGAGTCGCGCGAGCTTGCCGTCGAGATGATCCGTATCGCGGGCATTCTGTTGCCTTGTAATGCGTTTGCGTTTGCCACGTATTTTACGCTGCGCTCGGGTGGCAAGGCGCTGTTCGTGTTCGCCTTTGATAGCGGATTTATGTGGCTGGTCTGCGTGCCTGTCGCGCTTGCCATCGGTCACTTTACCACGCTGCCGCTGGTCCCCATGTATGGCATCATTCTTTCGCTGGAGCTGATCAAGTGCATCCTTGGCTTTATCTTTGTCAAGTCGGGCTTCTGGGCGAAAAATCTGATCAAAGAGTAAGGAAGCTTTTATGAGAACTCTTTCTTATTGCGTTGACCTTTGCGTCGTAGGCGGCGGACTTTCGGGTCTTTGCTGCGCCATTGCGGCGGCAAGACACGGCGCGCGTGTGGTGCTCTTACAGGATCGCCCCGTGCTGGGCGGCAACGCGTCGGGCGAGATCCGCATGTGGGTGTGCGGCGCGAACGGCGAGAATAACCGTGAGGGCGGCATTATCGAGGAGCTGATGCTGGAGAACTACTATCAGAACCCCGGGCTGAAATTCTCGATCTGGGATAGCGTCCTCTATGAAAAAGCGATGGCAGAGGAGAATCTGACGCTGCTGCTGGGTACCTCCTGCCTGGACGCGACCATGGACGGCGACCGCATTGTGTCGGTCAAGGCGTGGCAGTCCTGCGCCGAGACCTTCCACCGGGTGCATGCCACCTGGTTTGCCGATTGCTCGGGTGACTCCATTCTCGCCCCCTTGAGCGGTGCGAAATACACCTATGGGCGCGAGGCGAAATCCGACTTTGGCGAGAGCATTCCGCCCGATGAGGCAGACCGGAAGACCATGGGCATGAGCTGCCTGTTTCAGATCCGCGAAACCGACCACCCCGTCAAATTTACACCGCCCACATGGGCATATCAATATCCCACCGATGCCGATCTGCCCCACAAACCGCACCACAAGGACTCCAACTTCTGGTGGATCGAGGTGGGCGGCGAATGGGATTGCATTCACGATACCGACCGCTGCCGTGACGAGCTGCTCAAGATCTGCTACGGCGTGTGGGATCATATGAAAAATTACGGCGACCACGGCGTGGAAAACTGGGAGCTGGAATGGATCGGCTTTGTGCCCGGTAAGCGCGAGAGCCGCCGCTATATCGGCAAATACGTGGTCACGGAGAATGACGTGAACAGCGAAGGGAAGTTTGCCGATACTGTGGCGTATGCCGGCTGGACCATGGACGATCATTTTCCGCAAGGCTTTTACTATACCGAGGGGCATCCCACCATCCATCACCCCGCGCCCGAGCGCTGGGGGCTGCCGCTGCGCTGCATGATCTCGGAAAACGTGGAGAATCTGACCTTTGCGGGGCGCAATATCAGCGTCACGCATGCCGCGCTCTCCTCTTCGCGCGTCATGGCAACCTGCGCCGTGCTGGGGCAGGGATTGGGAACGGCGATCGCGCAGGCGGTAAAGGACGGCTGCCACGTCTCGGACGTGGAGATGGGTAGACTGCAGCAAACGCTCATGGACGACGATTGCCTGCTGCCGCGCTTTGATCGCTCAGTGTCCGCGCTGACGCGCAGTGCGCATTGCACGGCTGAGGTAGTGCGCGACGGACAGGATCGCGGCAGGGATCACGCATGGGTCGGCTCGGCAGGGGAGAGCGTGACGTACACCTTTGACGCACCTGCACAGGTGCGCGAGATCCGATTGGTGTTTGACAGCGATTTTGACCGCCCCTATGACAATATGCCCTGCAATTATCCGCTGGTGCAGACCAAGTACAAGATTCCCGCAACGCTGATCAATGCCTATCGCATTGAGGCAGAGGGCGCGGACGGGCAGCAATACCGCATCGAGGTGGGCGAGAACCACCAAAGACTTGTCCGCCATACGGTCGATTGGCGCGTGAAAACCGTGCGGTTCGTGCCGCTGACTACACACGGCTGCGAGCAGTTCAGATTGTTCTCGTTTGAGGTGAAATAAAATCGGAGCTATCCCACAACAAGGTGGGATAGCTCCTTTTGTACGTTATTTCTCCAGCTCCGCGAGCTTTTTGATAGCACCTGAATGCCCCTTGACAGCGGCTTTTTTGTAAAGCGTGATCGCCTCGCGCTCGTTGCGCAGCGCTACGCCCTCGCCCTTTTCGTAGCATTCCGCTAAGCTGAAGCAGGCGTGCGCATGCCCCGCGTCTGCTGCCACCTTGAGGTGCTTGACCGCCTTTTCGGCGTTCTGCGGCGTGCCCTTGCCGTGCTTTTCACACCAGCCAAGGCTGTAATTGGCGGCAACGTTTCCGCCCTTTGCCGCAATGCGGAAGCATTCCACCGCAAGCGCCGCGTCCTTGGGCAGCTCCTGCCCGAAGAACCACAGATCGCCCATATGGTTGACCGCCTCCATGCGGCGCGCATGGCTGACGGGCAGCGTGGTGCCCGAGGGCATGTCGTGATAGTAATCCGCCACGGTCTTGCCGTAAGCGCGAATGCGCGCCATTTCGTCCATGGCGTCGGTGTTGCCCTCCAGCATTGCTCTGCCGTAGTATTCCAGCGCCAGCGCAAAATCGTGCGATTGCGTCATGCCGGTGGCGTGGAATTGACCCAGGCGGTAGAGCGCCTGCGCAGAGGCAAGCTTGTCGGGGTGCTCGAAAAAGGTCACGGTCTCCAGCTTTTCCGCTTCGCTCTTGGGCGGGCGGATGCTGCCGTTTGCCGCTTTTTCAAGGAAGGAGCGGCACAGTAGGGCAGAGCTTTCCACGCCCGTGCCGGTGCGGTGGCAATCCGAAAGCAGCAGAAGCGCACTCAGGCTACCGTCGTGCGCGGCGCGCTTGAGCGCGGCTGCGGCGTTGGTGAAATCGCGTGCGGTGCCAATGCCGCGCAAAAGGCATCTGCCCACGTGGTAAAAGGCGTCGGCATCCCCGCTTTTCGCGGCTTTTTTATACAGCGCATAGGCAGCGGCGTCATCCTTGGGTGTGCCGTTACCTGCCTCAAAGCAAGCGGCGAGCGCCAGCATGGCGGGCACGTAGGCGGCATCGGCGGCGCGTCTGTAGGCGTCCGCCGCGCGTGTGGCATTTGCCTCGGTGCCAATGCCGTATTGCAGGCAAAGTCCCAGCAGGTATTGCGCGGGGCTGCTGCCGCACTTGGCAGCGTCCTGCAGCCAACGCATGGCATCCTCATAGCTTTGCTTGGTGCCCACGCCGTGCAGGGCACACCAGCCAAGGCGGTAGAGTGCCTCGGGCTGTGCTTGTCCGATCACGACCGACGCGCGGAACCATTTGAGCGCCAGCACGGGGTCGCGCACCATAGCGTCGCCGTTGAGGTAAGCTTCGCCTAAGTCACAGCAAGCGCGCGGGTGATTACCCTGCGCCGCCACGTGCAGCCATTTTGCCGCCGTATCGGGGTCGCGCTGCAGACCAATGCCGCCCTTGTACAGCAAGAATGCTTGGTATTGCGCCGGCAGACAGCCTGCCATGGCAGCGCTGACGCAAAGGGAGGCTCCCTTTTGCTCGTCCTTGGCAACGCCCGTGCCTGCCAGGTACAGCATGCCCAGGCGGTATTTGGCGTGCGCATCGCCCAGCTTTGCCGCTTCTGCATAGCGCGCGGCGGCGGTGCGCAGGTTTTGCTCGGTGCCAATGCCTTGCTCGTAGCAAAGCCCCAGGCGGTAGCATGCGCCTGCGTGCTGTGCATCCGCTGCCTGCTTGAGCAGCGCGAGCGCGGCGGGAATATCCTTGCGGCAGCCTCTGCCCCAAAGCAGACAGCCTGCCAGATTGTTTTGCCCGTCCGCGCATCCCTGCTCGGCGGAGAGTGTATACCATTTGATGGCTGCGGTCATATCGGCGCGCACGCCATCGCCAAACTCATAGCAAGAGCCCAGCGCGTATTGCGCCTCTGCCACGCCGCCCTCGGCAGCGCGGTGCAAATAGGTGGCAGCCAGCGTCACGTCGCGCTCCACGCCGCGCCCGTCAATCAGGCAAAGCGCGTAGCGATATGCCGCACGGGGGACGTCGGTGTCTGCCGCTTCTCGCAGGAGCTGTGCGCCCATCTGCTCGCTCTTGGCAATGCCGTTGCCCTCTATGTATTGCATGCCCAGATAATAGCGCGCGGTGGTGTTTCCAAGCGCGCTTGCGTCCTGGAAATGATCGTGCGCGCGGCTGGCGTTCTGTGCCGTGCCAATGCCCTCCAGGTAGCAAATACCCAGGCGCAGGGAGGAAAGTGCAAGCCCCTGCTTGGCGCTGGCTTGCAGCAGCTGCACGGCACGCTTGGCGTCCGGCTGAGTGCCCACGCCCTCCAGCAGGCAAACCGCGGTGTAATACTGTCCGCGCTTTTCGGAATGGGCTGCCGCGCTTTCCAGCAAGCGGAATCCGCGTGCTGCATCCTTTTGCGTGCCCTGACCGTCCAGACAGCAAAGACCCAGCGTGACCAATGCGCCGGTATGATTCTGCTCCGCCGCCAGCGAGAGCCAATGCACGGCTTGCTTGTCCGAATAGGGCAGCAGCTCGGCACCAAGATATGCTTGTGCCAGCGCGTACATGTCGTCGCTCTGTCCGCGGTGCGCGCCCACCGCCAGCGTAATCAGCTTGCCAAGCGCGTTATCCTGCGCGTGCTCGGGGCGAAATGCATCGGGGTAGGTGCAAAGTCCGGTAATGAACAGGCGGTGCACCAAGGTCGCATCCGGTGCTTGCGCAAAGCCCTCGTGCAGCTTGGCAAAGGTGTGCGGGTAGTCGATGTTGGGCTCGGAGTCGCCCACGAACAAAACGTGCAGCTTGCGTCCGTTGACCGCCTCTGCCAGATTGTAATCTGCCATATCGGCAGGGAGTGCGCCCACCACGACAAGTAAGCCTGCATGCACGGCATCGCGGTAGACCTCTACCTTCATAGAGTCAGCTCTGCGCACGGCAAAGCCGTAAGCGCTCAGAAGGCGGCTGACCTGTTCTGCGGTGTCTTGGCAGGATTTGGCGTATATCAGGGGCACAAAAGCCGGAATCGGTGCACTTTTTGGGGTGTGCGGCGTAGGCATAGGCAATCTCCTTTGGAACTTTTATAAAAAAATCGCGAAAATTTGAAAAATTTACGAAAAAGGTCTTTTCATTTTGCTGATTTTGTATTAGAATATATATAATAGATGTATCTATATCCATTATACATAATTTGCCGTCGAATTGCAAGGCATACGCGGCAAAAAAAGAACGAGCATATGGAATTTGTGGAGGAAACGGTATGAAAAAGAAATATACGTTGGTTATTTCGGACGTGGAAATGAATGTGATAACGGATGCTCCTTGGGAATCTGTTGAAAAAATTGTGGGAATCCTGGATCGCAAGATGAGAGATATCAATCTCAAGAGCTACCGTTGCACCAAGAACCAGGCTGCACTTTTGTGCGCTTTGGAATATTGCTCCGAGAAGCTGGAGCTGCAGGCACGCAATGAGGAGCTGGAGGAGATTGCAGAGCAGGACGCCGCCACCATTGCAGAAAAGGAACAGAGAATTGCCGAGCTGGAAGCAGAGATTGCTAAGCTGCATGGCGAGAACGAGATCATGCACAACATCCTGGAGCGCGCAGCTGCCTCCACCAAGCGCATGATGGGTCATCATGAGCCCACTGCGGCTGTTGCCGAGGTGGTTGAGGAGCAGCCCGTAGCAGAGGTGGCGCCCGTGCAGGAGCAGCCCGTAGTAGAGGCTGAGCCGGTGGCAGAAGAGCCCGCGCAGGTAGAGGTTGAGCAGTTGACCGTGGATTTTGCACAGGCAGAGCCCGAGGCAGAGCCTGTTGCCGAGGTCAACACCAAGGCAGCGCAGGTGCTGGAGGAGATTGCAGACAGCCAGACCGACGTGCCGCGCGTTAAGGCAAAGGTAAAGAAGCCTAAGAGCAATCGCTCCCGTGTAGGCTCTATGTTTGATCTGCTCACCTTTAACGATGTATAAGAGCACGCATCCGTATAGTCGATCCCTGCCGGAGCTTTTGTGCCCCGCAGGCTCGCCCGACGCATTGCGGGCTGCGATTGACGGAGGAGCCGACGCCGTGTATCTCGGCGGCGGCTCTTTTCATGCCCGCATGAATGCAGATAATTTCGGCACGCAGGAAGCCCTTGCCGATGCTGTTGCCCTGGCGCACTTCTGGGGCGTTAAGGTGTACGTCACGCTGAATACCATGGTATATGACCGAGAGCTGGATGCGGCGCTGGCGCAAGCCGAGCAGGCGGCACGCGCGGGAGCGGACGCGCTGATCGTGGCGGACGTGGGTCTTGCCGCGCTGTTGCATCGCGCCCTGCCCGAAATGCCGTTGCATGCCAGCACGCAGATGTCCATTCATCGCGGTGATGCGGGCAAGCTGCTGGCGGATGCCGGCTTTAGCCGCATGGTGCTGGCGCGCGAAATGCCGGCAGATCAGCTGGCGCAGGCGGTCAAGGAAAGCCCGATCGAGATCGAGGCGTTTGTGCATGGCGCACTTTGCGTCAGCCAATCGGGGCAGTGCCTGTTTTCCTCTCTGGTGGGCGGACGCAGCGGAAACCGCGGCGAATGTGCACAGCCCTGCCGCTTGCCGTTTAAGGACGCCAAGGGCAAGGATACCTATCCGCTCTCGCTCAAGGATCTTTCCTTGGCAAGATACGTGCCCGAGATCATTGATTCGGGGATTGCATCGCTGAAAATTGAAGGGCGCATGAAATCGCCCGAGTACGTATATACCGTCGCGCGCATCTGGCGCGAGCTGCTGGATGCCGGCAAGGGCGCGGACGAGACGCAAATGCTGGAGCTGGGTAAGGCATTCTCGCGCGGGGGATTTACCGATGGGTATTACCGCAGACGCAAGGGTGAGGGCATGCTGGGCGTGCGCTCTGCCGAGGATAAGCAGGCATCGGGTGAGGTGCAAAAGTTCCGTGGCATGCAAAAAAAGCTGCCCATTGAGATGGAGGCGCACCTGTGTGCCGATCAGCCCATGACGCTGACCGCACGCGCAGGGGAGCATACCGTGTCCGTTACGGGTGCAGTACCCGAGGCGGCACACACGCGTCCTATCACGCACGAGCAGGTGCAGGCAAGCCTCTCCAAGCTGGGATCCACGCCGTTTGCGGTCAGCGAGCTGCGCGTGCAGATCGAGGGTGAGGTCATGGTGGCGGCATCTGCGCTCAACGCTCTGCGCCGCGAGGCGACCGAGCAGCTGGAGAGTGCCATGAAGCAGGCACAAGCGCCCGCACCCGTACATAGAATGCAGGTGGAGAGCGCCAAGCCCACGGGCACGCGTCAGCACACCCGCACCGCCAGATTCTGGTATCCTGAGCAGCTGACCGAGGCGGCTGCCGCGTATTTTGATATTCGCTATCTGCCCCTGGAGACGGTGGCTGCGTGTGACGTGCCGCTGTGTAACGGTGCGGTGCTGCCGCCCGTCCTGTTCCCCGAGGATAGCGCGCATATCCGTGCGCTGCTTGCAAAGGTGCAGGAAAAGGGAATTGGGCACATCCTGGTGGGCAATCTTGGACATTTGCCCTTGCTTGAGGGCTTTGATTTTGTGTTGCACGGCGATTACCGCTTCAACGTGGCAAACAACGCCACGGTGTGCGTTCTGGAGCAGCACGGACTTGCGGACGTGATTGCGTCTGCCGAGATGAGCACGGCACAGCTGCGTGATCTGGGAGGCAATACGGCTGCAATCGTGTACGGAAGAGTGCCGCTGATGACGCTGGAGCGCTGCGTCAATAAGCAGGCGGCGGGCTGCGCGGCTTGCACTAAGGGCAAGGCACAGCTAATCGACCGCAAGGGCGTGAAATTCCCCGTAGTACGCGAGTACGGGCATCGCAATCTGGTGCTCAACAGCCTGCCTACCGGTATGTCGGACAAGGGTGGCATGCTTGCCGCGTGCGGCATTGTGTCGCAGCATTTCCTGTTCACGGTGGAGAACGCCGCCGAGGTGGATAGGGTGATCGCGGCATATAAAAAGGGAACGGCGCTGCCGTATCCCGTCAGAAGAATTTAACAAACAGAGGAATCTATGAAGCAAAATCTCATTTGGGTGGTGGCTGTGCTTTGCTTGATCAGCTTGCTGATCGCTACCGTAGCCAGCATTGAGCGGGCAAAGCATTTGCCCACTTTGCCGGAGGGGGAGTCGAGCGAGGGGGAGGAATCCACCGAGCCGCCGAGCGAGCAGACCACGGGCTTAACCTATTATGAATACACGGGGCAGCTGCATGCCGGCACGGGCATTGCCTATCGCGGCAGCGGCGCAAACGCCTCTTACGTGATCGTCATTGATGCAGGACACCAAAGCAACGCCATGCTGGATACCGAGCCCGTAGGGCCCGGTGCGACCGAAACCAAAGCCAAGGTGACGGGTGGCACACAGGGCAGTGTCACGGGGCTTGCCGAGTACGAGCTGAATTTGCGCGTGGCAATTGCGCTGCGCGACGTGCTGGTCGGGCAGGGATATACCGTGATCATGGTGCGCGAGACCAACGAGGTTGAGATCAGCAACGCCGAGCGCGCACAGCTTGCCAATGCGGCAGGGGCGGATCTGAACATCCGCATTCACGCAAACGGCGATGCGGACGCGAGCATGCGCGGCGCGATGATGGTGTGCCAGACCCCGAATAATCCGTATAATGCAAGCATTTATAAGGCGTGTCGCGCGCTGGCGGATGCCGTGCTGGCGGCGTATTGCCAAAGCACTGAGATCCCCGTGCGCAACGTCTGGGAGACCGATACCATGACCGGCATCAACTGGGCAACCGTGCCCACCGCCATTTTGGAAATGGGCTTTATGACCAATGCCGAGGATGAAGCCGCCATGGCAGCCGAGGGCTTTGCCGCCAAGGCGGCAGAGGGCATTGCTGCAGGCATTGCGCAGTATCTGGCGCAGCCGCCCGAGCAGACCACGCAGCCCGAGCAGACCACCCAACCGCCCGAGATCCCCGAGTACACGGTGGATACCGAGCTGGAGGCATCGTTTGGCAAGACGTTTACCGAGGTTTACCTGACCATGCAAGCCACCGGCAACGTGTGGGTGCGCAGCGAGCCCAGCTCCGCGCAGGGCATGGCAACGGCAGTCAACGTACTCAAGCCGGGCGA
Organism: Eubacteriales bacterium; assembly: GCA_045650025.1. Taxonomy (GTDB): domain Bacteria; phylum Bacillota; class Clostridia; order Oscillospirales; family CAG-272; genus SVQP01. The sequence goes on from JAZRQR010000106.1 coordinate 15,544, forward strand.
TCGCGTGATCTGTGTGGGCTTGGGCGAGGGCTGGAATCGCGTGCTCATGGACGGCAAGGTATATTACGTATCTTCGGCTTACTTAGTGGAGGTCGAGGAATAAGATTTGACCGAGAAGGAGGCAATGGCCATGCATGACGTGCAGGAAAAAATAGAGGACGTGCTGGCTCTGATCGGTGGTTGCGCCATTGTGGGCGTGGAGCTGGTCAAGGAGGGCGCAAAGCCGCTGACCGATAAAATTTCTGCAGAGCTGCGTGCGGCGATCAAGGAGATCCGCACCGATATTGATGCGGTGCGCGCGCGCGACCCCGCCGCCAAGAGCGACGTGGAGGTGCTGTTGCTGTATTCGGGCGTGCACGCGCTGCTGGCGTATCGCGTCTCTCACAGATTGTATCTCTCGGGGCATTATTTCTCTGCAAGACTCGTCAGCCAGCTGGCAAGATTTTTCACGGGCGTGGAGATCCACCCCGGTGCCACCATTGGTAAGGGATTGGTGATCGACCACGGCGCAGGCGTTGTGATCGGTGAGACGGCGGAGATTGGCGATAACTGCACCTTGTACCAGGGCGTGACGCTGGGCGGTACGGGTAAGGATCTTGGCAAGCGTCACCCCACGCTGGGCGACGGCGTGCTGGTAGGCGCGGGCGCTAAGGTGTTGGGTCCGTTTACCGTGTCGGATGGCAGTAAGGTGGCTGCCAATGCCGTGGTGCTCAAGGAAATTCCCGAAAACAGCACGGCGGTGGGTATTCCCGCGCGTGTAGTCAAGCGTGACGGCGCACGTATTGAAAAACCCGCGGCTGATCTGGACCACGTGCACATCCCCGACCCTGTCAAGGACGAGATCACAAGGCTGGAGCAGCGCCTGGCAGACATGCAAAAGGAGCTGGACGCGCTCAAGCAGGCAAAGGGCGAGTGAGAGCGGCTCTATCGCGTATAAAAAAGGAATTGCTTTTCGAGCTGACAAATTAGCGAAAAAAAGAACAAGACGAATGCAGAAGTCTATATGGCTTCTGCGTTCTGTTATATAAGACGTGAAAGAGCGTCCGTATGGGAACCCCCACCACCGCCCGTTCGCAGGCTCACTCCGCGGTCCCCCTCCCCAGCGGGGAGGCTTTGCAGCGGGCAACCTTACTGTAAAATTGAGCAAGACGGACAAAAATGCTATTATCATAGCGGATAAATAAGCAAAAACGGATGCGCACAAGAGCCTCCCCGCTGGGGAGGGGGACCGCGGAGCGTGCTTGCGCGCGGGCGGTGGTGGGGGTTCCCATTTCACTGCGCTTTCACCAAAACGGATCGCAGATGCCACGCATTTGAAAAAGCCACCACGCAAAAACGTGGTGGCTAAAATTATTTCTCCGCTTATTTCGCAGCCCGATAGGCAATTCCTTTTTTTCTTATGATTCCTTTTCCGGGAACAGCATGTGCTCCATGAACGCCTCGTTCCACACGGGGTCGGTGCTCAGCTCCAGCGTGACGGTGCGCTCTGCCTCGGCTTGCATACGGCGGATGGCGTCCGCATCGGTCAGGGCGTGCACGCAACCGCCAAGGGATGCGTTGCCAACGCTTTGCGCGCAGGTGGCAAAGCAAGCGGGCAGCAGCCCGATGGCAATGGCGGCATCTGTGTTCATGTAATAGCCAAGACCGCCCGCGAGGTAGACGTGCGCGATCTGCTCGGGCGTGATGCCCGCACGCACGCAAAGCGTCTCCAGGCTTGCGCGCAGGGCGCTCTTGCAAAGCTGCAGGGCGCGAATATCGGCTTGCGTAACGGTCAGCGCGTCGCCTTTTTCGGTCGTGGCGTAGGGAAAGTCATCGCCGCGCTCCAAAGCGCCCGTGTCATCCATGAGGTCGGCTTGGTACAGCGCGGCAACCAGATCCACAAGTCCGCTGCCGCAAATGCCGCGTGCGGGGGTGTTGCCCACCGTGGTGCAGATGGGCATGCCGTTTTGCAGCTTGACCGCACTCACCGCGCCGTTCACGCCTCCCATTCCGCTGGAAATGCCCGCGCCCTCCAGCGCAGGTCCTGCGGCTGCCGACGTGGCGTACAGCTTGCTGCCGTTTGCTGTTCCGGTAAAGAGCACGCTCTCGCCGTTGGTGCCAATGTCCAAAAGCAGCACGGGCTGCTCCGCTCCTGTCAGATCGGTTTGCAGCATGCCCGCCGTCACGTCACCGCCCACAAAGGCGGAAATGCTTGGCAAGCAGGTCACGGTTGGGGTATCAAGCCCCAGCTCTGCTCCGGTCAGCGTCTTTGCCCGGGTAAACGCAGGAGTAAAGGGGTAAGCTCCCATACCTGCGGGGGAAACGCCGCAAAAGATATGCAGCATAGTGGGGTTACCTGCCACGATCATGCGCGCAATGGGCTTGTCGCCCGCCAGCGTTTTGATCATCTCGCGCACGCGCGCAAGCAGAGCGGCTTGCATTTGCCCCAGCGTTTCGGGGCGGTGCAGGATGGCGTCAATGCGGCTGATCACGTCCGCGCCAAAGGAGGCTTGCGGATTGAGCGCCGAGGTGGTGGCAATCACCGTGCCGTCCGCAAGGTCAACCAAGGCGGCTGCCAGCGTGGTAGTGCCCACGTCAAGCGCGATGCCCAAACCGCTTTGCGTGTCTTTTGCGCTCTGCTTGGTGGCTGCAAAGTCGGTCAAGCCGTCGCCCATTTGCTCGGGCAGCTGAATGATGGCGCCGCTGCAGCCCCACACGCGGCAGGCAAGCACGTAGCCGTCCGCATCGGTTTTGGCAAGACGGGTGCATTCGGGATTTTCGTATAAGTAGCCGCCCGCCAGCTGCACGCGGCATTTGCCGCACGTGCCCTTTCCGCCGCAATCGGCATGCACAAGGTAGCCAAGGCACGCTAAATATTCGGCTAAGTTATGTCCGACACCGGAGGATCCCAGTCTGATGCGTAAGGGTTTACTCATAGGCGTATCTCTTTGATCTTTTCTGCGTAGTATTGCACCAGCTCAAACTTAGTGCCGGGCATGAGTCTGTGGTCGGGGCAGGGGATAAAGCCGCCCAAGGCCGAAAGGCGCTTCAATCTTTCCAGCTCCTTGTCTACGGCAGCCTTGTCCAGGCGCAGTACGGTTTTGTCCATGCCGCCTACACCCAGCATGCCCTTGCCGTATTTGGCTCTGGCGGCTTCAAATTGGTCGCCCCACGTGCCAATCTCAATGGGGAACATGACGTTCACGCCGCTCTCATACCAAATGGGCAGCAGCTTGTCGGTCACGCCGTCACAGTCCAGGGAAATGATGTCAATGCCGTAGGCGTGGCAGAGGTCGTTGCGCTTTTTGTAGTGCTTGGCGCAAAGCTCCTCAAATTTGTCGGGGGAGATCAGAGGACCGGTGTTGAAGCAAATGTCCTCCCAGTAGTGGGCAAAATCGAATTTCGCGCCGGTTTTGAGGATCTCCTCGGCGCAAGTATATTGCATGTCGGCGTATGCGTCCACAATGTCGGCAAACAGATCCTCGTCCTCGTCGTACATCAGGTAGCTCATGCCAACCACCGATACCATGGAGCGGATGTTGCCAAGCACCGTGCCAAGGTGCAAGCCTACCGGCACGTCCGGGTCGCGCGTATCGTTAAAGGTCTTGAAGTAGTCGTAGTTGACTCGCTCGGGGCAGAATTGCATTTTGGGGCGGTACAGCGTCTCAAACGCCTCTCTGTCCTTGAGCAGGTAATCGTCCTCCGAGGGAATCGAGGTCACGTCGGGACGGAGGCGCTCAATCAAGCCGTCGTGGTTTTGCACGCGGCGCGTGCCGTCAGGCAGCGTTTCCAGCACTTGGGGCTCAAAGCAGGGGTAAAGGCTGTTGTTGGCGCTGACTGTGCGGTACCAGTTGAAATCCCAGCCCAGCAGCTTGTCAAGCTCGCTGTCGGCGGCGTTGCCGTCCGCCCAGGAGGCGGCAATGTGCTGCGGAATCTTCCCCTGCGCAGCCCATTCCTGCACCAGCTCCGGCCAGTAGCCAAAGTGCACGGCGGGCATGCGGTCGGCGCTTTGATAATGCAAAATGCGCATAGCGCGCTCGCGGTTGGTCATGTGGCGCTCCTTTCTTGCCCACCAAAAACGGGGCAGGGGGAGATACTGCCGTCATCGTGCGTGATCTTGGCGGCGTATTCGTGTAAGAGGGAGACGTAGATTCTGTAATTCTCTATCGAAACGTCGGGCGGGGTCTGGTGATCCACCGAGGCGATCACCTTGCCGCGCTGCAGCGAGGGCAGGATGCGCTCAAATTCCGCGCGCATGGCAGCCTCGCCGTGCTTCATGCACATCTTGTCAAAGTGACCGAGAAACGCCATATCGGGCTGCTTGTCAAGGTAGGTGGAAACGTCCACGCCTGCCTGTCGCTCCAGGGGGAACATGCCGTCCGCGCCCACCGAGGCGTACCAATCCACCGCCATGGTAATATCGCCGTCCGAGTCGATAAACACGGGAATGCCGTGCTTGTGAATGACGGGAATGACCTTTTTATAAAAGGGGGCTAAAAATTCATCAAAGCAATCCTTGCCGATCATGGGGCCTGAGTTGTAGCTCATGTCCTCGGCAAAGCTCATAAAATCAAAGTGGAAGCGCGAAAATACGTAATCAAACAGCTCTACCAGCCAGTCGGAATACGACTTGCACATTTCCTTGTAAAGCTCGGGGTAATCGTAAAAGCTGTACAGGTGATTTTCAATGCCAAACAACACGCGCGGATACCAGAAAAAGCCCTCCACGGTAAAGAAGTGCAGGGTGTCGCCGCGCCCTTGCGTTGCCTCCAGCCAATCAAAGTGCGCTTCGGGAATCACGGTGCGCACGTCGGGGAACAGGGTGGGCAGAATGCGCGCCCAATCCTCCTCGTTTTCCATGCAGCCAATGCCCGAGCCGGGAATGACCACGGGACTTGCAGGCGTGAAGTAGGAGACGCCGGTCTGCAGGCACTTGTCAAGTCCAAAGAAGCCCTGCACGTCGTCTACGCTGACGCAGGTCTGGGGCAACCCCTCGGTGTGCCAGCGATGCATCGTCAGGTGCCACCAGGGCGCCCACTCAATGGCGGGCATTCTGTCAACGCTTTTGCCGGCAAGGTAACGGGCAAAGCGTTCGGATGCGGTCATGCTCATAAGGTTTCCTCCGCTGCCTTGAAAAAGGCGTCAATGTTTTCCCAGCTGCTTGCGGGCGGAATGTCACAGCCCGAGGAAAGTACAAAGTTGGGGTAACTTTGGCATGCTGCGCGCAAGGAGCGCACCGCCTCTGCCATACTGTCGGGCGTGCCGTTTAAAAATTCGGTTACGGGAGAGACGTTGCCGCAGATTGGGCGATCCGCAGGCATCTTGGCAAGCATGGTGCAAAGGTCCACCGCGTCACCGAAATGGTAGGCTGCAGCACCGTTTGCCGCAAGGGACGCGGTCATGTGCACCACGCCCTCGCCGCAGTTGTGGTAGATGACGATAAAGGAATCGTCCTGCACCGCGTCAATGATCGCCTTTACAAAGGGCGCGGAAAATTCCTGCTCCTGCGCAGGGGAGAGAAGCCCCGCCAGCGGCTCTGCCATGACGATGCCGTCCACGCCCGCGTCCTTATACGCCTTCGCATATGCGATCAGGAACGGGGTCACCTTATCCAGTACCGCCAGTACGAAATCGGGGTCTGCAATGCAAGCCATCAGGGCTTCGGTCACGTCCATCAGTCTGCCTGCCAGCGAAAAAGGGCCGATCATGCCGGCAAGCACGGGACGGTCTTGGATCTGTGCCTTGGCATCTGTCGCCGCCTTGAGGTACAGCGCGGTGCGCCCTGCACCCACGGTGGGAACGTCCAGCGCGTTTGCCTCGTCCTCATCGGTGACCAGAATGTTGGTCACGGTGGGCACCTCGTGCTCCGAGTCGGCAAGGATACAGCCAAACGCCTCGGCTTCCACCGAAAGATCCATCATGCAAACGGCTGCGGCTGCGGGCGTGCGCTCTGCCACTGCCACAATGCCCTTTGTCTGCACTGCCGCGTCGTGCGTGATAGCGTGCACACTTGCACCGATCAGCTGTGCCGAGGGGAAGGATAAAAGAGGAAGCGGGCGGCGGCTCTCGGCAAGCTCCGCCGCCCATGCCTTCATGTTGTATTTCATGGTGTTAAGCGCGCAGTTCGCGGATCAGGCGCACCGCTTCTTTGGCTGCAGTTGCCGCGTCCAGCGAGTAGCAATCCGCGCCAATTTCCTTGGCGTATTCGGGGGTAATGGGAGCACCGCCCACCATTACGCGCACCTTGTCGCGCAATCCCGCCTCGGTCAGCGCGTCAATAATCTCCTTTTGTCCGTGCATGGTGGTGGTCAGCAGCGCGGAAAGGCAAACCAGTTGTACGTCATTGTCGCGTACCGCATCCACCACGCGCTGTGCGTCCACGTCCACACCCAGGTCAATGCAGGCGATGCCCTGACCCTCGATCATCATCTTGACCAGGTTCTTGCCAATATCGTGCATGTCGCCCTTGACCGTGCAAATGATCGCCGTGCCAAGCGGCTCAACGCCTGCAACAGCCAAAGCGGGCTTTAAGATCTTCAGACCTGCGTTCATGGCACGTGCCGCAACCAGCACCTCGGGAACGAACACCTCGTTCTGGCGGAACTTTTCGCCAATGACGTTCATGCCGCTCACAAGCCCCTCGTTTAAGATCAGCTCGGGGGCAACGCCCTCTGCCAGCGCCTGCTCTACCAGCGCAGAAACCTCCTTGGCTCTGCCGCGCTGCAGCTTTTCACACATTTCCTGTAATACAATACTCATTTCAATGTTCTCCTTTTTTAATCTTGTTCCTTTGGTTTATAGAAGACGATGATAAAGACGACGACCGTCATACCTGCCAGAATGCACAGGGGCGTTCCCAGCTCCTCGATCAGACCGGGCTGGGGTTCTTCGGTGGTCTCTTCCTCTTTGGGCTTGGTAGTCGTGGCAGGCTTTGCGGTGCTTGCGGTGGTCTGCTGTGTGTTCTGCATGGGGACGGGCTGGATGGAGTACATGTAGATCGCGCTCGAGATCCATTCACCCGTGTCAAAATTGCGTCCGCGGATCAAAAGGGCATCCTCGTAAACCGTCACATAAAAGCCCTGGCAGCCCGCAACCTCAAAGCCCTCGCTGCCGTTGTCGTTCCACAAGTGGGCAACGCCTGCGGTGTTGAAAATGCGCGAGTTGGTGGAAACGTACGCCATGGTGTTGGGCGCTTCCATATCCCATTGGGTATGACCGCTGAACACGGTCAGGTTGCTGTACTTTTTGAGTACGGCCTTGAGCTCCTGGTGGTTGTGAATGTTGGCATAGCCCTGTCCGGTCAAGCTGCCGGAAACGGTAGCGGGGAGCGGCTCGTGCATGATCACCAGCACGGGGTCGTATTCGTCGGTGCCGCTCAGAACGCCGTCCAGCCAGGTCAGCTGCTCCTTGGAATATACGGCGTTGCCGTTGTTGTAGGAATCCGCACCAATGAATACCAGCAGCGTGTTGCCCAGCTTGTAGGAGTAGTAGGGCGTTTCCACCTTGGCATCATAGGGGTGTCCTGCGTATTTCAAAAAGGTTTGCAAATTCTGCGCAAATGCGTCAGCCTTGTATTGGTAATCCTTGGTCAGATACTGGCGATCGCCCGCACCGAGGTACATGGGGGGCGCACCCGCAATGCTTGCGTGCAGCTGCTGCAGCTTCCGGAAATTTTCTTCAGAGCCGTACTCTACCGCGTCACCTGCTACCAGAATGGCATTTGCCTTGGGGGAGACCTTCAGCACGTCACGCAGCATGGCGGTCAGGTTCTTTTCCGCCGTTGCGCCGCTGCCGATGTGCAGATCCGAAACGATGACAAACTCTGCAACCTGCTTGCCGGTTTCGGGGAGCGAAAAGTTGATGTGACCGCTTGCGTTGTCTACAGTCGTGGTTGCAATGAAGGGGGTAGCGCTTTCGCCAAACTGCTCGCTATAGGTGTAAACCAGCGCGGTTTTGGCGGCTGCGGGGAAGGAGAACGCCTCGGAGGTGCCGGTCAGCACGTCCTTGGTAGTGATGGTGCCGGTCAAAAACGGGGTGTATCCCTCCAGCTTTTTGCCATTTGCGTCGCCCCAGTAGAGCTTGAAGGAGGTGGCGTTGCTGCTTTGCGGCATGACCATATAAAAGGTGCAGGAGGCATAGCCCAGCGAGGTGTTGATAAAGGTGATGGTTGCTTCTTCGGGCAGCGTAGTTTGCGTAGCCCCGGGCTGCTCGGCCCCGGCTTCTTGCGTGTCGGTTGCCTGCGTATCGGTTGCCTGCGTATCGGTTGCCGCTGTGGTGGTCTGCTCATCCTGTGCAAATGCGTGTGCGCTCAGCGCGCCAAGCAAAAGGGTGGTGCACAGGATCAGTGTCAAAAATTTTTTCATGTAAATATCCTCGTGGTATCAGTATCTTTGCCAGTGGTAAACGCCCTTTTCGTCCTTTTTGTCAATGTCGCGGAAGACGTAATAAATGGGCTTGGGGGTATCGGGCACGCTGCTCTCGGGTCTGCGGCGCCAGAGTCCGAGGTTTAAGCCAAACTCAAACTTGTTGTCCTGGTGTGCGTGCAGGATAAAGGAGTCGATCTCGGGGATCTCCATGCACTTGCGGTAAGCCTTGCCGTACGCCATGGCCTGCAGCACCTCGCTGGTGGCGGTGTTGTGCGAGTTGAATCCCTGCTCGGAGAGAATGATGCGGCGGCGCTCGCCGTTAAATAAGCATTCCTCGCGGTAAAGGAAGCGCGCCAGCACCTCCAGGTTCTTGAAGGTAATGCGGTAGGTATTTTCGTCGTCGGTCGCGCTCTGGTCATTCCAGAAGTCGGGGAAGCGGAGATCTTCGGGATAGGGGTGATGCGCCACGTTCCAGCCGATCTGTCCCTCGGTGTTACCAAGGCGCACCAGCTCTTCCAGTACGAACTTAGAGCCGTAGAAGCGGCTTGGGTTAGCGTCAAAGTTAGAGCCTGTCCAGAAATGGTCAAGAGACACGTAGGTGCGTGCGCCTGCCCAGATCGAGGTAGAAACCTGCCAGCAAAGGCGCAGGGAGGTGGTGTAATCGTAAACGTATTGCTCCATGGTCGCCTCGCCCATGTTGCACCATTCAAAGCCCGAGTTGACCTCGTTGCCCACAATGTGACCCACGGCTCTGCCGTAGGGGGCGCCGTCCAGGGTGTAGCGGTCGGTCAGGAACGCGATCCACGCCATGTAGTAGCGCACGGCGCGCTCGTCCTTCATATTGAACGCAGAAATGCGTCCGCCCTCGCAAAAGCCGGGGTGCTTGATGATCTCCCAAAGATCGTCGGGGGTCTGCACGCCGCCCCAGGAGTGGGAGTTGAGAAGGATGTAGGTGATGATCACGCCTGCCTCGGTCAGCTCCTTGACGCGCGCGTCATTGTCCTCAACTACCTTTTTGCGGAAGTAGAATTCCTCGCCGTCAAAGGTGTAGGGAATGGTGTCGTCCTCCACGGGGGCGACCCACAAAAAAGAGCCCAAGTTGACGTTGAGAGCTGCGTGCTTAACGCCAAGGTTAATGGCATCGTGCACCATGGTGACCTGCAAGCCCTTCTTGCTTTCGGTCACGGGGTAGGGGAAGGAGCGCATAGCATCGCCCATGACCTCTACGTAAGCCGCACCGTCCACGTCCGCACCGTTCACGCTTGCGCGGTAGTAAAGGAATCTGCCGTCACAGTCGCCAGCCTGCAAAGGGATGCAAAACGCGCCGTTTTGTGCCACCGCGTCGGCAGTAAACACAGGGGTGTCGGTGCAGAACGCGCTGCGATACGCGCGAAGGTGCACAGCACCGTCAAAATCGGTCTCAAAGCGGATGGATTGATCTTTGGTTACAATGCGTAAAATTTTCATGTGCAGCCTCCCGATGTTTATGGATTATCTCCATTATATCAAATAACTGCGCCAAAGGCAATAGGAATATGCAAATTTACAATTTTTTGTGAACAATTTTCAATAATATAGCCAAAGTGCACGAAAGTGTGGTACAATGAAAAAAAGACACTATGAAAGGCGGCACTTATGAAAAAAATCCTTTCCGTACTGCTGTTATTGACACTTTTGTTGACGGCATTCATAGGATGTAACTCGCAAACTGATCCGTCCGAGACTGACGGCAGCACACAGGAGTCGGCGACCGAAGCACCCACGCAGGGGGAGACGGCGCCCGCGCCCGAAACCGAGCGCGACCAAAGCATATTTGAGCCCACCGGCACAGCCCCCGTATTCAGTCTTGCGGGCGGCGTGTATGCGGATGCGCAGGAGCTGACCATCACCGCGCCCCAGGGCTCGGACTACACCGTGCGCTATACCACCGACGGTAGCGTGCCCACCAAAAAGTCCAAGGAGGCAACCAAAGCCATCGAGGTGGCAGGCGACGATGCAACCGTGGTGCGTGCCGCGTGCTTTGATGCGCAGGGGAGCTTGGTCGGCAGAGTGGTCACGCACACGTACATTGCAGAGACTGATGGCAGAGGCGCGTTGTATACGATTTCGCTGACGCTGGAGCCCGGCGATTTTGACAAGCTGTGCCGCAACTATTCCGAAAAGCTGGAAATGCCCACCCATATCGAGATCGTCAATCCCGCAGGGGAGCTTGTCATCTCGCAGGATGGCGGCATGCGCATCTTCGGCGGTTCTTCGCGTGCGCTTTCGCAAAAGTCCTTTAAGATCATTGCCCGTAAGACGGGTTATTACGAGACCGAGATGTATGAGGGCAAGGGCACGTTCCGCTATGCGTTCTTTGACGGGCGCACCGTCAAGGCGGGCGCGGACGCAGGGCAGGTGCTGGATCGCTATGACAGCTTGATTCTGCGTAACGGCGGCAACGATTCGCTGCTGCATAACTCCTGCGACCCGCAGCACGCGTCTCTTTTGCGTGATAACGCGGTCAACAATTTTGCCGCGCACGTCACCGACACCTTGGATTTTGCCTACTCCGCATTTGCCGTGGTATACGTCAACGGTGCGTATTACGGCATCCTGGACATGAAGGAGAACATGAACGAGGATTACGTCAAGCGCGTATACAGTGTGGCGGATGAGGACGTGGTGGTAGTCAAGAGCGAGCTGGATACCTCGCGCGGCGGCAGATATGACGGCGATTGGTTCTATTACGACAGTGAAAACGCCACCGAGCTTGCCGCTTGGGAGCAGATTTGCGATGACGTGGCAAAGGCACAGAAAAAGGGCAATATGAGCTATTACGATACGCTTGCCTCCCTGGTTGACCTGCACAGCTTTGCCGAATATTGCGCGCTCAACCTCTACACGTCCAATCACGACTGGCCGCACAACAACGTCAAGCTGTGGCGTTATACCGGTGCAGCCGTCGAGGGAAATGCCATTACCGACGGGAAATGGCGCTTTATGACCCGTGACCAGGATCTGGGCATGGGCAGATACGATTCCGCGCACCTGACCTCCGAGCTGGATACCACCCCCGAGGTGGACAGCTTCTACCGTATGCTTGGCAATTTCGTGGATTATCACGATCTGTATTCCTATAAGGGCGAGCAGCAGCTGTACCCCGATTCGCTGGGTCTGCAATGCATGCTGGCTTACTGCCTGCAAAACGATGCGTTCCGCGCGGACTTTGAAGCCATTTGCAGAAACATGGTGTCCGAGCAGTCGCAGCAGGTTATGCTGGAGGAGCTTGCCAAGGGCGCAGATGCCATCAAGCCTGAAATGACGCGCCACATCAACCGTTGGAAGAGCGCGATCGGCAACGGGTATAATCTCAAGTCCTGGCAAAAGGAATATTCCAATATCAAAAAGTACGTCAATGCCCGCCCCGCTTATTTCATCGAGCAGCTGGAGCAGGCACTTGAGAGAACGGAGAAATAATATGAATTACGCACAGTATTTAGACAAGGTATACGGCTGTTTCCTGGGCAAGACGGTAGCGGGCACCATGGGTGCGCCCTACGAGGGCATCAAGATGCCCCTGGAGCTGGAGTTCAAGCCTGAAATGATCAACACTATGCTGCCCAACGATGACCTGGATTTGCAGGTGCTGTGGCTGGACGTGGTCAAGCAGTACGGCGAGGACTTTACCTCGTATGATCTGCAAAAGTGCTTCTGCGAGAATTGCGATTACTCGCCCGGTGAGTACGCCATCATGCGCAAGAACTATGAGAAGGGCATTTATCCGCCCGAAAGCGGACGCTTCTGCAATGATTTTTACGTGCAGGGCATGGGTTGTCCCATTCGCTCTGAGATCTGGGCATGCCTGTATCCCGCACAGCCCCAAAAGGCGGCGGATATGTCCGAGCGTGACGGTGTGCTGGATCACGACGGCGAGAGCGTGTATGCCGAGCGGTTCTTTGCCGCTCTGGAGGCTGCCGCGTTTGTGGAGAGCGATCTGTACAAGCTGATCGACGCAGGACTTGCCGTGATCCCCGCGGATTGCAAGATCCGCACCTTAATTGGCGACACCCTTTCCTGGTGCGCACAGTACGAGGACATCAAGGCGGTGCTCTCGCGCATTTTACATAAGTACGGTCACCCCGACTGCACCAATCTGTTCCAGAACATCGGCATTACGCTGGCGGCGCTGCTGACCGGCAAGCTGGATCTGATCAAGACCTCCATGGATGCGCTCAACTGCGGCTTTGATACCGACTGCACCTGCGCAACGGCAGGCGCGGTGATCGGCGTGATCCGCGGCGCAAAGTCGCTGATCGAGGAGTACGATCTGGGCGACGTCAAGTTCGTCTTGGGCGTGCGCTCGCCCGACCACACCGACAGCGTGTACGATCTGTCACTTGAGATCGCCGAGCTTGGCGCGTTCCTCGCTCCCGCTCCCATCGAGGGCGCACCCGAGGTAAGCTTTACCTTTGACAAGCGCGACCCGCTGACCTTTGCCGTGACCTACCCGAACGGACCCTCTGTTTCCTTTGGACAAACCACTCCCGTGGTACTGCGCGTGACCAACACCACCGATCAGACGATCGAGACCGCGCTTTGCGTGACCGGTATGGGCGCGATGACCTGCCATGGCGTGGGTCTTTCGGCAGGGCAGAGCATGGAGCTGCCGCTGGAATTCAGCGTTCCCGCAGACGCGCGCGAGATCTATGAGCGCAATCTGATCACGGTTGGCTATACGGTAGAGGGCAACAAGTACGGATATACCTTTGGTCTTTCGGGCGCAGCAGCCTGGAAGGTGACCGGCCCCATCTGGAAGACCGATCCCGAATGCACCACCGAGGCGCTTTTGGCAGTGCCCAACTACTGGCATTTGTTTGCAGGCGTGCAGCATGACGGTGACAGCACCGATATCGTGCGTCGCTTCCACCTCAATTTTGCACCCGACACCGAGACCGCATATCTTGGCGAGGACGAGCTGTTCTCGACCCCCGATGCGGGAGCCAAGTACGTTGAGGAAGTGTTTATCCAGCACGAGGATAGCTTTACTATGGATGATCTGTTTGGCTTCAAGGGCCCGTGCACGGCATACCTCTCGCGCATTCTGCTTTGCCCCGAGGATATGACGCTTTGCGTGCAGGTGGGTCACAGCGCACCCTTTGCCTTGTATATCAACGGTGAGATGATCACCGAGCGTAAGAGCTGCGACACCTGGACGGCGGAAAACGTGCACGTGCAGGGCGTCAAGCTGCAAAAGGGCGAGAACAAGATCGTGTTGCGCCTGACCCGCGTCAACGCGGATGCCAAGTATAACCTCACCTTCTCCGAGGGCCCCACCTGTGCTACGCATTACGTGTGCATGGGATCGGTCAACCCGAAAAAGTTTTCATAAAGAAAAAAGCACCCTGCAGGGTGCTTTTTTCTTATAAGTGATTGCGATACGTGGATTTATTCTTCCTCGTCGTCGTTGAATTCCTTGTTCAGCTTGAGCTTATAGACCAGCTTGACGATCAGCTTGATCATAGTAAACGCGGCAGAGCCGATCACCCAGGTCAGCCAGCTGATGTGCCAATCGCCCGAGATAAAGCTCCACGCAAAATAGGTAGCGGTCACAGCCAGCCAATAGACTTCGGAAAACAGCCCCCAGGCAGTCAGCGTCTTTTTCTTGCTCTGCGCTTTCTTGGCGCCCAGTCTGCGGTCGCCCTTGAGCAGATTTTCATAAGCCTCGTGCTGAATGCCGCCCAGCACAAAGCAGAACACGCCCGCACCGCAAAGCATCAGCAGCACGCCGGTCATGATCACGGCAAGCAGCTCCTGCTCCAGCGCCCCTGCCACGATCAGCGGAGCGGCACACAAGATGCACAGCACCACGCCCGTGATGACCAGCACCGTGTGCCCGGAGGAGAAGGCAGTCATTTTTTCGCGCACCATACCGCTTACGCCGTAGGCAAGCTCAAAGGACTGATGTTCGTCAATAAACTCCCATTTTTTGCCGGCAAGTGCAGCTGCAACAAAGATGCCAACTGCAACGGCAACTAAGGCAAGCAGGGTGCACACGCCCACCGCTGAGGCAAGCGTATCTTGTATCATGCCGAGCTCCGAAAAGCCGCTGAGCAGGATCAAGCAGATAGGGGAGAGGATACAGAGCAGCACACCCAGCGCAACCTTGCGTGCTGCGATCTTTTTGTGGGCAAGGTAATCGTTTGCCTCCTCCATGCTCACGCTGCGCAAAGGGGAATCCTGCTCGGTCGATCCCGTGTATTCCTCGGTCTCCAGCTCATCCTTTAAGAGAAAATCGGTCGTAACGCCGAAGATCTCGCTCATGCGCAGAATTTTATCAAGGTCAGGCACACTTTGTGCGCTTTCCCATTTGGAGATCGCCTGGCGCGAAACGCCCACCTTTTCGGCAAGCTCTTCCTGCGACCAACCGTTCTTTTTTCGTAAAGTAATGATCTTGTCGGCTAAAATCATAAAGCACCTCCGTGTGATCGGTGCCTTTATTGTATCATGTATTGCGGTTGCAGTCAAGCATTTTGACCTTGCAATTTGTCAACCGAGGGTTGCAAATGCCCAAAAAGCACCGTTTTTATGAAAAAGGAAGCCTTTTTGCAAAGGCTTCCCGATGTTTATCCGTTTTTTTGCGCAGCCTTTTCAGCTTCAGCTTGCTCTTTTGCCCAGAAGTGGATCTCCTCGGTCGCAAACGCCAGCTTGACGATCACGTCATGCTTGGTGGTGTAGCACCAGTAGCTGTCGTCGGGTACCGAAAGGTCTACGCAGTCGCCCTTGGCGGTGCGGCTCTTTCTGTAGTTGAACTCCACGTGCATGCTGTCCAGATTGAGCGGCTTCCATTCCACGTGCAAGGGCTCACCGTATACGCTCTCGCAATCAAGCACGGTACCCTCGGGGGTCTGTCTGAGCTTGCCCTTGCCCTGGTGGTAGAACTTAAGCGAGTTGGGCAGCGTCTCCACGATCACGTCGTCCTCAAAGAAGTAGGTGCCCTCGCGGATCTCCTTGCGCACGCATGCGCGCTCCCACTTGGACCAATCCGGAATATGTGCAAATTCGGTCTCGCCCTGCAGCGCCTTGAGCTGGCCAAGCTCGGTCATCTCCCATTTCTTTGAGCACTCCTCGCACCACAAATGAATGCCCTCGGATTGCATCTTGCCCTCGGTGCCGCAATGCGCGCACTTGTAAAGCAGCGAGTGCAAGCCGTATGCGCGTCTGGGGTGGTCCAGCACAATGTTGTTGTCTCTTTGCCATGCGTAGTCGTCGTATTGGAAATTCTCCACGATTCTGGCGTAGATCTCGTCCGCGGAAAGCGTCCTGGTCTCCTCGGCGGTCACAATGGGGTACATCTCTGCCTCAATGGGGCCTTTTTTGTTGATCCAGTTCCAGTGCGGGCAGGAGACGTGGTTACCGTGAATGCGGATGACAACCACGGGCACGCGCAAGAACTTGACCAGGCTTCCCAAGGAGGGGGTCAGGTACGAGGTGCAGCCGTCCAGGGTGTAACGCGCCTCAGGGAACAGCACGAATACGGTCTGCAGCTTGTCCACGCAGTATTTCATGTTTTTGATCAGCTGAAAATCCTGCACGTACTTGCGCTTGCCAAGAACGCCCAGGTGACGCATGAGCGGCTCGGTGAAATCACGGAAACCCTCCAGAGTCATAACGTTGTTGACGGGTGCGCCGTTGGTGGCGTGCAGCATGACGTTGAGGTCAACCATGGATGCATGGTTGATCAGGCACAGGTAGGGCTTGCCGTCCAGCTCCTCCATGCCGCGTCTATCTAACTTATAGGGTCTGTGTCTGAGATCGGGGAGACTGATGATATGCTTCGCTACGCCCATCAAAAAACCGGGCTTGCGCGGCTTCTTTTTGAAGTCAAAGCGCTTGGGTTGCGTGTTTTTGCTCATTGTATTTCCCTCACTTCATACTTTTGTAACAATACAGTAGCATTATATACGAAATCCGGTGATTTGTCAACGGTTAGATGCGTAAAAATGTATTTTTTCCTGTTTTTCTCTTGACTTTGCGCGAAAAGTATGCTACACTTATCGACATAGTGACAAATTACAAATGATTGTACCACGGAGAATCAATATGCCCAAGACAAAAGACCCCAACAAGTTAGCAAGAGAGCGCATTGTAGGCGCTTTGACCGAGCTGATGAGCGAGCAGGATTACGCCAGCATCACCATCACCGAGATCACGCAGCGCGCCTGTGTGTCGCGCATGACGTACTACCGCAATTACTCCTCCAAGGAGGATATTCTGCGTAAATTTATGAGTGACGTAGGTGACCGCATTCACGCCAGGATCGTGGAGCTGGATCTGCATCGCGACCCTTATCAGTATTATCTCACCTTATTTGAAACCTTGGGTCCGTACGACGCGCTGGTCAACGCCGCGCTGACAGCGGGGCTGGACGGCTTGATCTTGGATTGCATCGCGCGCAACATGGATCAAACGTTTTTGGGAGTTGCCGATCATCCCGTTACCGAAAAATACCTGCTGCGCTTTCATGCCGGCGCGTTTTTCCACGTGTTTATCGAGTGGACGCGCAGCGGCAGACAGGAATCCTGCGAGAGCATGGCAAGACTTTGCGCTGATGCCATGATGGGCAAGCTGCGTTTCCCGCGCCATACGTAATAAAATACAGGGACTGAGCGGTCAGTCCCTGTATTTCTTATCCCCACTTATCCGGCTTTCCCGGGCAATAGCACAAAGCTGCGCTGCACCACGCCGTTGCAAAGCAGGCGCAGGGTGTGGCTTTCGGCATCGTAGTCCATATCGTATTGCATGCCGGTGCCGCCCTTGCCGTCCTTGAGCGCAATGGCGTAGGCGCTCAGAAATACGTCGCGCAGCCCGTTGGCAGGGGTGGGCGATTCGTGCGTGCACAAAAACCATTTGCGTAACGCCTCGTATTCCGAAATATATAGCTTGCGGTAGTGCTCGTAGCCCGAGGCGTTTTTCAGCCGCGCGTATCCGCGTGCAAGCAGCCAGTAGCTGTAAACGCGCGCGTAACGTCCGCGGATGATGGGCTGCGCGTCCCGGGTCTCGCGCTTGTATTGAACGGCGTCCGCGCGCGAACGCCCCAGCAGCTGCATCTGCACCATCAGCTCTATGTCGTTAAACCAGGAAAGCAGCACGTCCGGATCGATCTGATCGGAAAGCGTGTGGCTGGTTTTTGAAATAATCTCTCTTACGGTCAATGTATCTCCTCCTTTGTTTGGTGTGCCTTATTATAGCACGCAGGGCGCGTTTTTGCGTCCCCCTTGCGCACAAAAAGGCAACGAAAAGCGAGTTTTACGCCCTGTGCGTGCACCAAAATCCCTTTTACCTCTTGCAATTTTAAAAATCGCGTGTTATAATAAAGGATAATATATTTTTCAAAGTAAGAAAGGCATTTCCCATGCAGTACCGTTTTTCCGATTCTATTGCGGGTATGAAGCCAAGCGCAATCCGTGAGATTCTCAAGGCACCCGCAGACAGTGAGACCATTTCGTTCGCGGCAGGCAACCCCTCGCCCGAATCGTTTCCCGTAGAAGAGCTTGCAAAGCTGTCGGCAGATATTTTTGCAAACAGCTCCACCACCGCCTTGCAGTATGGCGCAACCGATGGCTATCCTCCCTTGCGTCAGGCAATCGCCAAGTGGCAAAAGGAACGATGGCAGATCGGTAAAACGACCGAGGAGGGCTGTGACTTCAACGATACCACGCTGATCGTCAGCGGTGGCACGCAGGGCATTGAGCTTTGCTGCCGCGTGCTGTGCAATCCCGGCGAAGCGGTCATTTGCGAGGACCCCTCGTTTATCGGCGCACTCAATGCCTTCCGCGCTGCCGGCATGCGCACGCTGGGCGTTCCCATGAACGACGCGGGCATTGACGTGGATGCGTTGGAGCAGACCATTCTGGCAAATCCCGATGCGCACCTGCTTTACGTCATTCCCACCTTCCAGAATCCCATGGGCATTTCCTGGTCGGTCGAGACGCGCCGCGCGGTATATGCGCTGGCAAAGAAGTATGGCTTGATCATCTTAGAGGATAACCCCTACGGCGAGACCCGCTTTGCAGGAGAAGAGCTGCCCACCATCAAGAGCATGGACGAGGACGGCATCGTGGTATATTGCTCCACACTTTCCAAGGTGCTCTCTGCGGGCATGCGCGTTGGCTTTGTAGTCGCCCCCGAGCAGATCGCGTCCAAGATGGTCATCGTCAAGCAGACCGAGGACGTGCACACCAATCTGTTTTTCCAGATGCTGTGCCACAAGTACATTACCGAATGCGACCTGTACGCACACATTGCAAAGATCAAGGAGATCTACCGCCGCAAGTGCACGCTGATGCTGGAGTGCCTTGCCAAGGAGCTGCCCGACGGCATTTCCTACACCAAGCCCGAGGGCGGACTTTTCATCTGGTGCACGCTGCCAGATGGCGTGGACGGCATGGAGTTCGTGCGCGCTTGTAAGGCAAAGAAGCTGCTGGTAGTGCCCGGTGCTACCTTCAACTGCGATCAGGATGCCCCCTCGCAGAGCTTCCGCATCAATTTCTCCACCCCCTCGGACGCACAGATCGTCGAGGGCTGCGCACGCCTTGGCGCGGTGACAAAAGAGTTTCTTAAGTAAGAAAGGATATATATCATGTTTCAGAATCAAAAGGTTTCCTTCTCCGGCGTACAGCCCAGCGGTAATTTGACCATTGGCAACTATCTGGGCGCGCTGCGTAATTTTTCCAACTATTCCGATGAATATAAGTGCCTGTACTGCGTGGTAGACCAGCACGCCATCACCGTGCGTCAGGTGCCCGCAGATCTGCGCCGCCGCACCTACGAAACGCTCGCGCTTTACATGGCTTGCGGTCTTGACCCCGAAAAGAACACGCTGTACGTGCAGTCGCACGTGCACGAGCACACCGAGCTGGCATGGCTTCTCAACTGCTTTACCATGTACGGTGAGCTTTCGCGCATGACCCAGTTCAAGGACAAGAGCTCCAAGCATGCGGATAACATCAACGCGGGTCTGTTTACTTATCCCGTGCTTATGGCAGCCGACATTCTGCTGTATCAGACCGACGTGGTGCCCGTAGGCATTGACCAGAAGCAGCACGTGGAGCTGTGCCGCGATATTGCCACCCGCTTCAACTCACTCTATCCCGATACCTTCACCATTCCCGAGCCCGTGATCTCCAAGTCCGGCATGAAGATCATGTCGCTTGCCGAGCCCACCAAGAAGATGAGCAAATCGGATGAAAATCCCAACGCGGTGGTGTACATTCTCGACGATAAGGATACCATCATCCGCAAGTTCAAGAGAGCAGTCACCGACTCGGATACCGAGGTCAGATGCGCACCCGGTAAGGACGGCATTAACAACCTGATGTCCATCTACTCCTGCTTTACCGGCAAGACTATGGAACAGATCGAGGCAGAGTTTGCCGGCAAGGGCTATGGCGACTTCAAGCTGGCAGTTGGTGAGGTCTGCGCGGACGCGCTTGCACCCGTGCAGCAGAGATTTGCGCAGCTTATGGCAGACAAGGGCGCGCTTGAAGCACAAATGAAAAAGGGCGCGGAGGAGGCATCCTACATCGCCCGCCGCACGGTCTCTAAGGTCGAAAAGAAGCTGGGATTTGTGCAGTTGAGATAAGCACAAACAAGAGATACAGTGGAGTTGTCTAATATGAGAGATAGAGACGCTTTGTGTATTTTATTGGCGCTTTTTATATTGTGCATGTCTTTGTCAGCTTGTGCCGATGCATATGTGAGTGGTGAAGATGACGACAAAGCTTCGTTGGATAATAGTCATGCCACAAGCGCTGTTATACCGAACAAAAAATCCCCCATACCTGATTCTTTTGATGCTTCCGGTCTTAGTAACCATCTGATATGTGAGTTGACAGCATATCTTCAAAGTCAATATATCGAGCGTGATATGCCCGGTACTTCATTTTCCATCAAGCTTGATGAAATTAAGAAATATGATAAGCAGCCTATGCTTGTCAAATTTGATCCTGATAACTATTATTATGCATGTGCATATTTTAATCCTGCACACGAATATAATGAGCACTTGTGTGGCTATGCCTGTGTAAATGAATATATATGGGTGAAATTTGCAAGTGCAGCAGAGATTTTAGAAAGTTATGATGGACTTGCTTTTGTGTGTGCATTTCAAATCAACAAAGCGGTGTTCTGCAGAGATATCCGGGCTCTCGGCCCATCTGAAACGGTGGAGCATTATCAGAAGTTTACTCCTGAATTTGTCGAAGGCTTGAATGTGGCTGCCCCGCCGGTGTTTGATCAAAGCTTTATCTATTTGAATAGCTCCAATTATCAAACCGTATATCACTCAGTAGATTTGTATAATCACGATTGGATTACACTGGAGTGTGTTGAGATCGAAGGTCAAAGCTATATTCCGTTTTTTCTCCGCACCGAATATGCCAATGGAGCATGCAAGGAGAATGATAGCCTTGCAGAGGAATTGGGCGTGTATTATGATGAGATCATGCGTAGCCTGATCATGGATCGTTATAGTGTGCACGAAACGTGGGGAGGAACGACATATTACGGCTTGATAGCAGCGGACGATCTTTTGACTTTTTTGGATCAATGATTTATGTAATGAACGGAGTATACTCCGTGTGATAAATAATCAAAAGAACTGTATCGTTTCGATGCAGTTCTTTGCTTTATAAGAAATGATTATATCAATAAGTAGGCAAGGAGGAGTTATTTGCAAGCAAATTGCCCCTCCTTAACTGCAACAACTAAATATTTTGCTATGAAAACAAGGGCTGTGTGCAATGGGGATGATAAATTAGCGGGAAAATAACGTAAAAGCAGAAGTCTTGATCGATTTCTGCTTTTTGTTATGAGGAAATGAAAGCGATTAGGATGCGCACCGAAAAGCCGTCCCCCCTCGGGCGTGCGCCGCAAAGCCGTCCCCTCGGGGGAAGGAGGGTTCCCACAAGCGTGCGCAGTGGGAGGAAGGGGTATCGTGATGAAGTTGGGACAGTATTATTTTTTGTTATCTGCGAAATCCGATGAAATGTTTGCTTATCCAACTTTTACGCGCGTTCCCCTTCCTCCTCGCTACGCTTCGCTGCGAGGCGCCTCCTTCCCCCGAGGGGACGGCTTTTTAAGCGTGTCCTCATTGTAAACTTAACACCATAAGTTGAAAACAGCAGGAAACTGTTCGAAATTGAACAAATTCCTGCTGTTTTTTTCGCTTATTCCGCAGCCCGATGACACAACCCTTATTTTTTAATTCACCAATCCCTCCATCTCCTGGATACGGGGAGCGGCGGAGGTGGCGGTGATGTTATTGAGGAAAATGACCGATTCCGCGCCCTTTTCGGTGACGAATGCGGTAAGGTCGCCGTCAAAGTAGCGGTAGTCGATGATGTAAACGTACTGGTAATGGTCGACAAGGAAGGGGGCAAAGCAGTTGCCGAAGGATTCCTTGACCAGCACCACGGCAGAGCCGTCGGTGATGTTGGGGTTTTCAATGCTGCAATAGTAGCTTTGCTGCGTGCCCAGGGGGTTATCGCTGGTTAAGAAGCAGTTGTACTTGGATGCCGCAGCGGGGTAGAACTTGTCGGTATCTCTTCTGACCACGCCGCCCGTGAATTTCTGGCGCTGCCCGTCTGCGGTGTGCACGTAGAGGTTGTTGCTGCCGTTGGGCACGAATGCTTCTACGGTGTCGGGGTTCTTTTGCAGGGCAGAGACCTTGGTGTGCGAGTACAGCGTGCCAAGGAAGCCTTCAAACTCCAGCATTTCGTAGTAGGAGAGCGGATGTGCACTCAAGCCTGCGCTCTGGGCGTAGGCGGTGTAGGCGTAATATGCGCCGCGTGCCGTCCAGTGGTGGTCGGTACGGAAGTAGAGGTATTCGTTCTTGTGCGCCGCAAGTGCGCCGTAGGCGTCCACCTTTACGGCGTTCTGGTGCGTAATGGCAGAGTACATGCTGTCAATGGCTACCTTGGGGTCGGAGGCGTCGGTCTTTTGCAGCACCTTTTCGTTATACGCGTAAGCCAGCGGTATGATCACGGTGTAAACCTTTGCCTTGCCGCTCAGCTTCTGTGCTGCGGAATTGATCAGCGCGCTGTAGCGCTGCGAGTTGGCTTTGTTCTGGTAGTACATTTCGTACGCGGTGTCGCCCGTGATGTAGTAGCCCGCAATGGTCTCCACCTTGACGTTCTCGTCACCCTGGTTTTCCTGCTCGCCGCCCAGGTTGGAAGCGCCGCTCTGGAATTGCTCGGTGGCAAATCCCTTGAGCGACATAATGGCATCGTTTGCGGCAATCAGCCTCTCGCGGAAGGGGAAGGTGTCGGCAAACCAGGTGCTGACCTGCTCGGTGTATTTACCGGAGGCAAAGTCGGTGACGGTAAAGGTGGGAAAGGGGGTCAGCTCGCGCTTTTCGGATTCGGAGTACGCGGGGCGCAGGAAAAAGGCAAGACCCAACAAAAAGCCCAGCACCATCACGCCGCAGAAGGACGCGATCATGATTTTATGGAATATGTGTTTATTTTGCATATGCTGTCCTTTCGTGTATCAGAAGCGGAAGTAGAGGAAGGGGTTGTAGCTGTCGCCAATCAGCGCAAGGGCACTGAGCACCACCAAAATGGCGGGTGCGATGGCTGCTACGGCGTTTGCCACGTAGTAAACGGGCAGGATCTTGGAATCGCGCAGCTTTGCAAGTGCGGGCACGATGGGGAAGCAGGCGAGAATCGAAATAGCAAGGAAGAAGCAGTTGCCGCTCAGCGTGGTCTGCGCCGTCAGGTCAAAGAATACGTTGCCGTTTCTGCAAAGCAGACCCTTGACGGTGTCAAGGAGCAGGGAAAGGTGATCAAAGCGGAACAGCATCCAGCCCACGTAAACGGCGGGCAGCACGTAAATGCGTGCGGCAATTTTCGAGGCGGTAGGCGTTTGCTTGCCCACGCGCAGCACGTATTTTTCAAAGATCAGGAGCAGGAAGTAGTAAAGACCCCAAAGCACAAAGTTCCAGGAAGCGCCGTGCCAGAAGCCGGTCAAGCCCCAAACGATCAGCATATTGAGAATGTGACGGGGAACGCGGACGCGGTTGCCGCCCAGGGGAATGTACACGTAATCGCGGAAGAACGAGGAGAGCGAGATGTGCCAGCGGCGCCAGAAATCGGTCACCGAGGAGGCTGCGTAGGGGTAGTTGAAGTTTTCCTTATAGTGGAAGCCCACCATCAAGCCCATACCGATCGCCATGTCGGAGTAGGCGGAGAAGTCAAGGTAGATCTGCAGCATATAGCAAAGACCGCCCAGAAGCAGCGAGGTAGCGGAGAGTGCCGAGAGGTCGGTGGTGGCTGCCGAGGGGAGCAGGGAATCGGCAATCATCGCACAGCCGTTTGCCAAGAGTGCCTTTTTGGCAAGACCCACGGCAAAGCGGGAAACACCGCGTGCAGTCTCGTCCAGCGAAACCGTGCGCTCCTCAATCTCGCGTGCCACGTCGGCATAGCGCACGATGGGGCCTGCAATGCACTGGTGGAAGAGCGAGGCGTACAGGAGCAGATTGCCGTATTTTTTCTGTGCCTCTACCTCACCGCGGTACACGTCAATGACGTAGGAGATCAGCTGGAAGGTATAGAACGAAATGCCGATGGGCAGGGTAATGGCGGGGATGATCTTGGGAATGCCGATGACGGCTTGCACGTTGCCAAGGAAAAAGCCGGTGTACTTAAACAACACCAAAAGTGCCAGGCAAAAGCCCACGCACGTCCAGGTGGCAACCAGGGCTTGCTTGGTTTTGGAGCCAAGGCTTTCAATGATGAGCGCGCTGAAGTAGCATACCAGTACCTCTAAGCATAAGAGCAGCACGAAGGCAGGCCCACCCCAGGCATAAAAGATCAGGGAGGAGACCAGAAGAACGATATTGCGCGCGCGGATTCCTTTGAATGCGGCGTACAGCGCGTAGCTGATGACCAAAAACGCGAACAGGAAAAATAAGCTTGAAAAAACCATGTGAGCCCCTTTATGTAAGTGTAAAAAATATTCCATAGTAAGTATAACATAAAACGCCCCGATACGCAAGAGCTGTGAGTGGTTTTGATCAAACTTTTTTGCCCCCAACTCCCCGTTTTTCCCTTGACGAAATTGCTTTTCGGTGGTATAATGTTCCTATATTAAGAGTAAATCGGTGAGCGTCAAGTGCTTGCGGGACGGGGAGTTGTCCGCAGGACGAAGGCAGGGGCAAGCTCCTGTCGCGGTTCACCCTTTGCATCCCGCTTTGTATGGCATGAATACGGTGCATTGCGCCTCTTTTTCTTGCGATATGGGTGAGGAAAGGAGGACTTTTTTATGAAAACGAAACGCACAACCCCAACCCTGTTGCCTGCGGGCGCGGGATATGGCAGACAGTACTGGACAGATGCTGCGGCACAGATGAAGGATCTGAAGATCATCGTGTTTGCCGCGCTCATCATCGCCTTGCGCGTGGTGGTCAAATCGGCAAAGATCTATATCATGCCGGGTCTGCATCTGACGCTGGATTGCTACGTCAATGCGCTGGGGGCGATGGTCTGCGGACCTGTCATCGCCTTTTTGTCGGGCGCGGTCAGCGATACGCTGGGCTGCATTCTGTTCCCCTCGCCCGAGCCGTATTTTTTTCCGTACATCATCGTGGAGATGCTGTCTTCGGGAATTTTTGGTCTGTTTTTGTGGCGCAGAAAAATCACAGTCAGCCGCGTACTGCTTTCCAAGCTGGCAGTCAACGTGGTGTGCAATCTGATCGTGAACCCCGCCATTACCAAGCTGTATTATGCAATGCTTGGTGACTCGGGCTCAACGTATGCGTTTATCACGGCGGTGCGCGTGGGCAAAAATTTGGTACTGTTCCCCTTGGAGGCGGCGCTGATCGTGCTGTTTGTTTCCGCGCTGTTCCCGCTTTTGCGCAAGGTGGGCGTAGTGCCCAAGGATCAGACAACGCCTGAATTTAAGGTCAAGCATTGGTTGCTGATCGCCATCGTTACGCTGGCATCGGTGGCGCTGGTCGTATTTTACGGGGTGTTCTTAAAGGACTTTATTTCACAGCATAATATTAAGCTGTTCTGATGTAAAAAAGGAGGTATGAAGTATGACGATACTGAGTGTGGACGATCTCGGTCTGTCCTTTGGTACCGACGTCATATTGGAGCATATCTCCTTTTCTTTGGATGAGGCGGATAAGCTGGGTGTGATCGGCGTCAACGGCTCGGGCAAATCCTCGCTGTTCCGCATGATCACGGGCACGTATGAGCCCACCGAGGGCAAGGTGTATATTTCCAAGGACAAGTCCGTGGGCATTTTGACCCAGGACGGCGCGTTTGCGCGCGAGGGGGATGGCACGGCGCTTTCCCTGATGTATCACGCGTTTCCGCACCTGTTGGCCGCCGAAAAGCGACTTGCCGAGCTGGAGAGCGCGTTGCAGGATACCTTGCGCGCCGATTATGACATTTTGACCGGAGAGTACACGCGCCTGCACGAACGCTTTATGCGTGACGGTGGCTTGGAATTCCGCGGCAGATGCATGTCCATTTTGCAAAAGCTGGGCTTTGACCGCGCGGATAGCGAGCGAGAGATCGATACCTTCAGCGGCGGTCAGCGCACGCGCCTTGCTTTGGCTGCAGTGCTGGCAACCGAGCCGGATATTCTGCTCTTGGACGAGCCTACCAACCATCTCGACATGGAGACGCTTTCTTGGCTGGAGAGCTTTTTGGTCTCGTATAAAAAGTGCGTGATGGTCATCTCGCACGACCGTTACTTTCTGGACCGCGTGACCACCAAGACGCTGGTGGTGGAGCATTGCCATGCAACGCTTTAC
Organism: Eubacteriales bacterium; assembly: GCA_045650025.1. GTDB lineage: Bacteria > Bacillota > Clostridia > Oscillospirales > CAG-272 > SVQP01. The sequence goes on from JAZRQR010000106.1 coordinate 41,692, forward strand.
AAGGGCAATTATTCGCAAACCATGCAGCAGCGCGAGCAGGATCGCGCCCTGCAGCAAAAGAGATACGACCTGCAGCAGCGCGAATTTGCGCGCCAGGAGGCATTCTTAGAGCAGCAACGCCGCTGGAATCAGGCACACAACTACGTGACGATTCGTGCGCGTGAAAAACTGCTTGCCAAAATTGAGCGCGTGGCAAAGCCTGAAAGCGCGCCCAAGCCCATCAAAATGCGCTTCACCGCATCGCTGCCTAGCGGTAACGACGTGCTGACCGTCAAGGGGCTGGGCATGTCGTTTGGCGCAAAGGAGCTGTTTTCGGACGTGGCGTTTGCGCTCAAGAAGAATGACCGCATGCTGGTCATCGGACCCAACGGCTGCGGCAAATCCACGCTGATCAAGCTGATCCTGGATAAGCTTGCGCCCACGGCGGGCAAGATCGAGGCGGGATATAACGTCAAGGTTGGTTATTACGATCAGGAAAACCAGAATCTTGATCCCGAGAACGCGGTGATCGACGAGCTTTGGGATGCCTATCCGCAAAAGACCGAGACGGAGATCCGCAACGCGCTGGCGTTGTTCCGCTTTGTGGGGGATGACGTGTTCAAGCCCGTGGCGGTGCTGTCGGGCGGCGAGAGGGCAAGGTTGACGCTGGCAAAGCTGATTTTGTCCGAAATGAATCTGCTGATTCTGGACGAGCCGACCAACCACCTGGATATTGACTCGCGCGAGGCGCTGGAAAACGCGCTGCAGGGCTTTGAGGGCACGATATTGGTGGTCTCTCATGACCGTTATCTGGTCGAAAAGCTGGCAACGCGCGTGCTGTGTCTGTCGCCCGGTGCGCCCTTTACGAGTGACGTGCTGGATTTCAACGTGGATCACCCCGGAGAGGGATATACCGAATACGAGCGGTACGTGCAGGCGCGTCGCGCCGAAATGATGCCTGTTGAATCAGGCGAGCAAAAGGCGGAGGCAAGCAGCGCCAAGCAGCAGTACCTCAAAAATAAGCAGGACGTGGCAAACGAGCGCAAGAGATTGCGCCGCATTGAAAAGCTGCATGCCGAGTGTGAGGCGCTGGAGACCGAGCTTGCCGAGATCGAGGAGGCGTTGTACGGCGACGCAGCCACCGATTACGAGCGCGTAGCTGCCTTGGATACACGCAAGAGTGAGATCGAGGAGCAGCTGCTTATGGACTACGAGGAATTAGAGGAATTAGAGGCTTGATATGGAAGTATATCTTGGCATTGATATTGGTGGCACCAAGTGTGCCTTGGTGCTGGGAGACACGCAGGGCGAGGTGCTCGAAAAGGTGCGCTTTGAAACTGTGGATCGGGACGGCACGCTGGCGTGTATTTTTGAAGCGGCAGAGCAGCTGATCTCGCGAGCAAAAGCGCAGGGAAATACGGTCAAGGCGATCGGTGTCAGCTGTGGCGGACCGCTTGATTCCCGTGCGGGGCTGATCCAGTCACCCCCTAATCTGCCGGATTGGGATAACGTGCCCATCTTGCAAATGCTGCGCGAGCGATTTGGCTTGCCGTGTGCGCTTTGCAACGATGCAAACGCGTGCGCCTTGGCCGAATACCGCTTTGGTGCGGGTAAGGGCTGCGAGAGCATGGTGTTTTTGACCTTTGGCACGGGTATGGGCGCAGGCTTGGTTCTGGGCGGCAAGCTGTACGTTGGTGCAAACGATAATGCAGGCGAGGTGGGACACGTGCGCCTTGCCCCCGACGGACCTGTCGGATACTATAAAAAGGGCTCGTTTGAGGGCTTTTGCTCGGGCGGCGGCCTTGCGCAGCTGGGTGCTATGTATGCCAAGGAGGCGCTTGCGCGCGGCATTCCCTGCAGTTTTTGCAAGAGTGAGGACGAGCTTGGCAAAATCACTGCTAAGATATTGGCGGAGGCTGCAGACGAAGGCGACGAGGTTGCGCTGGCGGTTTGGGAAAAGTGCGGCGAGATGCTTGGGCACGGACTTGCCGTGCTGATCGATATCATCAACCCCGAGCGCATCGTCATAGGCAGCATTTATGCGCGCAGCGGATACTTGCTGCGCAAGTCTATGGAGAAGGTACTGGCTGCGGAAGCGTTGCCCGCTTCTTTTGCAGCGTGCAAGATCGTACCCGCTGCGCTGACCGAGTCTGTGGGCGATATGGCGGCTTTGTGCGTTGCCATGACGGCAAAGTAAGGAGAGCTTATGAGGATTGCATTATTTGAGCATTATCCCGCGTTGGCAGAGCAGAGAGAGGCATTGGAGCAGGCAAGAAAACTGCTGATCGATACGTTTGCGCATGGCGGCAAGGTGCTTTTGTGCGGTAACGGCGGCTCGGCTGCCGATTGCGACCATATAGCAGGCGAGCTGCTCAAGGGCTTTGCCTGTAAAAGAGTACTGACGGGCGAGCTGCGTGAGCGCATGGGTGAGGAGCTTGCAAGCCGCTTGCAGATGGGATTGCCCGCTATTTCGTTACCTTCGCAGGGCGCGATCATTTCGGCATTCTGCAACGACGTGGATGCGGTGACCGTGTACGCCCAGCTGACGCTGGCACTTGGCAAGCAAGGAGACGTGCTGTGGTGTATTTCCACTTCGGGCAACTCCCAAAACTGCGTACAGGCTGCAAGGGCGGCAAGGGCACTTGGCGTGCGCGTGATTGCCATGGTCGGAGAAGGGGAGTGCGCGCTGGACGAGCTTGCGGACGTGGCGTTGCACGCGCCTGCAAAAGAGACCTATCGCGTGCAGGAATATCACCTGCCAATTTACCATTGGCTGTGTGCAGAGGTGGAGGATTATTTCTTTGACTAAAGTTTATCAGGCGCGTTGTACAAGGATTTGCGCCCAAAATTGTGCAACTTGTACAATTCTTGCATGGCATGATTGGTAACTTCGTCGGGTTTGGCTCTTGACTATTTTGGAAAAAAGCGTATAATGATGGTGTACACAAAAGGTGTGTACATCATCATTTTTGCATAAGGAGGAACACAGTATGCAATCATTTTCCATCCATTTAAGAGAGATCAACGACGTTTACAAGCTGGTTAACACGCTGGTTGGTTATGACGGTGCTGTAGACCTTGGCTCCGGAAGATACGTAGTAGACGGCAGATCGCTGCTTGGCATTTTCAGCCTGGATTTGCGTCAGCCCGTAAACGTACACGTGCACAAGGACGAGGACGTTGCACTGCTCAAGAAAATGCTTAGCGACTTTGTGGTCGACTAAGCCCCACGAAAAAGTATAATAGTAGGGCATGCTGCCGTGGCAGCATGCCCGTTTTTTATATGTCGATGTGTGCGGTAACAGCGTTCCAGATGGCGTCTGCTGCCTGCTCGATCGTGCCCGAAGCATCAATGATGGCAATCTTCTCGCCCTGCGCGGAAAGCCTTTGGAACACGTCCAGGTAGCGTGCGCGGAATTTTTCCAAGGTCTCTGCCTTTTCGTAAATCTCGGTCGAGGTGCGCCCCTTGGTGATGCGCTTCATGCTCTCCTCGGGGGAAAGATCCAGGAAAATGCAAAGGTCGGGGTGGCGGATCTCGGGGCAGGTGCAATTGGCAGCCATGACCCAATCAAAATCGGTCAGCGAGCCCTGATAAGCCAGGGAGGAATAGTAGTAACGGTCGCAAATCACCGCCTTGCCCGCCGCCAGCATGGCTTCAATGCCCTCGGTCGGGTCCACGTTGTGGTCAATTCTGTCCTGCACAAACATGGCAGCCACCTGCGTGGGCGTCTTTTGCACAGCACCGGAGAGCACGCGGCGGATCTCTCTGCCGGTCGGCATACCGGTGGGCTCTGCTGTCACGTAGGGGTCGTATCCCTTGGCGCGCAGCGCATCCGCCAGCAGGTTGATTTGCGTGGTCTTGCCCGCGCCGTCAATGCCTTCAAACACAATAAACATATCTATCTTACACCATCCGTTAATTTTGCTGTATTTCCTATATTGTACCGCAAAATGGCAAGAAAAGCAAGAGGTAAGGTAATTTTTTGCTTTACAAATTTGTGCGTTTGTGTTACAATGAATCATGAAGAAAAAAGAACGGAGAACGGCTATGAAAAAGCTGATTTTGATTGCTGTCTGTGCGGTTGTACTTACAGCGCTGTGCATGCCTGCGGCTTCAGCCAAGGCGGATTTTGAAATGGTGGCGCAGTACGGTACCCCCACTGTGGACGGTGAGGCGTCCGAGGGAGAATACAGCACCGAGAGCACTTACGTGATGAACGCAAAGACCGCGTCTGCATGGGTCGGCGAGGTGGGGAGCTCCTCTGTCACCGTGCGTTTTGCATGGGACGAGACGGGGCTGTATTATGCTGCCACCATCAACGATACCACGCCCAGCTATCGAGGCGAGGATGGCTATTGGGTGGGTATTGACTGCCTGGAGATCGCCGTAAATCCCGCGCACGCCATTCCCGCAAACGATAAAAACGAGGGTATCTTCTTCTCGTTTGGCGCAACCAAAAACGGCAAGGTGGTCGGCTGGCGACACAACTATCTGGACGGACTGGTCTCGGACGAGATCACGGGTGCGGCAAAAGGGCACAAAAAGGGCAGCGATGGATATACTATCGAGGTCTGCATCCCGTGGGAGCTTGTGCTGATGGAGACTGCTTGCACCATCGGCGGTAAGACCGACCTGCACATCGACACCACGGCATTCGTGCCCGAAAACGGTGCTGTGCTGGGCGTGCTGCCCTGCGCGATCGACGCGGATACAAACGAGAAGATCCTTGCTGCCTATAAGTTCAACGGCACGGATTTCTTGGTCAGAGATTTTATCAATATGACCCTGCAGGGAAAGGGCGAGGTAACTACCGAGCAGGTGACCACCCAAGCACCCGAGACCGAAACCGTGACCGATGCGCTTACCACCGAGCCCCAAGCCGAGGTCAAGCCGGGCGGCTGTAAGGCAATGCTTGGCGGTGCGGGTGTTGCGGGCACGATTTTGATAGCGCTGGCTGCGGCGTGGGTACTTGGCGGCAAGAAATAAGAGGAAAGAAATATGAAAAGAATGCAATGGAGCGCACTTTTGCTTGTGCTGCTGGTGCTGGTTTCCTGCACGGGTAACGGCAGCGCGGAGCAGCAGAGTTCGCAAGGCGCGCAGAGTGCGCAGAGCGAGCAAGGCACGTGGGGGAACGCACCGGATTTCGTGGTGCAGGACGAGAGCGGCAAGGCAGTTGCGCTGTCAAGCTTTGCGGGAAGACCTATCGTGATCAACTTCTGGGCAACCTGGTGCGGCTACTGCAAGCTGGAAATGCCGGACTTTGATAAGGCGTACCGCGAATATCCCGACGTGGTATTTTTGATGATCAACGCCACCGACGGCGTGTATGAAACAAAAGAAAAAGCCGACGCATACGTTGCGGCGGAGGGCTTTTCATTCGATGTGTATTACGATGTGGCAAGTACCGCGCAAATGGCGTATAAGATCAGCGGCTATCCCACCACCGTGTTTATTGATGCAAACGGTGACGTGGTCGCCAAGGAGGTCGGCATGATCGACTACGCGACCTTGGTGCAGGGAATTGAGCTGATCCAAAACTGAAACAAGCACTGCGGAGCATTTCCGCAGTGCTTGTTTTTAATTTATTGGGGAATTACTTGGAAAGATCAACCTGAACGCCCAGCAGAGCTGCCAGAGCTTCAAATACCAGGTCGTCTACCTCAGGATGTGCAGCGCGGTATGCGTAGATCGCATCCGTTGCCTCTGCGTAATCCTGCGAGCCTTCCTTGATCTTGCCGCTGAGCTCATAGGGGTCAAATACGGTTACCTGGTTGCCGTCGGTCAGAACGTCCACCAGAGCGTGGCGTACTGCCATGGAATCCAGCAGGGTGTTGACCGATTCGGTTGCGGTGGGCAGCTTACCGTCCTCGGCGCCGGGTGCGGAGCTGAACAGCTTGGAATCATCCGATTCCTTTGCGGCAAGCGCAATGTTCAGGATCTGGTTGAGTGCCTTTGCCTCAGCCTCGGAGTTTGCCTTATCCGAGTCTGCAATGTAACCGAACAGCGACTTGATCAGCTCGGAGGTGATTTCCGAGAACTTTTCGGGAATGTTGTTTTCTACCAGGCGAGCGGGGGTTACGTAAACCTCGATCATGCCTGCGGTTTGTGCGTTGAGGTTGCGGATCAGATCCACCAGCTCATCCTCGGAGATGGTGCCGTCTGCGGAGAGGCTGTCCATAATGTTCACAGCGCCTGCCACGGTGGACATGGTCTCGGTGTAGTTCACGTCACCCTCAGTTGCCTTTTCTGCAAGCTGGGTTGCAGTCTTCATATCCAGGTTAGCTGCCTCGCGCACGGTCTCGGATTGCAGCACCGAGGTAAACAGGCCTGCGGTCTTGTCCTTGCCAAAGGTATCGGTCTCTGCGAGTGCGTCCAGAATGGTACCCACCTCGGTTGCCACCTGGGCAATGTCAACCTCGCCACCGTCCAGAGTCGAGCTCAGGCTGGAGGCGGTTTCAAAAATCGCGGAAATGGCAGCTGCGTCCTTGCCAACGTTCTCGGGGGTAATGCCCTCGGCTGCCGCCTTGGTGTCGATCAGCAGCATCTCCATGGTCACGATCTTGGAGGTCTTCTGCATTTCCTCGGTGGACTGCAGGCTGGAGGTGCATTCGTTGGTGGTTGCGGGAACGGGGGTGGTGATCTGTACGCTGACAACGATCACAAGCGTCTCGGAGTCGCTGCCAAGCAGATCGGTAAAGGTTGCGGTGATCAGCTCGGTTGCTTTTTGGGTGATCTCTTCATCGTTTTCATCCAGTACCGAGAGCTGTACGCACAAGCCTGCCAGGGCTACTGCAGCGGTGTTCTGACGCTGCTCCTCGGACATGCTCTCGTAAACCGTGCCCGCAAACGGATCTGCGGTCTTGGTCTCGGTCAGCATATCAAAGCGGGGCTTGGTGCTGGCGGAAGCGGGAGTTTGCACAGCGCCCTGCGCATACAGCATGAAGAACGCCTGTACGTCTGCCTCGGTGACCTCGCCCGGGTTGGCGTCCACCAGGTCGTGCAGCATAGCAGCGGCATAAAGATCCATCACCTGCTCGTCAATCTCCAAGCCGGCAAGGTCAAATGCGGTGCTCAGCTCAGCAGCAAGCACCTCCACGCGCTCCTGCTCGGGCAGGTCGCGGGTGCTGTTCAGCGCATCGGTCACCGTGTTCATGCAGGTGTCGTATACGGCAGCGGCGTTTTCGGGGATCTGCAGTACCTGACCGATCACGCGTACGCCAAGGTTCATGATCTCGGGGATCATGCGTTTCATGCTTTGGTTGTTGCCAAGCACCGTGACCATGGAGGAAACGGCATCGCCGCTAAGCGCGTTCATCAGTGCGTTGGTGTCCGAAAGGTTGGCGAATACGCCGTTGCGAGCCAGAATCGAGATCAGCTCAGCGGTGGTCTTGACGTCTGCCTGCAAAAGCAGGGTCTGTTTGGCGTCGTCGTGCAGGATCTCGAGCAGCGCGGTGATCATGGGATCCAGCAGCGCGCCGTCCTCGCCAAGGGAAGGTCTGGACATGCCAAGGAACTCCTCGCCCTGCAGCCAAGCGTCGGTTGCGGCGTAAATGATGTCACCTACGATGGGGGAGAGCACGCGGGAATCTGCAAAGGAGTCGCCGATCGAGCGAATGATCTCTGCCTGCTCCTCGCCGTAGCTTTCAAATTCGGTCTTGGAAAGCTCCACGACCTGCTGTGCCAGCGTAATAATGGAGGAAAGCTCCTCGGAAACCTTGACGTTCATGCCGGCAACCTTCATGCTCATAACCGAGTCGGCAAGAGCGTGACCGCCGATCGAGCGGTAAACGCCCAGCACGGGGGCAGCGTCCAGCTCGTCAACGATTTCCTGCACCTGTACGATGGTGGGATCGTCTGCGGGGAGCACACCCTGCGCAGTCAGCTCGCTCAGCGTAGGCTGCGCGATGCTTAAGTAGCAAGAAATGGGGATAAAGAGAATTGCGGCAATGATCACACCCTGCACAGCACCCAAACCGGTTGCAGCCAGGCGGGAAAGCGCGCCCTGACGGGGGCGGTCGGTCTCATCCTCGTCATCCTCTGCAGCCGCGCGCTTTCTGCGCACGATTCTTGCAATGCCGGAAATGATCAGCGAAACGATCCATGCTGCAAAGAAGCATACGGCGAACAGCACCACGCACAGCAAGGGAAGCACAAGGGCTACAGACAGCTGCAGCACAAGCTCTACCAGCGTGGGGGAGAGAGCGGCGTATTCCAGCGCCTGCTCGGTAATCGCCACGGCATCTGCGCCGAACTTCGCACCGATCCAGTCGATGTTGTTGCGAACCAACGCCATAGTGGTCTCGGCGGTGGGCAGGACCAGCTTGATCAGCCAGCAGAATGCAAGCACGATGGCAGCGCACGCCGCGGTGATGATCAGGTGGACCTTGGTTTTGGATAAGCCAAACAATGCGGCAAGGCCTGCACACAGAATCACCGTAAGTGCGGCAATGCCAAGCAAAATCGAGCTATACATAATCAATCCTCCGTGAAAAAATATTTCAATAGTCGTGTATAGACGCATATATAATCATTATAGTACAAATATTTTCCAGTGTCAAGGCTTGCGCGGGGGATTTTGCGCACGCAGACGAAAAAATATTTCAAAAAAACAAAAAATATTTCAAAAAAACTATTGACAAATCGAAATAGCCGTGATATAATAATCGGGCGTTGTGAAAAGACGCACAAAATATGGCGGGATAGCTCAGTTGGCTAGAGCAACCGGTTCATACCCGGTAGGTCATGGGTTCAAGTCCAATTCCCGCTACCAGGCCCGTTGGTCAAGCGGTTAAGACACCGCCCTTTCACGGCGGTAACATGGGTTCGATTCCCGTACGGGTCACCAGAAAAAGAACAGGCACCTCATTCGAGGTGCCTGTTCTT
>JAZRQR010000107.1:0-3844 GCA_045650025.1 Eubacteriales bacterium
GGTAGATGCAGCGTGCTGCATCTACCCCTATTCCTTTGGAGCAGGCAACGGGAATCGAACCCGCAGCATCAGCTTGGGAAGCTGAGGTTTTACCACTAGACTATGCCTGCGTACTTGCCTATTATATACCAAGCCGAGGAATTTGTCAATCCCATTTGGGCAAATCCCTCGGCTTTTTTATGCAAATCGTTCGACCTTATTTGCCAAATATCCGATACAAATACGCTTCGATCGTGCGGGCTTCAGCAACGTAGCCTTGTCTGCCAAGGTGCACCGAATCGATGATCTTACCCTCGGCGTTGCGCTGCCAATGCGTGGTATCGTTGATGGCTGCATAGCTGCTGACCAGATATACGCCCTCGTCTTCCCTGCCGCCCAGAATCTGCTCCTGCATCGAGAAATACGCAAACTGCTGCGCGCGCTTTTGCGCGACGTTGGTTCCCTTTGTGCTCATCTCATAGCCGCTCGCAGGGGAGAGATACTCGGTCATGACCAGCACGGCAGTTTTTCCATTGGTCGCCTTACGAATCGACTCGATCATCACGTCCACGTTTTGTACCGATTCCTGTGAAAAGACGTCGTTCGCCCCCAGGCAAATGACCACGAAATCGGGCGAGGCATAGCCGTTTTGCGCCAGATAATAGCCAAAATCAAAATAATGCGTGCCGCCCGTATAGGGATTGATTTGCGGATTTTGCGCGTTGTAAAACGCATTGGGTGCATCAAACGCGGTCTCGCTTGTCAGATAATGGGTCGTGCTCCATGCGCCGCGCCCCTCGTGAGGCGTGCCCGCGCTGCTTTGTCTTGTGCCAAGCAGCGACAAGGAGCTGCTAAAGGTTGTCTGCAGTGTTTGCACAAGCGTACCGTCTCCGATACGGCTGTCACCAATGACAATGCCCGTCAGCGTCAGACTCCGCTTTTCCACCGCCAGGATCTGCGCGGTCTTTTGGTATGCCACGTGATACGTGCCACCCTCGCTCTTGCCAACCGTCACGGTCAAGGTGTAATTTCCCGCCTCGCTCGGTGTGATGGCAAAGCCTTGGTCGGTCATGGTACAGGTGCCGTTGCCATCAAAGCGATAGGAAACCTGCATACAGGGCTCGATACTTCCCGTCAGCTGATCCGAATAAAACCAGGTCTGTTCCCCAACCGTCAGCGTATAGCTGTCCGCCACGTTGGCATCCACACCCTGCAGAATCTCCTGCAAAGCCAGATATTTGGAGGAGGCATAGTACACCTTGCCGTCCACGACCACCTTGCTCCAGCCACCCACGGGATCAATGCCCACGCGCGCAATCTGCACGCCCGCGCTCAACGTTTTGATCACGTTGCTCCAATCTGCCAGCGCTTCGGGGGTGGAACGCACGTTGAGGTTGCCCGTTGTGCGCACCCATTCGTCCACGATCAGGTATCCGTCCTCGTCCTCGCCAAGCACCTCTGAGCCATCGGGTGTCACCACGGTGCCCACGTAGCCTGCATCGATGTGCGAGCCGTCCGTCTTGACCAAGATCAGGTGATATTTATCATCCACAAAGGCGCTGATAATGCCGCCCTCGCCCACCTTGCCGGAAAATTGCGCGATCCATTCCTGCTCGCTGCCCTTGTAGCCATACTCGACCGCAATTTCATATGCAGACTTTCCGGGAGCACCTGCAGCACCCTGCGCGCCATCCGCGCCATTCTGACCCGGAGCGCCGTCCTGCCCGTCCTTGCCGTTTTGTCCGTCGACTCCGTCCTTGCCCGGGGCACCGTCCGCGCCGTTGCTGCCGGGCGTGCCCTTCAAGCTATCCAGCCAAGCCTGCTCGTCACCCACAAAGCCGTGCTCCACGGCAATCTCGTAGGCGCTCTTGCCGTTCGTGCCGTCCTCGCACGAGGCAAGGCAAGCAATCGTGCAAAGCAGCGCAAGGCTGATCATCCAAACACGTCTATGGGTTCTCATTGTGCGTTGACCGTATCCACAAAGCGTGCAAACGCCGCTCTGCCCTCAGGGGTGCACTTGTAAACACCTGCATCCTCCAGCACTGCCTCGAATACGCGACCGATCTCACGGCGCAGAATATCCGCGGTGTTCTCCTCGGTGAAGGTATACTGCTCCTTGAGCTTTTCCGCCCAAGCTGCGTGCTTCTGAATCTCGGGCACGGTGGCGGGATCAATGCCCTGCAGCAATGCCTCGCGCAGCGTTTCCATCTCGGTGGAAAGTCTTGCAGGCAGTACCGCCAGACCCATGCCCTCGATCAAGCCGATGTTTTCTTTTTTGATGTGGTGCTTATCCTCGTGGGGATGATACAGCCCCAGAGGGCACTCTTCGGTGGTCAGGTTGTTACGCAGCACCAGGTCAAGCTCATAGCGCTTGCCGTCCTGCGCCATACGTGCGATGGGCGTGATGGTGTTATGAGGCTTACCCTCGGTTTCGGCAAAGATCATGGCATCTGCATCGGTATATCCGCGCCAAGCAGCCAGAATTTTATCCGCCAGATCGACCAGACGAGCCTTGCCCGTGCTGCGCAGACGAATGGTGGTCAGCGGCCAGCGCACAAGCTCTGCCTGCACGTCCTCAAAGCCCTTGAAGCAAAGGTCGCTTTCCTTGCCCATGCGTGCCATAGCAAAGGTGTAGTGACCGCCCTGCATGTGGTCATGCGACAGAATCGAGCCGCCCACGATAGGCAGATCGGCATTCGAGCCAAGGAAATAATGCGGGAAGATCTCCACAAAATCAAGCAGCTTTGCAAACATAGCACGGTCGATCTTCATAGGCGTGTGCTGCGCGGAGAGCGCGATGCAATGCTCGTTATAATACACGTAAGGAGAATACTGCAGATACCACTGCTGCCCTGCCATGGTCAGAGGGATCTGACGCAGGGTCTGGCGAGCGGCTTGGTTGAGCGAGCCCGCAAAGCCCTCGTTTTCGTGGCAAAGCGCGCACTTGGGGTAGCCCGAGGGCGGCAGCAGACGCGCTGCGGCAATCGCCTTGGGGTCCTTTTCGGGCTTGGAGAGGTTGACCGTGATGTCCAAGGTGCCGTACTTGCCCTCGTACTGCCAGCAAAGATTCTTGGCAATGCGATCCATGCGGATGTAGTTACAGTCGCGGCTGAGCTTATAGAAGTAGTCAGTCGCGGACTCGGGATCGTTCTTATACAGCGTACGGAAGGTACGAATGACCTCACCGGGTCTGGGCGTGACCGCACTCATCAGCGCGGTATCGTACAGGTCGCGGTATACTACGGTGTTGGACTCGATCAAGCCCTTTTCAAAGGCATAGTCGCACATCTGTCCCAGAATCTCGTCCAAGGGCAGCTCGGGTACGGCTTCCTCGGGCTGTTCATACTCACTCAAGCCAAGGATGGTCAAGAGCGAGTTGATCATGTAGGAGCGATCCTCAATGGGTGCAAGCTCGGTCTTAATGGCGTAGTCCACAAGGGCGCGGATAAGGGTATGGATGTTCATGTCATTCTCCCTCCAAAAGCATATTTATCTAAGATAATTATAGCATAGGTTATAGGGATTGTCAAACGGATTTGGCTTATATTATTGTAGAAATTGTATATAATTTTTTCAAACGGTGTGACACGGAACATGAGCCGTGGAATCACCCGCTTTTTTGGTTTACACATTCTCACTCCGTAGGGGAGGATATTATCCTCCCGCACGCTATCATAACGGATCAGCGTTTGGATATCGCACTCAACAACTGTTTACGGGCGGGAGGATGATATCCTCCCCTACAAAATTCAAGTCCTGTCACCCGTACCAACACAAAAGGGGCGCAATAGCGTCCCTTTTGTGTTGGTACGGGGGACAGGACTTGAATTTTGTAGGGGGGGAGATCATCCTCCCCCCCGCTAAC
>JAZRQR010000108.1:0-1078 GCA_045650025.1 Eubacteriales bacterium
GTGCGCGAGGGCACGTTGTACAGAATGATCGGCTTTTCCGAAGCCTCCGCGATCGCCGAAAAGTGCAGCTCCATGCCGCGGGGCGTGGCTTTATTGTAGTAGGGCGTGACGCAAAGCAGCGCGTCGCAGCCCGCGCGGCACATGGTGCGCACCAAGCTGCAGGCGTGCGCGGTGTCGCATGATCCCGCACCGCAAATGATGGGCACGCGCCCGTCGGCAACCTGCACGGCGCAGGCGCAAAGCGAGGCTTGCTCGTCAGGGGTCAGCGTGCTCGCCTCGCCTGTCGTACCTGCCACCACAAGGGCGTCCGCACCGCCGCGAATATTGGCATCAACCAGGTTTTCAAAGCAATCAAAATCGATCTTGCCGCCCAGAAAGGGCGTGATCAGCGCAGTCGCGCTGCCGCGAAAGATGGGAGAGGGGAATTTGCTCATATCTGTAGCCTCCAAGGGTGTGAAATTTTCAAAAAGCGCTTGAAAAATATGCAGTTTTATATTATAATGTATTATGTAGAGGTGTGTCCGACAGGGCGCGCCCGATACGACAGTATATGACAAAACCATTGGAAGGACACGTATATGAGCGTCATTATCAATAAAAAAGCCCCCACCGACCTGCGCACCGCAGATTTTTACTACGATCTGCCCGAGCGACTGATCGCCCAGCACCCCGCAGAGGTGCGCGACGGCTCGAGACTCATGGTGCTGAACAGAGAAAAGGGCACCATCGAGCATAAGCATTTTTACGATATCGTCGACTATCTGCGTCCCGAGGACGTGCTGGTCATCAACGATTCCAAGGTCATTCCCGCGCGCCTGTACGGCCACGTGGCGGGCAGAGAAGAGGCGAACATTGAGCTGCTGCTGTTGCGCCAGCGCGAGCTGGATACCTGGGAATGCCTGGTCAAGCCCGGCAAGAGAGCCAAGATCGGCATGGAGCTGGTGTTTGGCGAGGGCATGCTGACCGGCAAGGTGACAGAGATCACCGAGGAGGGCAACCGCCTGATCGCGTTTGACTTTGATCGCGAAAAGCACGCCAACATTTACGACGTGCTGCACCGGGTCGGCATCCTGCCCCT
>JAZRQR010000109.1:0-39809 GCA_045650025.1 Eubacteriales bacterium
CTTGCGGTCGGTGGGGTGGCGTCCGATGGACAGGTCGATCGTGCCCTCGTCCTCCTTGACGTTGCCTATGCAGATGGCGCGGTAGATGCGGTGCGCCGAATGCTCCTTGATCTGCTCGGCAAGGTGCAGATGCGCGCGGTCGTTCTTGGCAACCACCAAAAGTCCACCCGTATCCTTATCAATACGGTGCACGATACCGGGGCGCAGCACGCCACCGATGCCCGAAAGGCTGCCCTTGCAATGATACAGCAGCGCATTGACCAGCGTGCCGCTCGGGTTGCCCGCTGCGGGATGCACCACCATGCCCACAGGCTTGTTGATGACGATGATATCCGCGTCCTCGTACACCACGTCCAAAGGAATATTCTCGGGCAGGGCGGTGTCCGGCTCGGGCTCGGGGATATTGACCGAAATCGCATCCCCCGTGCGCACCTTATAGTTTTTGGAGACCGACGCGCCGCTCACCGACACATCGCCCTCCTCCAGAAGTCTGACCGCAGCGGAGCGGGTCAGATCTGCCCGCTCCGAAAGGTATTTGTCAATTCTCGTGCCTGCTTCGGCAGCCTCAACCAGGAAGGTCAGTGTTTGCATCATCCTGCTCCTCTTTTGCCTCTGCTGCTTCCGCTACTTCTGCTTCAGTCTCTTCTGCCGCTGCGGGTGCGCTTGCGTTGCTCTTTGCCTTTTTGAATTCCACTACAAACGACCAGATCAGCCACAGCACCATCATGCAGCCACCAATGGTGACGGCACAGTCGGCTACGTTAAAGATCCACTTCCACAGATTGGGAAATGCACAGAAATCGATAAAGTCGGTCACCACGCCCAGCGTGCAGCGATCGATCATATTGCCGATACCGCCTGCGATGAGCAGCGTGAGAATGATTTGCATCAGCTTATCCTTGGGCTCTTTTTTGACCCAGTACACCAGCATGCCGATCATGACCAGAATGCCGATGGTGGAAAAGATCATGAACATCCAGCGCGCATCGTCAAACCAGCCGAAGATCGCGCCGTCATTCTTGATGTGCGTCCAATGCAGCACGCCCTCAATGAGCGGGACAGATTCCCCCTCGGGAATGTGTTGTATCACGATTGCCTTGGTGACCTGATCCGCAATCACAATGACCGCGGCAATAGCCGCCCATAAAACAAGATACAGCATAAGTTATCCTTTCTATAGGAATAGGGTCGGTACCGACCCTATTCCATCATACATCTTAAAGTGCAAGAATATTGCGGCAGCGCTCGCAAAGGAAGTTTTCGCCCTCGGAGATGCCCTTGGTGGAGTATGCCCAGCAACGGTCACACTTGCAACCGTCTGCGGTAGCTACGACAACGGAAATTCTACCGTCCTCACCCTTAACTGCGCCCTCGGGAGCTGCACCGTTGATCACCTCTGCCTGAGAGGTAATGTAAACGGTTGCCAGATCGGAGGCAAAGGAGGAAAGCAGCGCGTATGCAGCGGCATCCTCCGTGTAAACGGTTACCTTAGCGTCCAGCGACTTACCGATCAGCTTGTCGGCTCTTGCCATTTCCAGCGCCTTGGTGACATCGTCACGCAGCTCGAACAGCTCGTCCCAGGAGTTGGTGCCCTCGGACTCCAGCGCTGCATCGTATGCAGGCATGTCGTTGAGGAATACGCTCTCGGTCTTGTCAGAAGCGCTGTGCGGCATGGACTGCCAGATCTCCTCAGCGGTGAAGCTGATGATGGGAGCCATGAGCTTGGTCATGCCGGCGATGATGATGTACATCGCGGTCTGTGCGCTTCTGCGTGCCGCGCTGTCTGCGCGCTCAGTGTACACTCTATCCTTGGTGATGTCTACGTACAGCTTGGACAGGTCAACCGTGCAGAAGTTGTTGAGTGCATGGTATGCGATGTGGAACTCATAGCCGTCAAATGCCTCACGGCACTCCTTGACCAGCTTGTTATAGCGAGCCAGAATCCACTTGTCGATTGCAGGCAGCTGGTCATATGCAACTGCATCGGTATCGGGGTTGAAGTCGCCCAGATTTGCAAGCAGGATTCTTGCGGTGTTACGGATCTTTCTATAGGTCTCGGACTGCTGACGGAAGATGTTATCCGAGCAGCGAACGTCTGCATGATAGTCGGTGGAAGCCGCCCACAGTCTTGCAATGTCGCCGCCGTACTTCTTGACCACGTCATCGGGGTCAACGCCGTTACCCAGCGACTTGTGCATGGCTCTGCCCTCGCCGTCCACAACCCAACCGTGGGTCAGAACGGTCTTGTAGGGAGCACCCTCGCCCTTTGCGCCAACTGCGGTCAGAAGTGCTGCCTGGAACCAGCCTCTGTACTGGTCGCCACCCTCGAGATATACGTCGGAGGGCCACTGCAGCTCTTCTCTCTGCTCAAGCACTGCGATATGGGAGGAACCGGAGTCAAACCAGCCGTCCAGCGTGTTGCTCTCTCGGCGGAAGGACTTGCAGTCGCACTTGCAGGTATAGCCCTCGGGCATCAGCTCCTCGACAGAGAGATCCCACCAAGCATTGGAGCCCTTAGCGGCAAATACCTCTGCCACCTTTGCAATGGTTGCGTCGTCACAAATCACCTCGCCGCAATCCTCGCAATAGAATACGGGAATGGGCAGACCCCACTGTCGCTGACGGGAGATGCACCAGTCGGCACGGTCGCGTACCATCTGTGCCATTCTCTCGCCGCCCCATGCGGGCAGCCAGGTGACGTTCTTACAAGCATCCACAGCCTCATCCTTGAATGCCTCAACCGAGCAGAACCACTGGGGGGTTGCGCGGAAGATGATGGGAGACTTACATCTCCAGCAGTGAGGATACTCGTGGCTCATCTCTTCGCTTGCAAAGAGTGCGCCACTTTCCTTCATGTCGGCAAGAATTGCCTCGTTAGACTGTGCATAGTAAAGACCTGCATACTTGCCTGCATCCGCAGTCTGGTAGCCGCGGTCGTCAACAGGCACGATGATATCGATGTTGTATCTCTTGCAGGTGATATAGTCGTCCGCACCAAAGCCGGGAGCGGTGTGCACGCAGCCGGTACCGGAATCCATGGTAACGTAATCTGCGTTGACGATCAGCGACTCGCGATCCAGGAAAGGATGCTGCGCCTTCATAAACTCAAAGTGGTTGCCGGGGAATGCAGCCAGGATCTCGTAATCCTCAATGCCGCCGGCCTTCATGGTCTTTGCGCACAGCGCCTCTGCCACGATGTAGCACTCCTCGCCTGCCTTGACGACCACGTAGCTCTCCACGGGGTTGAGCGCGATTGCCAGGTTACCGGGCAGCGTCCAGGTGGTGGTGGTCCAGATCACGAAGTAGGTCTTAGACAGATCGCAAACGCCCGCCAGCTTGCCTGCGTCATCCTTGACGGCAAACTTGACGAAGATGGAGGTACAGGTATCGGTTGCATACTCGATCTCTGCCTCTGCCAGCGCAGTCTCGTCCTTGGGGCACCAGTATACGGGCTTCAGACCCTTATAAATGTAGCCCTTCTTGAACATCTCGCCAAATACCTCAACCTCCTTTGCCTCAAAGGCAGGATCCATGGTCAGGTAGGGATGCTCCCAGTCAGCCAGCACGCCAAGTCTCTTGAACTGACCTCTCTGAATATCCACGTACTTCTCTGCAAACTTGTAGCAAGCGGTACGGAACTCGGAGGGCTTCATCTTCTTGTGGTCCAGCTTGTTCTTCTTGATGATCGCGGATTCAATGGGCATACCGTGGTTGTCCCAGCCGGGTACGATCGGTACGCGGTAGCCGCTCATGGTCTTATACTTGTTGATAAAGTCCTTGAGCATTTTGTTGAGTGCAGTACCCATGTGGATATTGCCGTTGGAGAAAGGAGGGCCATCGTGCAGAATGAACGCGGGCTTGTCCGCATTCTGCTCCTGCAGACGTGCGTACAGATCCATCTCTTCCCAATATTTGAGCATCTCAGGCTCGCGCTGCGGCAGATTTGCACGCATGGCAAACGAGGTGCTGGGCAAATTCAGCGAACTTGTGTAATCCTTAGCCATAATGTTATAGCTCCTTTATGTGTAAAAAAATGATTTTCGAAATTAAATGTATTTACGCGCCAAAAGACGCAATCTCCCCTTTTTGGTTTGCGTGCCCAGATCGTCCACGCGGAATTTTCCATGCCCGCGCAGCGAGATCACGCAAGGGGTTTCAATGATCTTGTCGCATTTTTCGCAGGGCTCATAGTCCACCGTGCATTCCCCTGCACGGATGAGCATCTGCGCCTTTTCACGGGAAAGTCCGGCTAAGGCTGCCGCCACGCAATCAAAGCGCGCCGACGCCACCGTATCGCTCACCGGCTTATATCGCTCGGGCAGCACAATGGGCGTGCCCCATGCCAGCCGCTCGATCTTGACGCCGTCCTTACCTACGCGCGCAAGCTCCGCGCAAATATAGGCAGCAATGTCCGCATCGCACACCAAGATCGCACTGCGCTCGTCCAGCACGCACACGTCGCCAAGCACGTGCCGCTCAATCCCAAGCGCCAAAAGCGAGCCCAGGTAATCCCTGTGCGTCAGCGTGCAAAAGCCGCCCCCGCTTATGCGCAAAAGGCACATTTTCTCCTCTGCTAAGGGGGCGAGGTATTCGGGTTCCGCTAAAAATTCGGGCAAAATAAACAGCTTTACGCGCTCGGCGTCGGGGTATCCCCCCTCAATCACGCAAACGACGTCCGCGCCTGCGCGCTCCACGTACTCGCGCGCAAAACGCGCTTCGCGCGGGGACAGAAAATGGCTGCAAGACCACTTTCCTCTCTCCGCGCGTTGCATCATATCACGCAGCTGCGCATACAGGATCTCATATTGCGTGCCCTGTGTCTGTGTGCTCATAACGTTGCAAACATCAAGGCAAACTGCAAAAGACCCAGCAACAGATATGTGAACATAAAGGACATATCAATCGGCAGGCCCTGAAACCAACCCATACGCCACAAGAACTTACGCACCGGTATGATTGCCGGCTCGGTCATGTGGAATATGATGCGCTGCAGCTTTCCCGGATTCTCGGTGGGAAACCAGGAAAAGATGGCTCGAACGAACATCAGCAACAAAAGACCTCTGATCAACAACGAACACGTGTTGACCAGCACGTACATAAAGACCTCCAACGCAATGCCTCCGTTTAGTCAGTAGTTTCCTCGTCGTCCTGCTCTTCGGCTGCTGCTTCCAGCTCGTCCTTGTCCAGATCCTCTACGTTTGCACCGTAAGGAATGAGTGCCAGCGTAGACTTGCTGATCTTGCAAACGTCGCCGTCCAGCGCCTGGACAGCACCCATAATGTAGTCAAAGAAACGCACGAATACGTCTCTGTCCATCTGATCCACATCCAAAAGCATGACTATGTAGCCTTCAGCCAGCTTTGCAACTGCCTTCTGTCTATCCACAAGCTCGGCGGGCACATAGTACTTTACTGCAGGCTTTGCGGGCTCAAGGGGCTTCTTGGGCATGGGCTGGGGCTCGCGCATTTCTGCGGGCTCCTCTACAACAGCCTCTTCCTCAACAGCAACCTCCTCTACTACTGCATCGTCCGTTACCAGCTCCTCGTTCTTGGGGAACACATCGTCGTAGTAACCGGTATCGTACTCGTCTTCCAGAAATTCTTCGGGCTCGGGATCCTTAGCAAGCTTCTTAAAAATGTTCATGTTTTCCTCCTGAAATTTATGTTCTCATTTTTTATTTCTTCAACAAAACAGACCGCTGCCAACGCGCACCAGCGTAGAGCCGCAGGCAATTGCCGCGTCGTAGCTATCCGACATTCCCATAGACATAGTCATGGGTATACCTATATTATGTAGTTTTTTTGTCCAAATGTCAAGACAAAGGTCAAAAGTTTCACTAAAATATTTCAAATATTGCGCTTTTTCGGGGCATTTGGGTGCCATGGTCATAAATCCGCGCAGGCACAGCGACTCAAACGATGCCAAGGCGGCGCAAAACGCCTCGACCTCCTCGGGGGCAATGCCACCCTTATTTTCCTCACGTGCGCAGTTGATCTCCACCAGCACGTCCATGGTGCGCGCGTGCTTTTTGCATTGCTTATCGATCTCACGGGCAAGCTCAATGCTATCCAGCGAGTGGATCATGCACACCTTATCCGCAATATACTTGACCTTGTTTTTCTGCAGTGAGCCGATAAAGTGCACGCGCAGATTTTCCTTATCCAGCGCATCCCACTTTTCCAGCAACGCCTGCACGCGGTTTTCACCAATATCGTGCACGCCCAGCACGGGAAGCGCATTGATCTGCTCCACGCTTGCGTACTTGGTGGCTGCCAGCAGCGTGATCTCGCCGGGGTCGCGCCCTGCGTCTCTTGCCGCCTGCTGCATGCTCGCCTGCACCGCTTTTACCTGTATTTCCAGTTTCTCTAACATATCTCTATCCCTTTACCAATCTTGCGAGTAAAAGCACGCCGAAAGACGCATAAATGCATCGCCCTCGGGCAATTCGGTTCGATTCCCGTACGGCTAGCCGTACATCTTACCGATATACAAATCCCGACCTGCCGTAATGATCAGGTCACCGTAACGCAGATACTTGGCAATACCCGCACCGCCCTGCGCATCCTGCTCGTAGGTCTGCACGATATAGTAGCCCTCGCCCTGGCGCACGATGGTCATGCGGCGAAACTCTACCGAGCTATCCGCCAGAACGTACACGCCCTTCTCGCCGTTGTGCTCGCGCAATGCCTCCAGCGGCACGCGATAACCCGTCAGCTCATCCACAATGCATTGCACGCGCTGCGTGCGCAAAAAGTCAAACCCCTTGGGCGTACGGTCGCAGGAGAATACCAGCACCGGCTTTTCCTTGTCCTCCAGCACGCGTACCAGCGTCAAGGGGAGCTCCAAGCCGTCGTTATCCACAAAGGTAAAGGTGTACGTGTTGCCCACCTCAAATCGCTCGGCGTTTTCCTCGGTAACCGGGATCGCCGCATACCAGGTGTGGTCATTGATCATTTTTCCCACCGCACCGGTGGTCGATGCAGGATCTGCCTCGGTCATGGCATAAAAATCCGCCGCCGTCATATCCGCTACGCTTGCATAGGCAAATACGCCCTCGTAGCCGTCACACTTATGCACGAAATTGGTGCCGTGCGTGCTGACGTATCGGACAGCCTGACCGCCCCACGCGCCAAGCAGCGCATCGCGCGTATTTTTCAAGGCGTTGATGGTAGCATCCGACTGTGCAGGCGAGGTCAGCATGGCGTGCGTGCCGATGTGGGAAAGCAGCGTCTGGCTCTGCGCGCCCGCATTGGTCAGCTTACCCGATGCCAGGCTTGCCATGACGTCCAGATAGCTCTGTCTGACCGATTCACGGTTGCCCTGCAAGGAATTGATCAGCGAGCCTGCCTTTTTGCTGTCCTCCAGCAGGGCTATCTGCTCTGCCACCTCGTCCAGCTGCTGCTGCAGCGCCGCGATCTCCTCGTGCGTTGCGCCCTGCTTGGGATATGCCACGGCATACACCGCATCCTTGGGCACTCTCTCGCCATCGCGATACAGGTAATGCACGGGTGCATCCTCTGCCCCGTAAATGACCTGCTCATCGCGGAACAGATACACCTGCGCGTTCATCACGGTGTAATCCGTGATCTCCTGCGTGGGAATGGTGGAAAGCGTGGTGCTGAACTGTCCCAAGCTATAGTGAATGATATACACCAGCATGCCCACGGCAACCAATACGACCGCCGCACGCATGGCAATGGCTCTTGCCTTGACTCTGTCCATACACACACTCCTTTCCGTTTGTTGATCTTATTATTATAGCAGAAATCCCTTGTCTCTGCACGCGTTTTCGCAAATATTTACAATCTCTTCAAATGTGCGCAGCTTGCCGTCCGCATCCGCATCGATCCAGGTCACGTAGGGCTTGGCGTAAAACCACGTCATTTGTCTTTTCGCGTAGCGGCGCGTGGCGGTTTTGAGATCCTCGGTTGCCTGCACCAGCGAAATGTGCCCCTGCAGATACGGCACGATCTCCTTATATCCGATCGCCCCTGCCGCCGTGGCGTTGACCTCGAACACCCCTGCCTGCAACAGCCTCTCGGTCTCCTCGACCAAGCCCTCCCTTAGCATGACGTCCACGCGCTTGCCGATGCGGTCGTACAGCACCTCGCGGTTGCCGTAACGAATGCCGAACACCAGCGCATCCACCATGGGCTGCGCGCTTTGCGATTGCTTATCCAGCTCGGTTTTGGTCTGTCCGCTGACCGTGCAAATCTCGATGGCGCGAATGACGCGCTTGACGTTATTGGGGTGGATCGCCGCCGCGCTTTCGGGGTCAAGAGATGCAAGACGCGCATGCAGGGCAAGCACGCCCTGTGCATCCGCAAAATCCTCCAGCTCTGCACGCAGGGCGGGATCGGCATAATTCTCGCCGTAGCCGCCGCGCAACAGTCCGTCCAGGTAAAGTCCCGTGCCGCCGCACAGCACCGGCAGCTTCCCACGCGATCCGATCTCGCGAATGGCAGCCGCCGCGCCCTCCACGTACGCACCGCTCGAATAGCTCTCGGTGGGATCGACTACGTCAATCATGTGGTGGCGCACCTGCGCGCGCTCCAAGAGCGTGGGCTTTGCCGTGCCGATATCCATGCCGCGATAGACCTGCATGGAATCCATGCTGACAAGCTCACCGCCGTGACGCCGGCACAGCTCCATGGCAAGCGCGCTCTTACCGCTTGCCGTGCAGCCAACCACCGCGATCGCGCGCGGAATTTTTACGTCCGTGCTCACAGCTCTACGACCTGCGTGCCGTCCTTGCCGACGTAGTTCTCGGTTGCACCGATCTCCTCCATCCAGCCGCGCACCTCAATGGTCTTGAATACGTGGGTGTTGTAGCCCTTGCCTGCATCGTTGTTCCATAGCCAATCGGGCGCGCACCAGAAGCAGCCCTTGGGGGCGACCTCCTCGTAGAAATCGCGATCACAGCCGTTCTGACCGTGGTGTGCCATCTGCACGTAGTCCGCCTTGAGCTTGCCCGTGCCGCCATACATGCGCAGAATCTTCTTGCCTGCCTCCACGCCGGCGTCACCCGTGAACAGCACCGTCTTGCCGCCCAGCGTCATACGGAATACCAAGGACGCATTGTTGCAGACGTTGTGGTTAAACTCGCTGTCGGGCGAGTAGTAGAATTCAAAGTGTGCCGCGCCAACGTCCAGCTCGTCACCGCCCGACACGATGCAGCACTTGTGCGCGATCAGGGGCAGAATGCGGTACATTTCGGCAGCCGCGGTATCCAGATCCTCGCGCGCGATAAACTGCGCAGAGGGGAAATTATAGTAGATCTTCTCGACGCCCAGCGCATCGGGGTTGCCCTCCATCAGCTCGATAAAGCCGCGGATGTGGTCGTTATGCGGATGCGTCAGGATCCACGCGTGCACCGT
Organism: Eubacteriales bacterium; assembly: GCA_045650025.1. Classification (GTDB taxonomy): domain Bacteria; phylum Bacillota; class Clostridia; order Oscillospirales; family CAG-272; genus SVQP01. The sequence goes on from JAZRQR010000109.1 coordinate 9,378, forward strand.
GGGCACCTCCTGCCCGGTCAAGCCCTGCAGGTACTCCACCAGATAGGGCATATCCTGCGGCCAGCCGCCGTCGATCAGAATGATCTTATCGTCCTCGGTGGTGATGACAAAGCTCATCATCTGAATGTTGGTGATGGATTTTAACATGTGTACCGTGTTTTTCATGGTCGTGTCTCCTATTACGTGTAATCACACAGATTTGATAACATTATTATACCGCACAAACCGTAAAATGTCAATAATATATACGCACGATCACACGGATCGTCATATTTTCGCGTAAAAATCCCGAGGGAAATATCCCTCGGGAAAAATCATATCAGATTTTGTTTTTCAGATCATTTGCCAAGAAACACAGTGTTCCAGATCTCGGCAAAATCAGGAAGTCCCACAGCCGGCGATGCAGCCGACGTGGTAGCCACAACAAAGTCAAGAAACTGCTGACGCACAGCAGGATCGACCTCCACGTTCACCTTTTCCTTTTTCAAATCCTCATACATATTTTGATAAAACGCAATCAACTGCTGATTGGTGGTTTCGCGGCATCTGACCACATCTGCCATTCCCTGAGCGGCACTCTGTGCACCAATGTCTTCGGGACCTGCCGAGTGTACGTCTTTGAGCGCATCCAACGCCTCATAAATGTGTTGCGTATCTGCAAGAATTTTTTCAATCTGCGCGAGCGCGTACTCTGCTGTGATTTCGATATTCTTGATCTCTACGGATGCTTCTGCAGCTATATTGTTCATGTTCTCTGACATATTTTTATCCTCCAAATATTGATTTGGCGGACACGCAAGGCATATTTTATTTTCTGCTACGAAGCGTGCCCTGCCGTTTTTGACAAGACCTTTCGCCCTTTTTGGGTAGGTCGCTTCATATTCATTTCCTTGCTCATCAACTACAATCACGTTTTTTTCGATGGGTGTCGCCCCCTTTGTATTGAATTTGCATATAATGTGACTCCGTTTTTTCTGATGGGTGCCGTCCCCGTTCACGTTTTTATTGTAGCATATATGGGTAATTTTGTCAAGAAAAATCGGATGCAAATATTGTACAAACATGATTTGTAGGGGAGGATATCATCCTCCCGCCAGTAATCATATCGCACATCCGTATGGGTGTCGATACCGCAAACCCAACGCTGGCGGGAGGATGATATCCTCCCCTACAAATAATTTGTTGTTTATTCTATAAACATCGCGTCTCCAAAGGAGAAGAATCTGTATTCCTGCTCCACGGCAGTCTTATACGCCTCCATGACCTTGTCCTTATCGTAGAACGCAGACACAAGCATGATCAGCGTGCTTTCGGGCAGGTGGAAATTGGTGATCAGCGCATCCATTGCTTTGAACTTGTAGCCCGGATAGATGAAAATGCCGGTATCTCCCGAAACGGCAGGAATGGTGCCGTCCTCCAGTGCCACGCTCTCCAGGGTTCTGCAGGAGGTGGTGCCCACGCAGATGACTCTACCGCCCTTGGCGCGACGCTCGTTGATGATGTCCGCGCTTTCTTGGCTGACCGAGATAAACTCGGTGTGCATGACGTGCTCGTCAAGTCGTTCTGCCTTGACGGGACGGAACGTACCAAGTCCGACGTGCAGCATAACGGGGGCAATGGCAACGCCCTTATCGCGAATTTTCTGCAGCAGCTCGGGCGTGAAATGCAAGCCCGCAGTCGGTGCTGCCGCCGAGCCTTCTTCACGCGCATAGACCGTTTGGTAGCGGCTTTGATCCTTGGGCTTCTCAGTAATATAGGGAGGCAGAGGCAGAATGCCGACCTTGTGCAGCACGTCATAAATGTTGGCGTGCGCCTCGCGGTCATAGTCAAACGCGATCAGGCGGTTGCCCTCCTCGGTAACGTCCACCACCTTACCCGTCAGCATCCCCTCACCAAAGGTCAGCTCCATGCCCAGCTTGGCTCTTTTGCCGGGCTTGACCAGGCACTCCCAGGTATCCAGCTCTCTCTGGCGCAGCAACAGAAGCTCAATATTCGCCTCGTCTCTGCCCTGCACGTTACCGTACAGGCGCGCGGGAATGACCTTGGAATCGTTGATGACCAGCACGTCATCGGGACGCAGGTAGTCAATGATATCGTAAAAATGCTTATGCTCGATCGTGCCCTGCCGGCGGCTGAGCACCATCAAGCGCGAGCTGTCGCGCTTCTCGGCGGGGTGCTGGGCGATCAGACGCTCGGGCAGATCGTAATAAAAATCCGCCGTGCGCAAGTCCGTCGGGGCTTTTTCGTTAATGATAACGCTCATATATGTATCCTTCCAAATTTTCTGTCATATACTGTCGTATAACGTCCATAGATATACATAGTAATTATACTATAAAATCTCATATTTTTCAAGCACTTTTTGAAATTTTCACACTCCCGGAGGTCACTCTGATGCATAAATCCTCTCCCCCGCTCTTTCGCGGCAGCGCGACCGCGCTGATCACGCCCTTTTTGGGCGGTAAAATTGATTTTGATTGCTTTGAAGCCTTGGTGGACGCCAACATCCGCGCAGGGGCTGACGCCTTGGTGGTGGCGGGCACGACCGGTGAAGCCAGCACGCTGACCCCGGACGAGCAAGCCGCCCTTTGCGCCTGCGCGGTGCAGGCGGCAGACGGGCGCGTGCCCATTATTTGCGGCGCGGGATCCAGCGACACGGCGCACGCCTGCGCCTTAGTCAAGCAGATGTGCCGCGCGGGCTGCGATGCGCTCTTATGCGTCACGCCCTACTACAACAAAGCCACCCCGCGCGGGCTGGAGCTGCATTTTTGCACCATTGCCGAGGCAGCAGAGCGCCCCATCATGCTATACCACGTGCCCGGGCGCACCGGCTGCACCCTGCCGCTTGCGGTGTGCAAGGCGCTTGCCACGCACCCCAACGTTTGCGGTATCAAGGAGGCTTCGGGTGACGTTGCCTTTGCCGCGCGCATCATTGCCGCCTGCGGTGACGCGCTGCCGCTCTACGCGGGCAACGATAACCTCACGCTCCCCCTGCTCTCGCTGGGTGCGCAGGGCGTGATCTCGGTGGCAGGCAACATCATTCCCGCCACAATGCGCGAGATCTGCCACGCCTATTTTGCAGGCGACACCGCCCGCGCGCGGCAAGCGCACCTATCCGCCCTTGGCGTGATGGATGCCTGCATGGCACAGGTCAACCCCATCCCCATCAAGACCGCCTGCGCCATGCAAGGGCTTTGTCGCGAGGAATTTCGTCTGCCGCTCTGCCCCATGCTGCCTGCGGAAAAGCAGGCGTTGACGGCAGCCCTGCGGGAATATGGGTTGTTGTGAGCTGTGCCGGCAGGAACGGGCGATCAACGATCGCCCGCACCCGGGGCAACTTGCTTTCAAAAGCAAAAACAAGGGCTGCCTTGCGGCAGCCCTTACGTCAATTATTGCTGATTTTCCAAGGCGTCCATCTTCTTGAGCATCTTGGAGAGGTTCTTGTCTACAGTCTTATCCATCTTCTTGAACTTGGATGCAACCGTATTCTTCTTGCTGGTGATGATCTGACGCAGCTGGTCGTGGGGATTGCCCAGCGCGTTGGTGTACACGATACCGGCATCGATCTTGACCGTATTGAAGATCAGGTCCAACATATCCCACGCAACGGGGTCGCTCATGTACTTACGCTTGAGCGCGATTTCATAGTACGCGGGCTTGACCGTGCGCAAGGACTCGGATGCCATGACCTCCATGACCGCGCCCAGCATATCCAGGCGCTCTGCCTTGACAGTTGCGGGAACGGCGTAAACCGTGAACTGGTCGTGCATCAGCGTACCGTAGGATGCCTGCGATGCATCAAACTTAGGCATGGGCACGATACCGTACTGGTCCTCCATGTTACGCACGTCGCCCTGCTCAACAGCAACCAGACGCGTGGTGCACATAGCACCCATACCGTTTGCAAACGCAATACGGATATCGTCCTGCTCGGCGTCATAACCAACGTGCGGATAAATGTAGGATCCGCTTTCGTAGAACAGCGCTAGGATCTTGTCGGTCACGTCGGAAAGCTTTGCGGTGTCCAGTCCGTACTCATACTCGCCATCCGCATTCTTATCCAGAATGTGCAGATCGCAGGATGCCCAATAGGGGTCGGTGCTGATATAGGGAGAGGAGATCAGGCCGTATACGTCCTCCTCATCCTTCTTGCCGTCACCGTTGAGGTCCTGATAGAAATCCTCGGCAAGCGACGCCTGATAATCCAGCGTCCATTCGCCGCTCTCTACTGCGTCGTAGAGGTAAGGCGTCTGCTTGTCGTCAAACATGTTCTTGTTGAACATGGTAACAAAGGCAAAGCGGTAGGTGGACAGCGCGATCATACCGGTTGCGCTGTACTGCTTGTTGTTATAGGAAATGACGTCGTTATAATCCTGCATCCAGTAGCTCTGATCCAAATCCAGATAGTCCAGCTGCGTAATATCGCAGAACAGACCCTCCAAGGTGTACTGCAGCACCAAATATGCAGCACCTGCCAAAAGATCGTATTCATCCGAGCCCGCCAGTACCGCTCTCTGCACCTCTTCCAAGGGCTTTGCCTGGTTGACGTCATCGATCGCGTGCGAGACGATATTGATGTTGAGTCTGTCACCTACCGTGATGTTACGGTTATACACCGCATCGTTGACCGGCTCGGAATTCAGCTCGGGCACGGCAACCTCATCCCACGTCCAGCCAAGGTAGGCGCGGCTGATGATGGCAACGTCCTCGCCGTCAAATTTCAGATCGGCGGGAATGTTATCCAGCTGTGTAGGCTCACCCGTTTCGCTGACGACCTCGGAGTCTCCCTCCTCGTTGTCGGCATTCGCGCAGGCAACCAGCACAGAGATCATGGTGGCAAATACAAGGAGTAATGCTAAAAGTTTCTTCATAGCGTTCGCTCTCTTTCTATATCGGTATCACCAGTATACCATATGCTGGTCAGATTTGTCAAGAAAAAAGTGCCACCTCACACCGGAGTTGGCACTTTTTCATGCAAGCATTATTCTGCAAGCTTTTCCAGCTTTTTGTGTACCTTGATCAGGTATCTGTCCAGGTTTTTGCCCAGCTTTGCGCACTTGGAGGCAACCGTGTTCTTTTTGCTTGCCACGATGTTGCGCATATTGTGGTGCGGGCATTCCATGGGCACTACGTAGGTGACCGCTGCATCGATGCGCACCTCGGAGAAGATCAGATCCAGCATATCCCACGCCTCGGGGTCGCTCATGTACTTGCGCTTGAGCGCGATTTCATAGTACGCGGGCTTGACCATTCTTTGCGATTCGGACGCCATAACCTCAAGTGCTGCGCCGATCATATCCAGCTTATCCTTGGATGCCGAGGCAGGCACGGCAAATACCGTAAACTGGTCGTGGATCATGGTGCCGTAGCCCTCCTGAGCCTCATCGTACTTGGGCACGGGCACGATGCCGTACTGCTGCTCCATGTCGCGCACGTCCGGCTGCTCCACCGCCACCAGACGAATGGTGGTCATCGCCGTCTCGCCCTTGGCAAACAGCACGCGCAGATCGTCCTGCTCAACGTTGTTGGTCTTGACGGGATACAGGAACGTACCGCCGCAATCGTAGAACAGATACAGGATCTTGTCCATTGCGTTGGACAGTCTCTCAATATCCATCACGTATTCGTAGTAGCCGTCCGCATTCTTGGCAAGGATCGGAATATCGCAGGATGCCCAGTATGCATCGGTATTGATGCCGGTGCAGGAGGCAAAGCCGAAGAAATCGCCCTCATCCTTTTTGTTGTTACCGTTGACGTCACGGTAAAAATCCTTGGCAAGCGCTGCCTGGTAGTCCAGCGTCCAGGTGTTGTTTGCCATTGCCTCGTACGGATATGCCACGCCCTTATCGTCAAATGCGTTCTTGTTGAACATGGTAACAAAGGCAAAGCGATAGGTAGACAGCGCGATCACGCCGGTGGCGGTGTGCTGCGTGCCCGCAAAGGACATGGTCTCATTGTATTCCTGCATCCAATAGGACTGATCCAGATCCAGATACTCCAGCTGCGCCATGTCTAAGAAGGTTCCCTCCAGCGCTGCGGGCGTGGTGGTGTACACGGGAGCTGCCACCAGATCAAATTCATCCGATCCGGTCTTGACAACGCGCTTGATGGTATCAATGGGCAGATACTCGCTGGGGTCGTCCAGCGGAGAGGAGACGATATTCAGATTCAGGCGGTCGTGCACCACGATATTGCGGTTGAACATGGCGTCGTTGACCGGCTCGGAATTGAGCTCGGGTACAGCAAACTCATCTCACGTCCAGCCTACCCAGCCGCGGTTGAGAATGGTGATGTCTTCCTCGTTAAATTTAAGATCCTCGGGAATGTTATCCAGCTGTGTGGTTTCCTCCACTTCACTTGCCGCATCGGTTGCCCCGGGATCTACGCCTCCATCGGCGCACGCAACCAGCATAATCATCAAGGTTGCAAACGTCAAAAACAGCGCAATGACTTTTTTCATCATATTGTCCATCCTTCCTACAGTATCTATCGCAGAGATCACTCTAACTTTTCCAGCTTGGAATTGAGCTTGATCAGGCTTCTTTTCGCCGTGCTTTCGATCTTCTTATACGAGGAAGACACCGTGTTCTGCTTGCTTTGCGAGATCTCGCGCAGCAGCTGCAACGGCTTTTCCAGCGAATTGGTATAAATGACGCCGGCATCCACCTTAACGTCCGAGAAGATCAGATCCAGCATTTCCCATGCCACGGGATCGCTCATATACTTGCGCTTGACCGCGATCTCATAGTACGCGGGCTTGACCGTTCGATTGCTTTCGGATGCCATAACCTCCAAGGTTGCGCCGATCATTTCCAGCTTGCTTGCTTTGGCAGACGAGGGCACTGCAAACACGGTAAACTGGTCGTGCATCTGCGAGCGGTAGCCCTTTTGAGCACTCTCGTACTTGGGAACAGGCACAATGCCGTATTGCTGGGTCATGTTACGCATTTCGGGCTGCTCCACAGCAACCAGACGCAACGTGGTCATGGCGCACTCACCGTCCGCAAACAGCACGCGCATCTTATCCTGCTCCACGTTGTTGGTCTCGGGGAAATACAGATTGGTGCCGCCGCAATCATAATACAGATACAAAATCTTATCCATCACGTCGGACAATCTGCCCATATCCAACACGTACTCGTATTCGCCGTCCGAATTCTTTTCCACGATCGACACACCGCAGGACGCCCAGTAAGGGTCGGTGCAAATACCGGGACAGGTGATCAGACCAAAGAAATCTCCCTCATCCTTTTTGCCCGTACCGTTGGTATCGCGATAAAAATCCTTGGCAAGCGATGCCTGATAATCCAAGGTCCATTCGTTGCTCTCGACTGCCTCGTACAGATACGCCACTCCGGCATCGTCAAATGCGTCCTTATTGAACATCGTGACAAAGGTAAAGCGGTAGGTGGAAAGCGCAATATCACCCGTTGCGGTGTACTGCTTGCCCATAAAGGACATGCTTTCGTTATAGCCCTGCATCCAATAGGATTTTTCCAGATCCAGATAAGTCAGATTAGTCAGATCGGAAAACGTACCCTCGGAAATGGCGGCGGTTGCCGCATAGGCGGAGGCAGCCACCAGATCGTATTCATCCGAGCCTGCCTTGACCACACGCTTGATCTCCTCAATCACCTTATGCTGATCGGGGTCGTCAATCGGCGCGGACACGATATTGACGCCCAGACGGTCGCCCACCACAATGTTGCGGTTAAACATGGCATCGTTGACCGGCTCGGAATTCAGCTCGGGCACGGCAACCTCATCCGCTGTCCATCCCTGCATGGAGCGGCTCAAAATGACGATATCATCGCCCTTGTATTTCAGATCCTCGGGCACGTTGTCAAGGATCGTCTTTTCGGTAGTCTCCTCCACGGCAGCGGTGGTGGCATCGGGCTGCTCCGCACCGATATCCGGATCCACACACGCCGCAAGCAGCATGCTCATCGTGCCGATCAGCAACAGCATGACTATCAATTTCTTCATGTTCAGTATCCTCTTTCCTCATGAATTTATGGTCGCGTTCAAAGTAGTGGATATATTGCCATTATAAAATAAATTTTTTGAAAAGTAAATAGTGATATCTGCCAACCATATTGCAAAAACTGAACAACCGTGTTATAATAGATGCAATCAAATGCAAATCTTTCCACACGGGAGGTTGATCATGAAGGAAATCATTCAAACGGCAGACAGGATGTTTTTTAAATACGAGGTGTCCGAAAATCTGCCTGCGGATAAATTCGGTCGCCATACGCACAGCACGCACGAGATCCTGTACATGCTGGACGGAGACGCCACCTACATTATTGAGGATCGCAAATACAAACTCAAAAAGGGCGACCTGATCTTCACCCGCCCCATGCAATACCACGCCATTCACCTGGATTCTCCCGCGCGGTACGAGCGCTACGCCATTCAGTTTGACGCCGAGACGCTGGGCGTGGAGAGCACCGACCTTATCCCCGAGGATCTGGACGTGATGCACACAGGCGGGCTTGACGGGGTGGTGCAGTTTTTCCAAAAGTGTGACCGCTACCGCAAGTGCTGCTCCCCCGAGCTTTTCGAAAAGATTCTGACCCATCTGCTCTGCGAGCTGTTTTACAACATTGCGCTCTTCCCCCGCCCCTTGCCGCAAAGCGAGGAATCGGTCTCTCCGCTGATCTCCAAGGCGCTCAAATACATCAATGAAAACCTCTACACCATCCAGCGCATCGAGGACATTGCCGACCACCTGTTTGTCAGCGACAGCTACCTGTTCCGCCTGTTCCAAAAGGAGCTGCACCAGACGCCCAAAAAATACATTTTGGAAAAACGGCTGCTCACCGCGCAGAAGCTGCTGCATGCGGGCGAAAAGCCGACCGCGGTGTGCGAGAAATGCGGATTTGGCGACTACGCCACCTTTTACCGCAACTACCAAGCCTTTTTCGGGCACTCGCCCTCCGCAGGAAGCAACGACACCGCCGGCGCACAGACCTTTACGTGGGGTTGTGCCGCAAAATCACACAAAACAAAAGGCTGAGTTGTCGTGATACTCTTAACGGAGTATCACGACAGTTCTATTCGCCTTCGGCGAGTTCTATTGCTTCGCAGTGATATTCGGCTTACGCCGAGTGGTATTCGCTACGCGAGTTAAATGGCGAATAGAATATCACTGAAGCCGTAGGCTTCAATATCACTATTGCGATAGCAATAATATCACTCCGACGAAGTCGGAATATCACTTGACTTATTGGCGGTTTAGATGTACAATAATTGTAGAGGTGATGGAATTATGTCAAACAGCATTTTAAGAGATAAAGCAAAGGAATTTGCCAAGAATATCGTTTTCCTCTGCCGTAATATGAAATCAGAACACAAAGAAACGGTTCTGATAAATCAATTATTACGCTCAGGCACTTCTATTGGAGCAAACATTCACGAGGCACAGTATGCGCAAGGCACGAAGGATTTCATATCCAAACTCGAAATAGCGCAAAAGGAATGCTACGAAACCGAATATTGGCTTGAGCTGTTGTTTGAAACAGGGTGTATAGAACAAGCCTCATACAAGGCAATTCAAAATGATTGTGGAGCTATACGCCGAATGTTAATTGCATCGTTAAATACTGTTAAAGCAAAACAAGAATAGGGGTATGGGCTTTGCCCGAAGCCCGCGTTGCAAGCAACGCCGTAATACAAAGGCGAAACTGGCGATAAATAGAACAGGAGGATGACTATGTCAACTTGGAGCGGTATTAGGCATAAACTTGAAAACGAGTATCTTGCAGAATCATTACGAGGACATATTCAGTATTATTGCACTTCTTACAGCAAAAGTCCTGACCATCACGGCAGAGCATCCATACGGTTAGATGGCAAAGAATTGATCAGCGGTTGCTACTGGAACAACTGGAGCAAAGCTCACTTATTTCCACATGATGAAACATACGAAAAGCGAATGACAGAAAATTACGCATATATGGACGATACAGCACTAAAATTAGGCATATTCAGCGAACATTCTTTTTATCGAGCTTTTGAAGAATTTGACAATCAAAGCATTGAGGAAAGCATGAACAGTGAAAACATGATTATTCGTATTTTCGCCATACTTGATCGAAGAGTTGGAAAAAGAAGATTGATAAATATGTATCGCACGTTAAATCCTAAAGAGGAAGTTTTTAATTTGTTTTACTCAATTCGAATCAATGCAGAGGGCATTTCATTGAATTAATACTTAACCCCGACAGACTTTGAAAATCTGTCGGGGCTAATTATTTGTTTACTGCATAACATTTTTTCACCTGTAGGGGAGACCTGCGGTCTCCCGCGGGCGAACGCAGTTCGCCCCTACCGTGTGTTAGGTAAATATTTTGTGATTTCCTCGCTAATTTTGCACGCCCTTCTCTCAGCCTTTTTTCTTTGGATCAATTGCCGATGCAAGCCGTCAGCAGCGCCTTGGCTTTGATAATGTCCGCGATCTGCTGCTCGCCGCTGATCTCGCGCTCAATGGTGATGGCGCCGTCATATCCAAGCGCCTTGAGCCCCGCGATCAGAGCAGGAAAATCGACCTGCCCCTCGCCAAGCGCGGTTTCACGCCCCAGCGTTCTGCCATCGGTGGGATAGCAGCCGTCCTTGGCGTGCACGTCGCGCACGTACTTGCCAACAACGCCCAAGGCGTCCACGGGATTTGCCTTGCCGTACAGGATCAGATTGGCGGGATCGAGGTTGAGCCCCAGATTGTCCAGTCCCACGTCCTTGATGGTGCGCAGCAGCGTCACGGGCGTCTCCTGCCCGGTCTCAAACAAAAAATACTGCCCGTTCTCACGGCAACGCTCCGCCACCTCGCGCACCGCTGCCACGGTTGCCGCATATTGCGCATCGTTCGGGTTTTCGGGGATAAAGCCCACGTGCGTGGCGATCTGCTCAGCTCCCAGCTTGCGTGCAAAATCCGAGCCTGCAAGCAGCTCGCGCACGCGTACCTCGCGATATTGCTCGGGCACCAGCCCCAGCGTCAGCGGTCCTTCGGTAAAATTCCAATGCTTGGGTCCGCTCCAGCCGCACCACACCGTGGAGATGCGGATACCGTAGTGCGCAAGCAGCTCCAAGACCCACGCCGCATTCTCGTCCGTATACAGATTCACATCCCAGCAGCTTAACTGGCAGGATGAAAAGCCCAGCTCCGCAAGCCTTGCCAGCGCTTGCTCCAGGCGATTGTTCAAGCCAATGATCACACCGAGCTCCATAGTTCCCTCCATTTTAAATATCCGTGTAGGTTTGCAGCACGTACGCGCGATCCCTTTGCAAATTCTCGCGCAAGGAAACGCTCAGATTGTTCCAGTAAAAGGTCTCCAGCGAATACGTTCCCTTATAGCCTGCCTTTTTCAACAGCCGCATGCAGGCATACAGATCCACCTCGCCCTCGCCCAGCCGCGTTTCGGTGACAAAGCGACCGTCCGCAATTGCATCCCAACGGCGGCTCTTTGCGGCGTTGCCGCGGTGCAGCACCGCATCCTCGACGTGCAGATCCTTGAGGTGCACGTGGCGGATCTCCGATGCATAGCGCGCAAAAAACGCGACGGGATCGCAGCCCACGTACAAGCTGTTGCCCGTGTCGCCGCACACGCCTACGGCATAGCCACGCGCCTTCATGGCATCGTAAAACGCGGGAAAGCCGTCCAAGCCGTTGACGTAAAAGCCCTGCGGCTCGTACAGCACGGTCAGCCCGATCGAATTGGCGTACGCCGCCACCTGTCCCGCGCGCTCCAGCAGCTCGGGCAGCAGATCCTGCACGGTAACCACCTTACCCGCGGGCGGCACGTAGCCAATGGTCAGCGTGTGGTGCAAAAAGGGCGAGCCCAGTATGCGCGCGTAATCTGCCGAGCGGCAAAGCACGTCCACCGCGCCGTCGCAGCAGCCTGCGCCTTGCGCATCCGAAAGAATATTGATGCTGACCGACCAGCAAGCGCAGCGCACGCCCTGCGCGTCCATCTGCTCGCGCGCGCGTCTTGCCTCCCGGGCATCGGCAAACAGATACCCGGCACCGGGGCGCACCGCCTCCAGAATTTCCGCCGCCTCAAATCCGCAATCATGCGCAAACCGCGCCGCCTCGGCAGCGCCCTCTCTGCGCAAAATGTCGGTAAAAAAGGCGTAAAAGCTCAGTTGATTCTCTTTCATATTCACTCCTCAAAGCAGCCGTACTCTTGCAGCACACACTTGCCAAGCTCATACATATAGCGATCCGCCGCCAAACGCAGGCTCAGGGGCGCTTTTGCCAGGCGCGTGTCTTTGGGATAAGGGCGCTTGCGCTCCGACGGCATGAAAATGCCGCCCACCTCAAAGGTAAAATAGCCGTTGTAGCCAATCTCCTGCAAGCCGTGCATCAAAGCATCCATGCTGGTCGTGCCCAAAAACGGCAGCAGGTGCGAATCAGTATCGCCGAGATTATCCTGCACGTGCAGCGCACGCACGTGACTGCCAAGCACGCGCAGCTCCTCATCCTGCGGCATATCCTGCAAATTGGCATGCCCCACGTCCCATACCGCATGGAACAGCGGATGGTCAACCAGATCGATCAGCGCTCGCAGATCGGTCGCGTTATCGATCCAGTAAAGCCCCGGCACGCACATTTTATTGAAATTTTCCACCAGAATATTGACGCCGTACTGCTCGGCGCGCGCTAAAATGGGCGCAAAAAACACCTTGTTGGCAGCAAGGGTCTGCTGCACGTCCAAGCCGTGCGTATAGCCCGAATGCACCACCAGATTGGGAATGCCCCATGCGCCGCATGCGTCGACGCAACGAATGGTATCGGCAAGAAAGCTGCCATCGGGGTCGCAAAGCGGCGTACCCATGGGCGAATGCGCCTGAATGAGTTTGATCCCCATCTCGTCCGCTGCCGCGCCCACCTCGGCAAAATACGCCTCGTAATCCTCGGAATACACACCGTTGCGGTGCTTATAGTCCATGCCGAAATTATAATCCGCATAACGAAATCCCGCCGCCCGGACAAGGCGCAACGCCTCGATCTGCGAGCTCGTGTAACCGCCAAAATCGCCCGTTGTGGTTGCTAATTTCATCACTTTACTCCTCTCTGCCGCACGCAGCTGCCATTTCGTCTAACATGCCCAGATCAAACGCAAGTCTGGACAGCACGTATTTATCCCGAATATCCTTGGTTGCCATAAAGGTCATGGGCAAGATCGCCGGGTCAAGCCCCCACGCCTCAACTGTCTTGGGACAGCCAATGCGATCAAGCAGCTCCTCGATCCATGCCGCCGAGGGGATCTCCTCTGCCAGAGTAGCGGTCAGCTCCTCCCAATGTCCGAGGATTCTCTCAAGACGCTCGGCATGCTTTTGTATCGAGTATTTTTGCTCCTTTTCCTCCAGCTCGATCATTGCCTGTGCACCGTTGCCCAAGAACGCGCGCAGCTCGTCAAACCACGCATTGCGATCAAAGCGCTGCGCATACGCAAGACCCCTCTCGCGCTCGGGCGTTGTGCGTTGCATTGTTTCATACAGTCTTGCGGCATACAGCGTGCCCACCGCGCATTGGATACCGTGGGTAGAGACCGGCTCTCCGAATTCCACTCCTCGCATATCCCACAAGTGCGAAAAATAATGCTCCACACCCGATGCGGGACGCGATGCGCCTGCAAAGCTCATGGCAGCGCCTGCCATGACAAGCCCCTCGAACACCGCCTCGACTGCCGCCTCGTCGCGACAAAACAGCCCGTCCGCATTGTTTACGCACTTGGCAAGAGAGTGGCGAATGCTCTCTGCCACCGTTTCGCAATAATACTCTCCCGTGATCACGTGGGCAATGCGCCACTCGGCAATACTTACATACTTTGCCAGCATATCCCCCAGTCCCGAGATCAGCATTTCCATCGGAGCATTTTTCAGAACGTCGGTGTCACCGATGATGAGGCGCGCGCTCTTGGAGGGGATGGACACCTTTAATCCGCCACGCGTCATGGACGAGGTGGCAGAAGCATAGCCATCCATAGAGGGAGCGGTGGCAACGATGGCGTACTCCACGCCCGCAATACTTGCCAGCATTTTGGAAATATCCCCGATCACACCCGAGCCCACCGCCAGCACCAGATCGCAAGTCTTGTCAAAATGCATGACGGCAGCGCCCACAGCGGCTTCATCCGGCTCGGGAGACTGACCGTATACGTATCGGGCATACGAAATGCCTGCGCCCTCCAGCAGTGCGATCACCCGCTCGCCCGCAGCAGCATAGGTATGCGCGTCCGCAAGCACAAACACCTTTTGGCAGCCCATGCGCACAATTTCCTCGGGCAATACGGCAAGCACTCCTCTGCCTACGATCAGCGCTTCCAAGGCGCACGCATGCACCTTGCCGCAAGCACAAACACCGTCATTTCCGTTGAGATACATATGCGATCCCCCTTTGTTGTTTCTGCTTGCATTATAGCACACTTAGCGGGCTTTGGCAAGAACTCCCGTAATTTTTTCCATGCAAAAGGGGCTGAGTCGGTCACTCAGCCCCTCTGTTTTATGGATCTACCAATTTATCCAGCTTCTTTTGCAGCTTGACGATCTGCTTGGTCACGTTGTTATCCATCCTTTTGCAGGTGGACGACACGGTGTTCTTCTTGGACGATGCGATGGTGCGCATGGTCTGGTGAGGGCCTCCCAGAGCGTTTACGTAGACCACGGCAGGGTCAATGCGCATGACGTCAAAGATCAGATCCAGCATCTCCCACGCGATAGGGTCACTCATGTACTTGCGCTTGAGTGCGATCTCATAGTATGCGGGCTTGACCACTCGCTCGGACTCGGACGCCATGACCTCCATGGTCGTGCCGATCATTTCCAGCTTTTCCGCACTTGCCGTCACGGGAATGCAGAATACCGTGAACTGGTCGTGCATGATGGTGCCGTACTCTGCCTGCGCAGACTCGTACTTGGGCACGGGCACGATGCCGTATGCCTGCTCCATGTTGCGCACGTCGGGCTGCTCAACCGCTACCAGACGCAGCGTGGTCATGGCACATTCGCCGCGCGAGAATACCTCACGCATCAGATCCTGCTCCTCGTTATCGGTAATCGCGTCGTACACCGAGGTGCCGCCGCAATCGTAAAGCAGATACAGTACCTTATCCATGACGTTGGAATAGCGCGCAATGTCCAGCACGAATTCATACTCGCCGTCCGCGTTCTTTTCCACGATGGGCAGGTCGCAGGATGCCCAGTATGCATCCACGTTGATGCCCCAGCAGGACACAAAGCCAAAGAAGTCACCGTCATCCGCCTTGCCCGAGCCGTTTGCATCGCGGTAAAAATCCTCGGCAAGCTGTGCCTGATAATCGAGCGTCCACTCGTTATTGGCAACCGCCTCGTACAGATACGGGATCGACTTATTATCAAACTCTTCCTTGTTAAACAAGGTCACAAACGCAAAGCGATAGGTGGAAAGCGCGATGGAGCCGGTTGCCGAGAACTGCATGCCCTGATAGCTCATGGCATCGTTATAGTCCTGCATCCAGTAGCTCTGCTCAAGATCCAGATATTCCAGCTGGGTCAGATCGTAAAAGGTGCCCTCCAGCGCAGCGGGAGCCACCACGTAAGCCGCACCGGCAAGCAGATCGTAATCTGCCGAGCCTGCCTTGACCGCACGCTGCACCTCCTCTACCGGAGCATGCGCGCTGGGATCCTCCAAGGCGGCGGACACGATATTGACGTTCAGGCGGTCACTCACCGCCACGTTGCGGTTAAACATGGCATCGTTGACCGGCTCGGAATTGAGCTCGGGCACGTACACCTCGTCCTGCGTCCATCCCTGCATGGAGCGGCTCATGACCACGATATCCTCGCCGTTGTATTTGAGATCGGCGGGCACGTTATCCAGTACCGTCAGCTCCTCGCTCTCCAGAGCGACGCTTTGATCGGTCTCGCCCTCCTGTGTTTCCGCGCAAGCGGCAAACGCAAGCAACAGCGTGGCAATCAATAAGCATATAGCAATCGTTCTTTTCATGTCCTTGCTCCTTTACTCCAGATTTTCCAGCTTTTTGTTGAGCTTGGTCAGCTGCTTGTTCACGGTGCTCTTGAGCTTGGAATACTGCGAAGCCGCCGTGTTGCTCTTGCTGCTGACTACGGTGCGAAGCTTGTGGTGCGGATAGGACATTGCCTCACCGTACACCACGCCCGCGTCCACGATCACGCGTGCAAAGGTCAGATCCAGCATATCCCAGGCAATGGGGTCACTCATATACTTGCGCTTGAGCGCGATCTCATAATACGCGGGCTTGACCAGGCGCAGCGATTCGGATGCCATGACCTCCATGGTGGCGCCGATCAGCTCCAGCTTGCTCTCCTTTGCAGACACGGGAATGCAGAATACCGTGAACTGGTCGTGCATCAGCGTGCCGTATTCGGCTTGCGCGGAATCGTACTTGGGCATGGGCACGATGCCGTACTGCTGCTCCATGTTACGCACGTCGGATTGCTCCACCGCCACCAGACGCAGAGTCGCCATGGCGCTGTGACCGTCCGAGAACATTTTGCGGATCTCGTCCTGCTCGGTATTGTTGACGACCTCCTTGTACAGGTACGTGCCGCCGCAATCGTAAAACAGATACAAGATCTTATCCACCGCATCCGCCAGGCGCGCGGTATCCAGCACCCACTCGTACTCGCCGTCCGCATTCTTCTGAATGAGCGGGATGTTGCAGGAGCTCCAATACGCGTCAACGCTCAGTCCGGGGCAAGAGACAAGACCGTACATGTCCTCCTCGTCCTTCTTGCCGTTACCGTTGAGATCTCGGTAAAAATCCTCTGCCAGCGTTGCCTGATAGTCCAGCGTCCAGGTGTTGTTATCCACCGCATCGTAGAGGTATTCCACGCCGCGATCATCAAACAGCGCCTTATTGAACAGTGTCACAAAGGCAAAACGATAGGTGGAGAGCGCGATCATACCCGTTGCGGTATGCTGCTTATCGCCATAGGAAATGACGTCGTTATAATCCTGCATCCAGTAGCTCTGGGAAAGATCCAGATATTCCAGCTGGGTCAGGTCGTAGAACGTGCCGCGGGATGCCGAGGCAATGGCAACGTAGCACGCGCCTGCCACCAGGTCATAGTCCGAGGAGCCTGCCTTGACCACGCGCTCGATCTCGGTGATGGGCTTAAACTGGTCGGGGTCCTCGATGGGCGCAGACACGATATTGACGTTAAGGCGGTCGCCCACCACGATGTTACGGTTGAACATGGCGTCATTGACCGGCTCGGAGTTCAGCTCGGGCACGGCAACCTCATCCCAAGTCCAGCCCTGCATCGCGCGGCTGAGAATGACCACGTCCTCGCCGTTAAATTTCAGGTCATCCGGAATATTATCCAGCTGCTGTGTTTCGGTCTGCTCAGCGTTTACGCTGCCGTCCTCGCCGGACGAAGGCGCATTCACGCAAGCGGCAAGCGTCGCAAGCAGCGTAGCGATCAGAATGAATATGGTAACAGAGCGTTTCATACAAGCCCTCCTAAACGTTTCTCGCTATAGTATACCACACAAGGAAAATAATGTCAAGGAGGAATCCCCCCTCCCCCACCGCCAACCTCTTTGGAAAGTTTTTGCCCGTCCCCTCCGAAAGGTTCTGATCAAGCTTTTAAAAGAGGTCGGCGGTGCGCCGCTGCGCAACAAAAGGGGCTGCGTCTTGGACGCAGCCCCCCGGGGATTTGCTTTAAAGTCTGTTCTTGATATAGCGCAGGATCAGGCGTCTGCCCGGCTTGACTCGCTTATGTACCAGGGCGCGCAGATCGCGATACAATGCCGCTACCTGCTTCATTTGCGCCACGGTCATGCCGTGTCCGAATTCCTCGGCTGCAATGCCATCCATGATCTCGCCCATGCGATGCGCGCTGACAGGCAGCGGCTCGGGTGCATTGGGATCCGGCTCTGCCTCGGGATCGATCACCTCATACTCAGGCGATCTGCCCAGCAGATCCTCCAGATCCATGGCAAGTCTGCGTGCATACTCATCCTTGAACTCGCCCGCCTCGGGAGAAAGTCCGTAAATGTCCAGCAGATCGTGCAATGCATCAATCACGGTAAAGCTCAGCTCTCTGCGGTCATCCTCGCTCGTGTTCTGTCCGAAATATTCGGAAAGCACGGTCTCGGCAGCGCTGGAGCGCTTGTATTCCGCACTTGCAGCGCGGTTCTTCAAATGTACCAGCACGGCGATCACAGCGGCTGCCACCAGGGCAACTGCTACGAATACGATGGACGCAATCATGGTTCTGCGGCGCTGCTCAGCCTCTTCCAGCTCTTCCTTGCTCAGTTCCTCCTCTTCCTCTGCCTCGGGATCATACTTGTCGATCATATCATCGATCTGATCCTTGATGGAGGGAGGCGGAGTGGACGAGCTGCTATCCTCGTTCGGGTTGCTCTGCTCGCCGCCGTACATGCCCTCATAGTAAGCGGGCGTGCACTCGTACTGCACCCAGCCGATGCCGTCAAAGAAGACCTCGATCCATGCGTGCGCCTCGTAGTCGTGTACGTAGGTAACAAATCTGCCAACCTTTGCCTTATCCTGGTTGACGCCGAAATCGCATGCGATATAGCCCTCCACGTAACGGGTGGGAACGCCGTATTCACGCAGGATCAGCGCAGCGGCAGAAGCAAACTGCACGCAATAGCCTTCCTTGGTGTTCAGCAGGAAGTTTTCCACGCCGTCCAGCGAGGAATCCACCAGATCCAGATTGGGAGTGAGCGTGTAACTGCAGCCATACTCGTCAATGATGTAATCAATGACCGCTCTGACCAGATCGTTACGCTGCACCGCCGCCGTATCAAAGGTGGCGTTCTGCACGGTTGCAGAGGTAAAGTCATACGGGATCTCCTTGATCTCGTAGACGGGGGCATCATACGCTTCCTCATCCACTACGATGATCTTTTCGAAAAGAACCGCCATCATAGACTCGTTTGCGCCCGGGCACTCGGTGTACACCTCAAATTCCTCGCCGTTCTCGTCGGTCAGGACTTCTCTTGTGTAGTAGGTGTTGCTTGCAAAGTCAATATCCATGTGCGTGCCGATGGGATGATACTCCTCGTGCGTTTCGGCTTCGACGTGCTCGGTGCCGATCTGTACCTTTTCCTTAAAGGTCGCATTCTCGAAGATCTCCTTGGCAATATCGGCAATGATATCGCTGCCGCTCTTTTCAGTATAGTAGGTATACGCGTAATCGGTATAGTTGGTATGCTCCTCCACGTTCTTGACGTCGCCGCCGAACAGCACGCGCGCGATCTCCTTACGGTCGGCATCGCTGCCCGAAATGTAACGGTACAGAAGCGACTCGGCGTTCTCGGTGGTCACGCTCTTGACGCGGTAATTGCTATCCAGCTCGATGCGGTACTCACCACCATTTGCATCGCGCAGGATCATGTACTTATCCTGACCGGAATAGGTCACATCCTCGTTCCTGTGCACAAAGGAGGCAACCTGGTTGCTGCTCTTGCGGTAGGTCACGGTGGTAAAGCCCTTCTCGGGCACGTCCTTTTCCACCTTGACAATATAGGTGGACTTGACGTCGGTACCGTAGGACATCTGCTCAACCTTATACGAGCAGAACGCAAGGATCAGCTCCTTTTGCAAATTGTAATCCGCAATGTCGCTACCCAGAATGCCGATCCAGTCCTTATCGGTCTTAATGGGTGCAAAGGTCACGGCACTGTACTTGGTGCCTGCCTCGGTGAAATCTCTGCCGGTCAGCACGCCGTCAAAGTAGTTGACAAAGGTGTGCTCGCTCTTCTCGGTGTTGCCGTAGCCGTACAGTCCGCGGCTTTGGTCAAACACGCTGGGCAGATGGAGCAAAGAGGAATAGCTGTTGACACGGCGCATATGCACGGTCATGGCAACAAAGCCGTAATCCGCGTACTTGTGGTACTTTGACAGGAAATCGTAGCCCCGGTCAAAGATCTGCAGATCGGGATGCTGCAACGAATAGAAATCGTAGAACATCTGATCCGAGGGGTGCTCGTCAATATCCCACAGATCGCGATACGCATCAAATGCGCTCGGATTTTCCTCGTCACCCGAGGAAACGGCGGGATACCACGCGCCGTCACGGTACTCCACGCCGATCCAACCGCGCAGATACAGGTTTGCCGCATACTGCGATTCGATATAGAAGATCTGCGTGCCGTCAAACTGCACGTGCTCAAGCTGGGTGGAATGCGGCTTGAAGTTATCCTGATCCAGCTCGTATTCCAGCTCGTCCAGTCGCTCGTCGTCACCCATCAGCGCGGCGGTCACGTATGCGCGTGCATAGGCGATCTTTTCGTCCAGCAGCTTGATGACCATGTGCTTTTTAATGCTAAGCGCGGGAATGATGACGATCAAAAGGCAGACCGCCAGCATCATAGCTGCTGCAAAGCCGCCCATTGCGCTCTTGGCGCTATCGGTCTCGCGCTCGTACTTGCGTGCGGCGCGCACCTGCTTGGCAATTTCCTTTTTGTGCAGCTTTTGCTGCTTTTTCTGCAGCTTCTGCTGCTTCTTTTCCTGCTCGGTCAGGCGCTTTTTCTTGGGCTTTGCCTTCTTGGCAGGCTTTGCAAGGTAAGAATCCAGCTCTTCCGCCACCGTCCTACCCTTGCGCTTTTGCTGCTTTTTCGCCCGGCGAGCCAGCTTTTTCTGTTCCTTTTTCTCCGCCTTGGCGCGCTTGGCTGCCAGGTACTCCTCGGGATACTGCGGAACGCCCTCGGCTTGGGCAAACAGCTGCAGCTTGGTATCAAACTTATCCGCATCCACGCGGCTGCGGAACATTTTGTCGTATGCCCACATGACCAGCACGGCAGCGACCGATGCGATCAGCACGCCTGCACCAAGTCCGCTGGAGGCAACGTTGAACACGCAGACCGGCACCACCAAAAGCAAAATGGCAATGGTGGGTACAACGGGGCGCGTGCGCTTGGCAAGCAGCGGCACAAAGATTGCCGCCAGCGCCAATGCCAGCATCAGCATGCCGTCCGCACCGTATGCGGTCAGCTTTTCCAGATAATACGCCGCGAGCGACTCGCCCGAGGACATATTGGGTACGCCGATACCGAGGTTGGTCAGATACAGCGTAAATTTGGACAGGTACAAGCGGCACAAGAAGCCGTTATACAGCGCCAGCACGCCCTGTACCACGTTGGGAGACAGGATGGCAAAGCCGGCAGCGCCCAGCGCCACGCCGCCAAGTGCGGTATAGCGATTGTACCACAACAGTCCGAACACGGCGGTGGCAAGCGCCGCCAGCGTGAACATTTTTCCATCGGTAACGCAGATACCAAAGCCATACGAGCCGGTAAAGCCGCCGCCAAAGAACATCATCAAGCCCCAGATCAGGCACATGACCACAAAGCAGCGACAAACGTAACCGAATACGCGGGTGCTAAGTCCCCTGCCCGCTTGGTCGGGCGGGCACACGATGGGTCTTTGATGCTCGGGCAGGAGCACCGCCTGCTTTTTGGGCTTAGGCTGCTTTTTCGCCTTTACTTTTTTCTCTTTCTTCGCCACGGTGCTCACCTCCCCTCATTTTGCTCGGGCAATCTGCCCTCTACCAGCACAAGGCCGTTTTCGGCGAGCTGCCCGCGGCAGCCCTCGATATAGCGCAATCTCTGCGTGCGATTTGCAAATCGCTCCTCGGGATTATACAGCATGACCTGCGAGGAGCCAAAGGTAGCGCCCTCGGTCATACCGGGAATGGAGCACAGCGCGCTGACCGACGCACGGTCGATCGCGCCCGTAACAAAGATCTGCTTGGTGCTCTGCGTTTCGGCTGCCATAGCGCAAAGGCGCGCCACGGTGTCCTCTGCCGCGCAAAGCGGTGCTGTGGCAAACTCACGGAAGATCAGCTCAAAATCCTCCTTGCCGTGCAGGGTGACGCAATATGCGCCTGCCTCGCTGCGGCGGTCAAACCACATCAGATTGACGATCTTGCCGTTGCGGAATTCCTCCAGCAGCACGGCAACGGTCAGCTCGACCACGCCGTCGGCAAGGTATTCGTTCATATCCTCATAATACGTATCGTTCGCCAGCGCGTGCACGTTGTCCTGCTCGGGGATCTGCACGTCCGCCCTTGCCTGCTCGGCAGCGGCGCGGATCTCCTCGCGAAGCTTATCCAGCTGCTCGCGCCCCAGCTTGATGCCCTGGTCCTTGGCAACTGCCTTGGCGCTCTTGATCTTGCGCTTCTCTGCCTTCTTTTGTGCTTTTTCCTGCTTGCGCGAGAGTGCCTCGGGCGTCATCTGCGCAGGAGGTGCATCCGGGAAGGTGCGCGCCAGGTCACAGTACACGTTGGTAATGTTTGCCGTGCCCGTGTTATACTCCTTGACGATCATCTGCTCGCTCTTGGACGACAGCTTCCAGTGAATGCTCTTGAGCGAGTCACCCATGCGGTAATCGCGGATGTCGCTGACCTCGAGTCTGTCGTAAGAGATGGGCGAGCGCACCGTACGGCTCACGCTATCCGAAATGGCTTGTGCAGCCGCCTCGTCCAGATTGAGCTTTCTGGGCAGCACGTAGACCTGATTGTAATTCTCCACGTCCACACGCACGCGCATCAGACGGAAGAAATCGTATACGTAGAAGCATTTGACGCCAATATCGTACGTGCCGCGGAAGCGGAAGGTGACGGTATTGTGGACGTCATACGCGGTAAAGGGTGCCATAGCAAGACGCACGGTACGCATGGTGCAGCGCACGCTGTTTGCCTGGGGCAGCCACATCTGTGCCTCGACAAAGGGATAGGCAAAGATGGAATTGTTGTTGACACGGAAATGGTATTCATAGGGCTGGTTCTTTTCCACGGTGGCTGCATCCGACATCATGTAAACGCTAAGCGACATCTTGGCGCTGAGCATGTACAAAAACAGCACGGGCAGCAAAAACAGCAGGAAAATGAACAGAATGTGCGAAAATGCATTGTTAAGCGCCTGCGTGAAGATCAGCGCACCGCCAAGAATTGCCAGATACCACCAGAAATTCCGAGTCAGCGCGATCGTTGCGCCTCGTTTCCCCATATCCTTGCCGCGCGCATACGCCTCGCGCTCGCGCTTGGTAGAGGGCAAACGGATCTTGGACGCCAGAGCCACGGTGGTCTCGTTGATAAAGATCTCCTTGAGGTTCTTTTCCTTTGCACCCGGCGCTTGCTTTTTGTAGTAAATGCGGTACAGCACGATCAGCGTGCCTACAAGCAGCAGCGCGGGGATGAGCACGTAGGCGGTCACCGAGGTGTGCTTGATGCCGTCCTCCACGTAGCTCTCCACCTCGTACAGTCTCTTGGCAAGTCCCGCGCCCGCCAGGATGGACAAAAGCGCGCCCAGCGCGTCCAGTCCTGCTACGATGGATGCCCAAAGCGTCATGTGACCCACGCTCTTAGGTCCAAAGCTCAACAAGTTAAAGCCTACGACAAGTGCGTAGCAAAGGGTGCAGATCAGCGCACCGAAAAACAGCACGCCCGCCGCCTGCAAGCCAAGCAGCGCACCCAAAATATTCTCCTCGGTCAGCTTGAACAGATCCAGGTAATCAACCAGTCCTGCAAGCTCTCCACCCGAGAAATACGAAAATAGTCCCAAACCGCTCGCGCGCAGATCCAGCACGTCCGGCACCGTAATGCGTACGGCATCCAGACAAAGGAACACGATCTGACAGATCAGCAGCACGCCCGAGAGCGCCCAAAGCACGTAACGATACAGCTTTGCCGGGTCTGTCGGCTTTGCCTTCTTTTTTGCCTTGGCCGTCTTGCGCACGAACGAATGTCCGCAGCCGTCGCAAGCCTTGGGGTTGAGCGGCAGTATCTTGCCGCAATCGGGGCATTTGGTTGCCACCGAGGCACCGCAGCTCATGCAGTAGGTGCGCCCTGCCGGTATGCTCTTGCCGCAGCGGGGACAGAGTTTGGTCTGTTCCATGCGTTCTCTCCTTTAATTAAGCCTGGGTCTTTGCGTCTCTTTTGCCCTTGTAAGGCACCTCGGTGGTGCGCAGGATTTCGCTCAGCACGTCGTTCGCCGTGATATGGTTGAGCTTTGCTTCCTGCTTGAGCATCAGACGGTGGCTGATGGCAGAACGGAAAATCGCCGCAATATCATCGGGCAGCACGTAATCTCTGCCGCGCAGGAATGCGTACGCGCGTACCAGGTGCATCAGCGCAACGGTTGCACGGGGAGAAGCGCCCAGAGAGAGCGAGGGGTGCTTTCTGGTTGCGCAGATCAGATCCACCATGTACTTATACAGCTCATCGTTGATCTCCACCTTGGTCACCAGCTCGCGGATCGCCTTGATCT
This sequence comes from Eubacteriales bacterium, assembly GCA_045650025.1. Taxonomy (GTDB): domain Bacteria; phylum Bacillota; class Clostridia; order Oscillospirales; family CAG-272; genus SVQP01. Next base: position 33,640 of record JAZRQR010000109.1, read on the forward strand.
CCTCGACGCTGAGCACTGCCTCTACCTCGTCCAAGGGGCTATGGTCGCGGCGTGCCTTGATGATGTTGATCTCTTCCTGTGCGCTGGGATAGCCCATAAAGATCTTAAGCGCAAAACGGTCGAGCTGTGCCTCGGGCAGCGGGTAGGTACCAACGTAGCCCGTGGGGTTCTGGGTTGCAATTACCATAAAGGGATCCGGTACAGCCATGGTCTCGCCGTCGACAGATACCTTGTTCTCTTCCATTGCCTCCAAAAGAGCCGACTGGGTCTTGGGGCTGGCACGGTTGATCTCGTCCGCCAGAAGCAGGTTACACATTACCAATCCGGTACGGAATTCGAACTCTTCCTTTTGTCTGTTATAAATGTGGAAACCGGTGATGTCGGAAGCCATAACGTCAGGAGTAAACTGCGCGCGCTTAAAGGAAAGACCCGTGGTCTTTGCAAGCGCGGATGCCAGCGTGGTCTTACCGGTGCCGGGCACGTCCTCGATCAGCACGTGAGAGCCTGCCAGCATAGCGGTCAGCAGCATAATGATCTCATTTCTCTTGCCGACGATGACCTTTTCAACCTGGTCGATCGCAGCCATGATCTTGCCATGTGCCTCTTGCATTTCGGGGGACATTGCGGGAGTGTTGTTTTGGCTTTCGTTGTTCATATGTGGTTTACTTCCTTTCAAAAACATATATGGTCATTATAGCATAAATCGACCGCGTTTTTCAAGAGCTATATGTGCCTCTTTGCCATTTTCTACACGCCAAGAAAAAAATTTACAATTTCGGGAAGCGATATAAGCGATATAAGTATAATCATTTGCGCAAGCGCGAGCGAAGCAAGCCCCAAAAGCAAGGGCTGCTTCACATGAAGCAGCCCTTCCCTTTTTCACGTATTCATACGCCGTTTGCACTCTTTTTGACCGTCTCGCCGTCAAAGCGCATATACCGCGCGCCGTCCATATCCATACCGACCGCGATCTCGTGACCGTCCAGGTACGCGCAAAGCTCGTGCGGCTGCTCGTATTTGCCCACGGCAACCGTATCGTACACGTTTTTGTTGATCTCCAGCTCGCGCACTTCCCCGATCTTGCGGTAGCAGATCAGGTAGCCGTTCTTATTCGTCATCATCAGGATCTTGCCCTTGGTGCGGTAATCCACCACGTGCAGCACGGGAGAATTCACAACCTCACCGTCAATTTCGGGCGACTTTTGCAAGGAGGCAGGTGTGATGGGCTCGCTTGCCCATTCCAGCATTCGCAACCAAAAATGCGATACGATGCCGATGAGCAAAATAGCAAACAGACCCGCTGACAGCATTATGCCCGGTAAAATCTCCAACGATGGGCCCAAATAGATAAACGCATATAGCTTGTCTGCTGCCAACAATACGACAGCGGCAATCAGAAAGGCTACGTACTTTTTGGAAAAAACGTAACACACGACCAAGACACCGATGGCAAGCAGCGCAATTCCTATCGTCATATACAAATAGAACATATCGGTCATATTCGTTGACGTCAATCCCCAATACGCATAATATTCCTCGGGAGTATACAGTTTCCCCGTCCAGAACAAGCCGTCATTGACCAGAAGACACGGACAAGTAAACGCAAAGCCGCAATAGTAAAGTCCGTTAAAAAAGATAATAAAGAAGCAATTAAGCGCAGTCATAATTGCCGAAACAAGCAAGCCAAGGCGCGCAACGCCATACCCAAATCGCAGTCGCTCCGCTATCGCGGTATATCTGACACCTGCCGTAATCCTTCCCATAATTCCCTCCTGATTTTTTTGTAAAAATGATTGGCGCGATCAGACCCAACGGATCTTTTTTGCCAGAACCTCTCCGTCAAAGCGAATGTACATACGGGAATCTGCGCCGTAGCCTGCCACGATCTCGTGTCCGTCCACAATGGCGCAAAGCTCGTGCGGATGCTCCACGCGACCGGTATCAAGAATGTCGTACACCATACCGTTGACGACCAGCTCGTTGACCTTGCCCACTCTGCGGTAGCAAATATCATACGACTTTTCGCGATACTCCAGCAGCACGCGGCTCTTGACCGAGAAATCCGCTGCGTGCAGCGCGGGAGAATCCACCGGAGCGGATGCATATGCCTGCGCCTGCTCTTCGGCAAGCGATTCGGGCACTGCCTCAAAGTTTTCACCGCTCACCTCGGCAGCCTGCGCTTGCACCGCCTTGAGCTTGAAATGCGCCAGACATCCGCGGATCAGCAAAAACAGCGCCCATGCGTGGAACAGATAATCGATGATCATGTCCGGGGCAAAGCCGTACCAGAAGATCAAAAACAGCGTATCCAGCACAAATGCCACGGTTGCGGCGATCAGCCAGCCCACGCGCTTTTTGGAAAACGCCCAGCAAAGCAGATAAACGCCCAGCGCAACCAGTGCGGGCACCAGCAAAATAAAGAAAAACCATACAGGCAGCAGATCCGCCTCGGCATAGCCCATCTCGGCATATTCCTCGGGCGAGAACATCATACCCGTAGAGAACGAGCCCTCCGACACCATAGCGTACGGAAACGTGCAGGAAAACAGAAAATACATATCACCGCCAACGCATGCCAGAATGCTGTTGACAACCGTAAAAATGATCGCAAGCAACAAATTCGCACGCGCGGAATTATATTGCGAGACGTAACGCTCCCCCTGCGTCATGCTGCGGGGGCCTTGTGTAAATCTTGCCATTTTGATAACCTCCAAAGCCGTTATTGCTTTCATTTTAACATGCTCGCACGCATCTGTCAAGCGCAATGCAAGCCGCTCACTTATATAGACGCTTTTTTTTGCAAAAAAGTTCGGCTTTTTGCCAAAATTTTTCAAAAAATTTTTTTAAACCCGTCAAGCGATTGACATTCGCACGAAAATATATTACAATAAGAGCAACAACATCATCTCTTGGGAGGTACTTTATGAAGATCGGCGTTTGCGCACCGCCCCAATTCTGGGCGGCTGCCAAGGAACTGGGCTATGATCACGTGGAATGGAACTTTTCAGTGATCGCCAACTACACAGAGGAACAAATGGCGCATTACTTAGCGCAGAAAAAGGAGCTGGGGCTGGAGATTCCCTCGTGCAACGGCTTTTTCCCCGGTGGCTTTATGATGTTTGGCGAGGATCGCGCACAGATCGAAGCCTGGACGCGCGAATATGCCAAGAAGGGCTTTGCACGTGCGGCAGAATTTGGCGCGGACGTGGCGGTCATGGGCTCGGGTTATGCACGTAACGTGCCCGAGGGCATGGATTTGGCAAAAGTCAAGGAGCGCTTTGCTTCTCTGATGCGCATTCTCGGCGAAGAGGGCGAAAAGTATGGCGTGCGCGTGGCAATCGAGCCGCTGCGCAAGCAGGAGACCAACTTCCTCCACACCCTCTGGGAGGGCGCGGAGATCTGCGAGATGGCAAACCACCCCAACGTGGGCTTGACCTTTGATATTTTCCACTTCTGGTCGGGCGGTGAGCCGATGGAACACATTGAGAAATACAAGAAGCACATCTTCCACGCTCACATTGCACGTCCTCAGGCAGACAGACTTGCCCCCACCGAGGCAGACACCGCCGATTGCCTGGTTTACCGTGACGCGCTGCGCGCCATCGGTTACGACGACAAGATCTCGCTGGAGCCCGTGTACGGTGATTTCATCGCGGACATCACCGGCGCTTACCCGGTTCTGGAAAAATTCCGCTAAAGGAGATATATGATGGAAAACAAAGTTTATCCCGAAATGTTGAACGTTACCAAATACGAGGTTTACGGCAAATTGCCCGATCTCTTTCAATTTGACGACGGCACGCGCATGACCTCGCCCGACCAGTGGGCGGCTCGCCGCGCCGAGATCTATAAGCAGGCGGTCGAGCTGCAATACGGCACACAGCCCCCCGCACCCGAGGTGCTGGAGGTGGAAGAGCTTTACCTTGGCGGCAAGGGTCACCTGAACACCTACCGCATTACTGCCGGCACCAAGGAAAAAACCGTTTCCTTTATCGCCAAGCTGTTCCTGCCCGATTGGGGCGTACCCACGCCCACGCCTCTGCCTCCCGTCATCGTGGACGGCGACCTTTCCTTTGGCTATGCCTTTGACAAGGAATTTTTGAACGCCGCGCTGGACGAGGGCGTTGCATGGATGCTGTTTGACCGCACCGAGCTGGCTCCCGACATTCAGTTCAAGGGCCGCGGCATTGGCCCCTTGCATGAGGTTTACCCCGAATATACCTTTGGCGCGCTGGGCGCATGGGCATGGGGCTATTCCCGTTGCGTGGACGCTTTGGAAAAGCTGGGACTGACCAACCCCGACATGGTGGTCTTTTCCGGTCACTCGCGCGGTGGTAAAACTGCCGCTCTGGCAGGCGTGCTGGATGAGCGTGCCGCCATCGTCAACCCCAACGAAACCTGCGCAGGCGCATGCTCCTGCTACCGCATTGCCTTCTCGGCTGAATACATGGGTAACAACGATCCCAACCGTCCGCTGATGTTGCAAAGAAGCGAAACGCTGGCAGATCTGTGGCGCAGCTTTGACTTCTGGATGGGTCCGGATCTTGGCGAATACGCCGACAGACCGCAGGATCTGCCCTTTGACGCGCACTCGCTCAAGGCAATGGTAGCACCTCGCGTGCTGTTCGTTTCCGAGGCAGCCGGCGACGTTTGGGGCGGCTCTATCGGTTCTTGGCAAACCACGCTGGCGGCATCCGAGGTTTTCAAGTACCTGGGTGTGCCTGAAAATCTGTACTGGTACTTCCGTCCGGGCACGCATGCGCACAAGCCCTTGGACGTCAAGATGTTGGTCAACGTCATCAAGCAAAAGACGACAGGTGCGGCACCCAGCGAGCTGTTTGGCCAGGTTGGCTTCCAAAAAACCGATCTGATCTTTGATTGGCGCGCTCCCGAGACCTGATTTGATGAAAATTACACAAAAAGCAGAACTGAGTTCTGCTTTTTTGTATTATAGGGAGAAATTGATTTTGCCCTGTTGACCTGTGTCGAATTATGATATATAATGTATCCGTCAAAAAATATACAAGGAGATTTTCCAAGGATGAACTTTCAAAAAATTCTTGCCCTGGCTCTGATCGCTCTGATGATGCTCTCCGTTCTGGCAGCTTGCGACGGCGGCAACAAGACCGAGCAGACCACCCAGGCAGAGACCCAGGCACCTACCGAATCTACCGAAAACACCACCGCTCCCGAAGAGGAGTCCACCGAGGCAGAGACCGAGTCCTCTACCGAGGCTGAGACTACCGAGCCCGAAACCTCCACCGAGGAGGAGACCACCGAGCCCGAGCAGCCCGCAATCCAGACCATCACGATTGCACAGGCTATGGAGCTTTGCGGCGAAGAGGGCAACATCACCACTGAGAGATACTATATCCGCGCAACCGTTGTTTCCATCGTCAACGCTGCTTACGGTCAGATGATCATTGCAGACGAGACCGGCGAGATTTCCGTTTACGGCACCTACAGCGCTGACGGCGAGATCAACTATAGCCAGATGGAAGACAAGCCCTACAAGGGTGACGAAGTGCTGCTGCACTGCATTCTGCAGAACTACAACGGCACCAAGGAAGTCAAGAACGCTCGTCTGATCGAGTTCACCCACGTAGAGGTTGACATCAACCTGGACGACTACACCGATCTGTCCGTTGCCGATGCAAGAGAGGCAGCTAAGGGCACCAAGATCAAGGTGGACGGCGTGGTTGCTCGCATCACCTATGCAAACGGCTTTAAGCCCAACGGCTTCTTCCTGGTGGACAACACCGGCTCTATCTACGTATTTGACGGCAACCTCGCCCAGAGAGTGGCAGAGGGCGACAAGCTCACCATTGCAGGCGAAAAGGACTACTGGATCCTGGACACCGAGCAGAGCAGCGCAGAAAAGTTTGGCTACAAGGGCAGCTGCCAGATCGCAAACGCTTACCTGATTGATCAGGACAACAGCCAGAAGTACGACTACGACAAGTCCTGGATCACCGAGTCTTGCGTAAAGGACATCCTGGAAACTCCCGTAACCGAGAACGTAACCACCACCATTTACAAGGTAAATGCACTGGTTAAGAAGGTTCCCGGCAACGGCTTTGTAAACTACTACTTCTTTGATATTGACGGCGAGACCGGTAACTACACCTACACCCAGTGCAACGGCGGCGACTTTGAGTGGCTGGATGCAT
>JAZRQR010000110.1:0-4583 GCA_045650025.1 Eubacteriales bacterium
AAGGGCTCTGCCCTTGACCCGCGACCTTTTTTGTAAAAAGGTCGATCAAAAACTTTCGTCCTTGGGGTTGTCCGTATGCGAAAGCGGGGCTGACGCGCCTGCGTCAGCCCCGTCTGTTTTATCGAATTCTTTCACCCAGAGGGGTGTCTTCAGCCAGGAATACCACTCTTACGGTCTCCTCGCCGCTTGCCAGAATCATGCCGTTGGACTCAATGCCGCACAGCGTTGCAGGCTTGAGGTTGGCTACCAGAATGATCTTCTTGCCAATCAGCGCCTCGGGCTCATACCACTTTGCAATGCCCGAAACCACCTGTCTCTGCTCGTAACCGAGATCCACAGTCAGCTTGAGAAGCTTCTTTGCCTTGGGCACTCTCTCGCAGGTCAGGATCTGTGCCGAACGCAGCTCTACGTTCATAAATGCGTCAATGCCGATCAGCGCACAGCCCTCAGGCTTCTCGATAGCAGGTGCGGGTGCGTTCTTGGCAGCCTCAGCCTCCTGCTCCTTCGCGATCTCCTCCAGCTTCTTCTGCTCGTCCACTCTTGCAAACAGCACCTTGGAATCTGCAACCTCGCCGCCGGCGACGATACCGCAGAACTTGTCTGCCGTGCCGATGGTCTCAAAGTCGCGCGCCTGTGCATTCAGCATGCCCAGTACCTCCTCTGCCGTTGCGGGCAGCAGGGGCAGCAGCATAACGGCACCCCAACGGATCGCCTCCAGCAGGTTGTACATGACCGTGCCAAGTCTTTCCTTGTTGGCTTCGTCCTTTGCCAGCGTCCAGGGAGTGGTCTCATCAATATACTTGTTTGCTCTGCCAAACAGATCAAATACTGCGGAAACCGCATCTGCAATGTGATAGCTGTCCATGCAGGAGATATACTTGTCATAGCACTCTACGCAGGTCTTGACCAGGTCGTTATCCACGTCCTCGTAAGCAGCGGGGGCGATCACCTGCTTTGCAAAATACTTCTTCTGCATGTCAAGCGTTCTCTTGACAAGGTTGCCGAGATTATTTACCAGATCGGTGTTGAATCTCTTGATGACGTTATCATAGGTAATGGTACCGTCTGCGTTGAAGGGCATCTCGGCAAGCGCGTAGTGACGCACGCCGTCCACGCCAAAGTGCTCTGCCAGCTTGTCCGCATAAATGACGTTGCCACGCGACTTGGACATCTTTTCAATACCTGCGATAAACCAAGGATGTGCAAATACCTGCTTGGGCAACGGAATATCCAGCGCCATCAGGAAGATAGGCCAGTAGATGGTATGGAAACGCAGAATATCCTTACCGATCATGTGCACGTCACAGGGCCACAGCTTCTTGAACTGCTCGCTCTGCTCCTCAAAGCTCTTGTCGGGATCGTAACCGATTGCGGTAATATAGTTGGTCAGCGCGTCCAGCCACACGTAGATCACGTGCTTGGGATCGAAGGTGGGAACGCCCCAGGTAAAGGAGGTACGGGAAACGCAGAGATCCTGCAAGCCGCCCTCAACCTTAAGGAAGTTGTTGACCATTTCCTTCTTTCTGGACTCAGGCCAGATAAATTCGGGGTTGTCCTCAATGTGCTTGATCAGTCTGTCGGCATACTTGCTCATCTTGAAGAAGTAAGCCTCCTCGGTCGCCTTAACCAGCTCTCTGCCGCACTCGGGGCACTTGCCGTCGGTCACCTGAGAATCGGTGTAGAAGGACTCGTCGGGCGTGCAGTACCAGCCCTCGTAGTAGCTCTTATAAATATCGCCCTGGTCAAAGAATCTCTTGAAGATCTTGGTGACCGCGGAAACGTGATAATCGTCGGTGGTGCGGATAAAGTGGTCGTAGCTGGTGTTCATGCCATCCCAGATGCCCTTGATCTCGGCTGCCACGCCATCCACGTACTGCTGAGGAGAAACGCCTGCTTCCTTCGCGCAGTTCTCGATCTTCTGACCGTGCTCGTCGGTGCCGGTGCAGAAGAAAACGTCATAGCCGCGTGCTCTCTTGTAACGAGCAACCGCGTCGGTCATAATGATCTCGTAGGTGTTGCCGAAGTGCGGCTTCTTGGAAGCGTACGCAATGGCAGTTGTGATATAGAATTTCGGTTTCTGTTGATTCATATCGGTGTCCTCTTGTTAATTTATGGTTTATTTATCAATTACAAATTTTATTTTTGCCCGTTTTTTCAAGCTTTTAGGGGCTTACAGGGCAAATTCCTTACCGCCGCACCAGATGCGCTCGATGGCAAAATCGGCGTTCAGCAGCAGCATATCGGCGCGCTTTCCAGGTGCCAGGCTGCCGATTTGGTCATCAAGCCCGACCGCCTTGGCAGGCGCTTTTGTCGCACAGTACAACGCGTGTTCAAACGGGATCTTTGCAAACGCAGCCAGGTTTTTGACGCCGTCAAGCAGGTGCAGCGTGCTGCCTGCAATGGCACCGTCATGCGTCACCGCGCGTCCGTTTTTGACCGTTACGGGCATGCCCGCAATGCTGTATTCGCCGTCTGCGCAATCGGTTGCCTCCATGGAATCGGTGATCAGCACCAACTGCTGTCGCTTGTTGCGGTACGCCAGCGCCACCATCTCGGGCGAGACGTGCACGCCGTCCACGATCAGCTCGGCAAAGGCGTCCGAGTCAAGCGCGGCACACACCGCACCGCCATCACGGTGATGCAGGGGCGGCATGGCGTTGAACAGATGCGTAAAATTATTGACGCCGCGTGCGATGGCTTGCTTTGCCTGTGCATAGGTCGCGGTGGTATGGGCAAGCCCGAGCGTTGCCCCCAGCGCCAGCGCGCGTGCGGCAAATACGCCGTCCGCATCCAGCTCAAAGGCTGCGCTGACGTGCACCGCTCCCTCGGCAGCGCCGATCAGAGCGTCCAGCTCGTCCGCCTCAAGGCTTGCAAGCAGCTCGGGCGCATGTGCGCCTCTCTTGGCAGCGTTGAGGTATCTGCCCTCCACGTGCACGCCGCGGAACACGTTTGCGTCCGTTCCGTCGCGCATGGTGCTTGCAATGCGCTCCACCGCAGCCAGCATATCCGCGTAAGGCGCGGACGCCAGCGTAGGCATCACGCTGGTCACACCGCCGCGCAGGTATGCGCGTGCCATGTCTGCCATCTGCTCGGTCGAAGCGCCGGTAAAATCACCGCCCACAATGCCGTGCGTATGGGTATCCACAAGTCCGGGAACCAAGTAGCATCCGCCGCCGTCCACAACGCTCGCGTCGCAGAGCGCGGGCAGCGCATCGCCCTCCCTGTACACGCCCTCGATCATGCCGTCAGACGTCACGAGTGACCCGGGCATGAAGCGCATACTGTCGCTGTGATATACGTTTACGTTCTTGATCCACAGTTTCACAGCCATTACCTCCTTGTGTTTCCATAATACTCCATGATCATTATAGCAAAGATTTTCGCCTTTTACAAGAGGATTTGCACAATTTTATGCGAAAAGTTATTTTTGTTCAAAACGCCGATCGGGCGCTGTTTGCAAGCGCAAGAATCCCCGCTTGCACGCCTCGTTTTTCCCGCTTTGGGCGGTTTGAACAACGCGCGCCGCTCAGGGTGCGTATTTTGCGTTTTGGAGATTGTTATTTTTTTATCATTTCGTCGTTAAAAATTTAACCGAGCCGTTTGTTTTTATATAATTAAATGTAGATATTATTCGATTTTTTGAGGAATATTTTGACAATTTTTTATCAGTTGTCATATTGTATAAAAACGACGGATAAATTTTATGAATTTTTCGGTTATAAAAGTTTTTGCATATATATTGCAATTTTGCGCTATCTTTGATATAATATATCGTGAATAAGATTTAAAAATCCGAGGAGGAATTTCTATGAAGATTCTGGTCGTCAATGCCGGAAGCTCGTCGCTGAAATATCAGCTCTTTGATATGGACGAGAATCTGGTGCTCGCCAAAGGTCTTTGCGAAAAGATCGGTCTGAGCGGCGCGATCACGCACAAGCGTCCCGGCAAGCCCACGTATGAGGCGGACTACGCTATGCCCACTCACAACGAGGCGATTGCTCTGGTACTGCAGCTGCTGACCGATGCCGAATGGGGCGTAATCGCAGACGTAAGCGAGATCACCGCAGTCGGTCACCGTTTCGCACACGGCGGCAAAATCAAGCAGTCCTGCATCCTGGGTGATGAGGAGATGAACTACATCGAGTCCATCATTCCGATCAACCCCCTGCACGGACCTCCTGCCATCAAGGGCGTAAACGCTTGCAAGGCTCTGATGCCCGGCGTTCCCATGGTTGGCGTATTTGACACGTCCTTCTACAGCACGGTTGAGGAAAAGGCGTATATCTACGCACTTCCCTACGAGTGGTACGAGAAGTACGGCGTTCGCCGTTACGGCTTCCACGGCACCTCCCACCGCTACGTAGCTGCTGAGGCTGCTAAGTTTGTGGGCAAGCCGATCGAGGAGCTCAAGATCGTTACCTGCCACATCGGCTCCGGCTCTTCCATCTCCGCCGTGAAGTACGGCAAGGCGGTGGATACCTCCATGGGCTTCACCCCCCAGGAAGGTCTGCCTATGGGTACCCGTTGCGGCACCATCGACCCCTCGATCATCGAATATATCTGCACCAACTCCGGCATGAGCG
>JAZRQR010000111.1:0-1014 GCA_045650025.1 Eubacteriales bacterium
CTGATCGCCGTGGAGCAGCCCGACGTGCGCAATATGGAGCAGCAATACGGTATTGTTCCCATGCCCAAGTACGATGAGAAGCAGGCGGATTACGGCACGGCGATGCACGACCAGTTCACGGTGTTTGGTGTACCTGTCTCTGCCGCCGAGGATAAGCTTGAGATGATCGGTGCTGCCATGGAGGTCATGGCGTCTGAGTCGACGCGCTTGGTCAAGCCTGCGTATTATGAGATCGCGCTCAAGCGCAAGTATATGAGCGACCCCATTGCGTGGGATATGCTGGATCTGACCTTTGACAAGATGATCACGGATGCGGGCGTGGTTTACGGCGGCTCGCTGCAGTTTCCGCATCATACGTTGCGTACCATCGTAGGAGGAAAAAAGAATAATGCGTCCTCGAAATTTGCCGCGGTGGAAAAGTCGACCAAGAGAAACCTTACAAAGCTGCAAAGCAAGCTGGAAAAGCTGGAGTGATCTTGCAGGGGCGCGCGGCATTGCCGCAACCAATTTCCGACTGCGCACAAGAATTTTCTTGACACATCTTTGCTTTTTATGATACAATACTACGGTTAATTTTTGAAATAAGCAGAAAGAGAGTACAGACATGAAAAAGCTTTTGGCATTATCCTTGATCATTGCAACGCTGCTTTCCCTGCTTTGTGCTTGCGCGGAAGGGCAGCAAGGTGAGCAGACCGACACCACTGCCGTACAGGAGGACACCGCGCCTGCGGTGCTTGACAACATCCCTGCCGATCTCAAATTCAACGGCGAGGACGTGGTCATCCTGAACCGCTCCATGCTGGGCTGGACGCATGACGAGATTGCTGTGCCCGAGCTCAATTCCGATCCTGTCAACGATGCCATGTTTGACAGAAACGTGGTGGTGAGCGATCGCCTCAACGTCAATATCGTGTCCTCGCCCATTGAAGACCCCAACCAGTTCTTGCCCATCGAGGAGATCAAGCGTGCGGTCAAGGCGGGCTCTGACGAGTACGATCTGGTGGCTGCCGCCGC
>JAZRQR010000112.1:0-17024 GCA_045650025.1 Eubacteriales bacterium
GTCTATCTTTTTGTTTGCAACGTATCTCGGCTCAAACCCCGCCTTGTGTCGCTTTCGCGACACAAGGCAAGGCTTGCGCCGAATACGTTGAGAATTAGGGTGAGCTTAGGCGCAAGCATGGGTTCTGAGCCCCGCCTGAGCCGAAGAACTTATTGAAATCGTTTAGCAGGGGAGGAGCAAGCCCCTCCCCTACCTTGTATAGGAATTTATAAACCGTTCTTTTCGGGCGATTCGTGAATCGCCCCTACGTATTTTATCCTCAAACCTGCCCGGCAATCCTCTTGGCAATGTTCGCCAGCTCTCTTTCCGCCGCATCTCTTTGCTCGGCAGGAACCTTTCCGCTGACGCTGGTTTCGATCGAAACGGGGCACTCGCAGCCAATCTCGGCAAGTGCGCGCGCAAAATCCTCCCAGTCGATCACGCCTTGCCCGGGGATCATGTGGCGGTCAGCTTTGCCGTCATTGTCGTGCACGTGCAAAGCGCGCAGATATTCCTTGCCAAACAGACGCACCGCATCGGCAGGGGATTTCCCAAATACCGAGCAATGACCCGTGTCCAGGCAGACGCGCATGTAGGGTGAATCGATCATCTTAACAAAGCGCAAAATCTGCTCGGGTGTGGAGAGTGAGAGTGCGGTCATAGGCATGTTTTCAAAGCAAATGACGCGTCCATGCGCCTTTGCCACGTCGCAAAGACGCGAGAAAAACTCCAGGTTCATCTCCCAGAGGCGCTCGGGCTCGGGATCCTGCCAGTCGCCAAAGGGCATGATGGGGTGAATGATAAAGTTGGGGCAGCCGAGAATTTCACAGCCCAGAATGGCACGCGACATTTTCTCGAAGCGCTCGGCTCTGTCCTCGGGGGTAAAATCCTGCGGCGGCCAACGCCAAGGACCGTGCGCCTGATAAATTTCAATGCCTGCGTTTTGCGCGTCGCGGCGCACGCCCTGTAAAAGGCGCTCAAATCCTGCAGGATCCTGTGCAAACACGTGGTTTTCGGTGTCCACCAGATACTGATAATCGGTGCAATCGTAGCCGTGCTGCTTCATGCGCGCAAACGCGGCTTCATGGCTGCCTAAATACATGTATGCGCTGTCAACAATTCCTGTTTTCACGGTGTGCCTCCCAAAATGATTTCTTCCATTTCATTATAGCATATTTTGCGCCGAATGCAAGGTGTTTCTATGCAAAAAATGAGCAAATTTTGCCGTTTTTCGCGCCCTTTCGGTTGACTTTCTTTCATATAAGTGATATAATAATATATTATTCTATAATGGGAAAATATTTGCAATTACCATATTGATAAAGGACGGTTATACCATGGAAAAAGGGTTCCGAAAATTCTGGCGGCGTATGCTGTTTGCGTCGCTGTGGCGCAGCGCGCTGCCCGGTGTCTCGCTGGCACTTGGCACGTTTGCGGTGCTGTTGTTCTTATATAAGCAAATGCTGTCGCCTCTGACGCCGATGCAGGCAACCTGCATTGCGCTGGGCGCGGGGCTTTTGCTGGGGGCTGGGCTGTTTGTGTGTCTGTTCCCCTATAAAAAGCGGCTGGCGCGCAAGCTGGACCGCGAGCTGCACATGCGCGAGGGAGTGCAGACCATGCTGGCGTATGCGGATCGACAGGACGCCATTATGCAGCTGCAGCGCGAGCAGACCGACCGGAAGCTGCGCGAAACGCCTGCCAAGCAATTGAAAATCCGCCATTTCGGTACCTGCCTTGTGTGCTTTGTGCTGGCGATCGGCATGAGCGTGACCGCCTTTGCCGTGCCCGCCAAGCAGCCCGAGCCACCTCCTGCTCCCGAGGAGCCTCCCTTTGAGCTGAGCGCATGGGAAACCGTTGCGCTGCAGAATCTGATTGAGGAGGTGCGCGCCTCGACCATGAGCGAGAGCGCCAAGCAGCAAACGGTGACGGCGCTGGAGGATCTGCTCGAGGCGCTGTACACCACCAAGACGCAAAACCGCATGAAGACGCTGGTGGTGGATACCGTGATCAGCGTGCGTGGCTTTGTGGGCGAGGTCGTTACCTTGAATGCCATCGCCGCGATCCTGGAAAAGAGCGGCTCTTCCTATACAAGAAAGCTGGAGCGCGCGCTTGCCAAGCAGGATTCTGCAGAATTCAAGCAGGCGCTGGACGACATTGCAGCCGAGATCGGCGAGGACGACGCGTTTGACGTGGCGATTCACGTGATGTCGGATGAGATCAAGATGGCGCTGCGCAACAGTGGCGCTGCCGAGCAGGATATGCTGTACGTAGAGCTGGACCGCCTGGCGAACACCTTGGCAAACGTGGTGGAAAAGCTGCCCGACTATACGCTGACCTGGGGAAGAATGCAGGTAAGCGATGCGTTTGGCACGGCGCACGTGCAAATGAGTAAGGCGCTCTCGCAGCAGCGTTATGATGCAGAGATGGGTGCGTACGTGGAGACCCGACTCTTGGAGATCTTTGGGCTGAGTGCCGCGGACCTGCCCGTAGGGGAGGGAAATGCCGAGCAAGGACCGCAGACCCCGGGCGATTACGAGGATGACGACAAGGATCAGACCGTTTCGGACGGCGGCATGGGCAGCGGTGAGCTGATCGTGGGCAGCCAGGACATCATTTACGACCCCACCAAGGATGACCACGTCAAGTACAGCGAGGTCATTGATATTTACAACGCCATTTTCCTCGAGAGCAAGATCGACGGACTCTTGTCCGACGACATGGCGGAATTGATTGAAGCCTATTTTACGGCGCTGTTCAGCCCGTCTAACAAAGATTGATAAGGAAGGTATATAGATATGCAAAACAATATGGAAAATGTAAAGAGATTCAGTGAGCAGGCGGAGAAGATCCGCGCAGAGCTGCGCCGCGACGTGGTTGGTCAGACCGAGGTCGTGGAAAACGTCATCATTGCCATCGTAGCAGGCGGTAACGTGCTGCTGGAGGGCGTGCCCGGTGTTGGTAAGACCCGTCTGGTGCGTTCGCTGGGTCGCATTCTGAACCTGCCTTTCTCCCGTATTCAGTTTACCCCCGACCTGATGCCCTCGGACGTGACCGGTATGAACGTCATTGAAAAGGATGAGAGCGGCAGAATGGTGCAGAAGTTCAATAAGGGTCCCGTTTTTGCAAACCTGGTGCTGGCAGACGAGATCAACCGTGCGACTCCCAAGACCCAGTCCGCAATGCTGGAGGTTATGCAGGAGCACAAGGTGACCGTGGCAAACCAGACCTACCGCCTGGAGGAGCCCTTCTTCGTGCTGGCAACCGAGAACCCCATTGAGCAGGATGGTACCTACCCGCTGCCCGAGGCGCAGATGGACCGCTTTATGTTCAAGCTGCTTATGACTTTCCCCAAGAACGAGGAGCTGATGGACATTGTCAAGATGACCCAGATCACCATGGATGAGGTGGCAGAGGCGCAGGTGGACGGCGCTACCGTGCTGGAAATGCGCGCGCTGGCAGCTACCGTGCCGGTGATCGACGAGGTGATGGAATATGCCGTTGCGCTGGTTTCGGGCACGCACCCCGAGCTGGATAAGCCCTCCGAGACTGCCAAGAAGTACATCAAGTACGGTGCATCTCCCCGTGCTGCGCAGGCGCTGATCACCTGTGCCAAGGTGCGTGCGCTGCTGGGCGGTAATTACAACGTGTCCTATGAGGACATTGACGCGCTGGCTTGCCCCGTACTGCGTCACCGTATCAAGATCAACTACGCAGCCGTCAACGATAAGCTGGGCGAGGACGACGTGATCGCCATGCTGATCAAGGAAAATAAGAAGCTCAAGAAATAAGAGTGTTTACATATGAGTAGATTTACAGTCAACGACGCGTTTTTGAGCCAGCTGGAGCGATTGCAGACGCTGCTCAAGCACAACGTTGCAGGCATGTTCGGCGGCAATCGGCAAAGCAAGAACTTCGGTTCCTCCTGCGAGTTTGCCGATCTGCGCGATTACGTGCCGGGCGACGATATTACCAAGATCGACTGGAATGCCTACGCCCGCTTTGAAAAGCTGTATACCAAGCTGTACCTGGATGAAAGACAAATGCACACCCGCATTTATATCGACGTCAGCCGCTCCATGGATTTTGGAAACGGACAAAAGGCAGAGCAGGCGTTGCGCCTGGCGGCGGCGTTTGCCTACCTTTCGGTGTGCGAGATGGACAAGGTGTCCATTTATGCCATTCGCGGCAGCGAGGTGGAGCCCGTGATCACGGGTATGGTGGGCAAGCAGTCGTATATCAACTGCATTGGTGCTTTGAATGACGTGGAGTTTTCGGGCGAGGCGCACATCAGCCGCGCCATCATGCCCACAAGCGTGGGACGTGGAGACGGCATGTCCATTCTGATCTCAGACTTTTTGACCGACAACGATTACGAGGATGCCATTGGCTACATGGTGGACAGCAAGCGTGACGTGCTGTGCCTGCAGGTGCTCTCGCGTGAGGAGCTCAACCCGCAGCTGCGCGGCAAGATGCACCTGTACGATTCCGAAAACGTGCACAACACCTGGCGCCGCAACATTGACCGCGACATTGCGGCGGCATACAAGCAGGCGCTGGCGTATGCAACCGGCAGAATTGCAGAGTTTTGCCGCGCGCGTGGGGCGTCCTACCTGCTGGTGGATGCCACGGCAGAGCTGGGCGAGATCTTCTTTGATCGCTTGACCGACATGGAGGTGATCAAATGACGTTTTTGTATCCTTTGGGTCTTTTGGGTCTTCTGGGCATTCCCGTGCTCATCCTCATTTACATTATTAAGAGCAAGTATACCGAGCAGACCGTGTCCTCCACGTATTTGTGGAAGCTTAGCGAGCGGTTTTTGAAAAAGAAGAACCCCTTCTCGCGTCTGACCGGTCTGATCAGCCTGATTTTGCAGATCCTTTGCGTGCTGACCATCTCTCTGATCATTGCGCATCCCATCCTGACCGTGCCCGGCGCGGCACGCGATTATTGCTTTGTGCTGGACGGCACGGGCAGTATGCAGATGCAGCACGAGCAGGGCATGACCCGCTTTGAGGCAGGCAAGCAGTTTGTGGCGGACACCATTGACGGTGCTGCCGACGGCTCGACCTTTACCTTGATCTACGTAGGCGAGCAGACCACCACCGTATTTTCGGAAACTGCCAATAAGCAGGCGGCGCAATCGCTGCTGGAAGGGCTTTCCTGCAGCTGGGCAGATACCTCGCTGGCGGCGGCACACGCGGCTGCGCAGGCATATTTTGCCGAGCATACGGGTGCGGACGTATACCTGGTGACCGACCGCGCATATCAGACGCACCGGAATATGACGCTGGTTCGCCTGTGCGACGAGAGCGCGCAGAACTATGCCTTGGGGCAAGTGAGCTACAGCGTGCAGGGCGATCAGATTACCGTGACCGGCAACCTGACCTCCTACCGCTCGGATGCCACGCTGACCGTTTCTTTGTACGTGGACGACGAGGCGCAAGCCGCCACCACGGCAACCGTGATTACCAAGCGAGACAAAGCAACGCCCTTCCAGCTGACCGCAAAGGTCTCGGCTTTTGAGTCTTTGCGTGTTTGCGTTGAGGCAGAGGACGTGCTGGCAAGTGACAATACCGTGGTGCTGTTTGACCCGCAGAGCGATTCGGCGTACAGCATCCTGTTGGTCAGCGATCGCCCCTTCTTTATCGAATCTGCGCTGCGCGCGGTGGGCATGACCAATATCACGGTCAAATCTACCGAGGACTATGCGGGCGACCTTGGCTACGGACTTTACGTTTTTGATACCTTTACGCCCCCGAGCATGCCGCTGGACGGCTCGATCTGGCTGATCAATCCCTTAAGCAGCATTGCGGATATGGGATTTTCGGTGCAGGGCGAGGTGATCTTAGAGCAGGCGGGCGTGCTGCAATGGTCGGGTGACAGTACCTCGACCGTGCAGGAGCTGGTTCGCGATACGGTGGGCGAGGAGATCCACCTGACCGCTTACGTTAAGTGCGGGCTGTACCGCAAGTTTGCAACGCTGCTCTCGTTTGAGGGGAATCCCGTGGTATTTGCGGGTACTAACCCCTATGGCAATCGCCTGACGGTGTTTGCGTTTGATTTGCATGATTCCAACATTGCCATGCGCATGGATTTCGTGATGCTGGTTCGCAACTTGGCAGAATATTCCTTCCCGGCGGTGCTGGAGCGCAACAATTTCTATTGCGGCGATGAGGTGGCGATCAACCTGCCTGCCAATACCGAGAGCGTGCGCGTGCAGTCGCCCACGGGGCAGGTGCAGTATCTGAGCTGCGAGAGTGCGGTGGCAAGCTTTGTGCCCTCCGAGGCAGGCGTGCATACCCTGACCATGACGGTCAGCGGCAGCTCGAGAACCTTCTACGTGCACGCAGCCGTTCCGGAAGCCGAGCGCAGCCCCGTGGTTGCCGAAAAGCAGCTGGATCTGCAGGGCACGCCTACCGAGGGTGGCTTTGACGGCACGTACGATGCGTTGCTTTTGACCTTTATTTTACTTGCTTTGCTGTTTGTGGCAGATTGGGTGGTGTATTGCTATGAGAAATATCAGCTTCGATAATCCGTGGCTTTTGCTGCTTGCCGTGCCGCTGCTTGCGGCGGTGATCGTGCCGTACTGCATTGCCATTCGAAAAGACAATAAAAACGGGCATACCGTCACCTCGCTGATTTTGCATTTGCTGATCATTGCGCTGGTGCTGCCCGCGCTTGCCGGCATGGCAAGCGTGACGGTCATGACCGAGACGGAGGTGTACGTGGTTGCCGACGTGTCGTATTCGGCAAACCGCAATCTGGATCTGATCGATTCCTATATTGCCGAGCTGCAGGGCAAGCTGCCCGAGAACAGCACGGTAGGACTTGTATGCTTTGGCAAGGATGCGCTTTGCGTCACCCGCGCAGGGGAGGCGGCGCTGCCCTCGGTCAAGGATAGCGCGGTGGACGATAGCGCCACCGATATTGCAGGGGCTTTGGAGTATGCCGCGACGCTGTTTTCGAACGGTGTGATCAAGCGCGTGGTGCTGCTGACGGACGGTAAGCAGACGGATGCCGACGGCACAAGCGCCCTGATCTCGGCAGTTGAGCACCTGTATGCCGACAATATTGCGCTGGATACCGTTTACGTGGACAATAACCTTGGCACCAACGTGACCGAGGTGCAGATCTCGGGTGTGGATCACACGCCCTCCACCTACCTCTCTCACCGTACCGACGTC
Organism: Eubacteriales bacterium; assembly: GCA_045650025.1. GTDB lineage: Bacteria > Bacillota > Clostridia > Oscillospirales > CAG-272 > SVQP01. The sequence goes on from JAZRQR010000112.1 coordinate 7,164, forward strand.
AGCGTGCTGGTGCAAAGCAGCGTGCAGACCGACGCCATCGTGTCCTTGTATTGCGGCGGCGAAAAGCTGCAGGATAAGGCAGTTTCGCTGCAGGCGGGCTACAATCCCGTAAGCTTTGTGACCGATACCTCGGCAGCCGGCGAATTTGACTACGAGGTGCGCATAGAGGCGACGGGAGATACCTCGCCCCACAATAACAGCTATACCTTTACCCAGCACGTGACCGAAACGCTGCGCGTGCTGCTGATCACCTCCTCGCAGACCGATGCGGATGCCGCTGAGCTGATGTACGGCGCGCATGCCGAGATCGATGCGTACGTAAACGATGCAAACGTGCCCTATACCATTGAGCAGCTTTGCGCGTACGACCAGATCGTGCTGTCGGGTGTGGACGTGACCAAGCTGAAGAACCGTACCGCGTTTGTGGAAAGCTTGGATACGGCGGTCTCCGAGTTTGGCAAGAGTCTGATCACCATTGGAGACACCTACATTCAGAACCAGAGCGATGATTCGCTTTCGGATCTGGAGGACATGCTGCCCGTGCGCTTTGGCAACAACGATGCCGATCCCAAGCTGTATTGCCTGGTGCTGGACTCCTCGCGTTCCATGCAGATGGCATCCCGCTTGATCATGACGAAAAAGGCGGCAGTCAAGTTTTTGGATCTGTTAAATCCCGAGGATTACGTCATGGTCGTATCCTTTTCGGGTGAGGTGTATATTGAGCAAATGCCCACCGAGGCTACCAATAAGGAGCAGGTGGCAGAGGTCATCAACGGCATCCAGCCCACGCAGGGCACGGTCATTGGTGCGGCGCTCAAGGCAGCCTTTCATCAAATGAAATCGCTTTCCTTCTCGGAAAAGCAGATCGTGCTGATCAGTGACGGTATGTCGTATTCCGCAGAGCCGGACGACGCTGCCGACATGGCAAATCAGATCTACCAGGCGGGCATTGTGACCACGGTCATCAATACCAGCTGCCAGGAGGGAACCGAAAATATGAAAAAGATCGCGAGCTACGGGCGCGGCAGATATTACTGGCTGCAGGACGAGCGCGATCTGGACGAGCTGATCTTTGGTGACGTGGCGGACGAGGTGACCGAATCGGTCATTGAAAAGCAGGTGGCGGTTACCATCAAGGATGCCAAGGACGAGGTGGTAGAGGGGCTGACCTACCTGCCTGACGTATACGGCTTTGTATATGCCAAGGCAAAGGCAAGCGCCAAGACCGTGCTGAGTGTGCCTTATGCCAAGGCAAGCGGCGGCGTGGTGGATGCACCTCTGTACGCGTATTGGAAATACGGAAACGGCAGGGTGGCTTGCTTTACAAGTGCCATCAGCGGTGAGTGGGCGCAGGATTGGCAGGGTGCGGAATGCGCACGCTTCCTTTCCTCGGTAGCCTCTACCAACACGCCTACCGCGCGCATTGACTATCCCTACACGCTGAGCGTGACGTATGACGGCACGCAGGCAAGGGTGGAAATGCTGCCCGCAACGCTCAATCCCTATGCCACCGTGCAAATGCGCATCACCGCACCCGATGGCAGCGTCATGACAGTGCAGCCGCTGTTTGATTCGCAGCGCTATTCCTATGCATTTGCCGCATCCGAGGTGGGCAAATACCGCGTGGAGATCTCGTATGCGTACGATCAGAACGCATTTTTCTCGGAATCGGTGTTCCATTTGCCGTATTCGCCTGAGTACGACGCCTTCCTGACCTTTGATGCCGCCGAGCTGCATAACGCCGTGCGCGACAGAGGAACGCTGAGCGAGGGCAGCGTGCCCACGCTTGAAAACGATCCCGACAGGCTGGACACCTATTCCATCTACTTTACCGTACCGCTGCTGATTGCGGCTGCGGTGCTGTATATCGTGGACATTATGGTAAGAAAGATTACCAAGCATGATATCAAGAGCCTGTTTCGGTTCAAAAAGCATGCGTGAAAGGAGAGAGAACATGAAAACATGGCTTAGCAGCGCACTTGCGCTGGCTGCATTGCTCTCTCTTTGCGCGTGCGGTCAATATCATGAAGCGATCGTCTCTCCCGAGGATGATACCAAGGCGGAGGTAGAAACAACTGCGCCCGAGCAGGAAAGTGAGCCTGCAGAGGCTCCCTATACCGTCACTCTGATGCACAACGGCAAGGTGTTTACCGCAGCAGATGGCATTTTAGCGCAATGGACCGACGGATACAGCTACCATACGGCACCCTTTGTAGGGGGCAAAGCCGAGGTTGCGGCTCTGGACGGTGACTTCCGCGTCACGCTTTCGGGACTGCCCGAGGGATTTACCTACGATCCCAACGCCTACACGGCAACCGTGTCGGGCAGGGACGTGCAGATCGAGCTTGTGCGCGTGGAGGTGCCGCGCGGCACGGGATCGGATGAGTACCATTGCATTGCGCTGGGCAAAACGGGCTATTACCGCGCCCAGTATACGCGTGCAGGGCAGCTGGTCTTCTTTGAATTTATTCCCACTACCGCAGGCACGTACGTGCTGAAATCGCTGGTCGATACCGCGGCGCAGCAGTATAATCCCGTGCTGATGGTGTATTACGGCTCGTCGCAGTTCAAGATCTTTGATCACGAGCTGGACGGCGGCGGTGCAGAGGACGGCTACACCAAGAATTTCTGCTACGAAATGCAGGTGGATGACGAGGAGATCGGTTCGGTATTCACGTTTGCCATTCGCCTGGACGCCAAGAGCGATGCATTTCCGCAGACCGTGGATTTCTACATCGGACTGGAATCCACCTTTGACCGTGATCACATTGTTTCCACCATGCAGGTGCCGACCGAGCTGTATGCGCTGATGTTTACGCATCTGAATCAGCTTTGCGCGCTGACCGAGCAGCAGTTCTTTGATACGGTGGGCGTGTTTGGCACGCAGGGTACGCAGATCTACGAGGCACTCAAGGCGCTCAAGTTCAGTACCGATGAAAAGGAGTTTCCCGCGTCGGTACAGAATTTGTACGCAGTCATGCGCGAGTCGCGCTTTACTGCAGTTGCGAATTACTTGCGCGGCATGTACAACGGTACGGGCACGTACGTAGGTGCGGAGACCTTGCAGGGCGGCAGAAACGTCTTTGACGGTGATTGCTATCGCGTCAATCCCGCCACCGGCGTCTACCACGTGTATGACGAGGTCAAATATGCCGCGAACGGCGGCTATGGGCCTATGCTGTACGCCGATGTTACGTCGGCATGTCGCTTCCTTGACACGTCCTTCCATCAGGTGGAGTACAGAGGCAACAAGGCGCTGACCGTTGCGTCGGGTACCAAGAATTATAAGCAATTTATCGAGGGCTACGATGCGCTGATCATCGATCCGCCCAGCCCCGATCTCGGTCCGTATTTCTGCGTCAGCAATTGTCCCTGCCGCACGCAGGGCAGATGCGAGGGCGCATGCCTGTACACCTGCGCGTATTGCAGCGTGGATTGCCGCTTGCTGCAGCCCCTGCAGATGCGCGGACTTGGATATGCCGATCTGGTCAATGCGGACGGCAGATTTCCCGTGACCCCCGAGCTCAAGGAGTTTTTGCAGGAATACAGTTGCTCGCAGCTGCTGTTCCGTGACGGAAACGGCTGGGTAGAGGAAAACCCCAATATCAAGGTGGACGCAATGGAGGACGACCAGTGGTTGTTTGCCTGCGGTTACTATACTAACAACTAAAAGGAGCAAATTATGAAAAGACTTTGCTTTTCGGTTTGCGCGTGCTTGCTTCTGACTCTGGCTTTTGTTGCTTGCGACAAGGGCGGCGAGCAACAGGCGCATACCCATACTTATGCAGATGCCTGGTCCTTTGACGAGGATCAGCACTGGTATGCCGCAAGCTGCGAGCATACCGAGGAAAAAGCCAACGTTGCAGCACATGCAGATGCGGAGAATGACGGCGTTTGCGACGTGTGCGGCTACGGCAGCGATCACACGCATACCTTTGCAGAGCAGTGGAGCACCGATGGCGAGAGTCATTGGCATGCAAGCACCTGCGGACATGACGTCAAGGACGCAACCGGTGCGCACAAGGACGAGGATAACGATGACGCATGTGACGTTTGCGCGCACAGCGGCGGCTGCGAGCACAAAGCAGATGCCGAGAGCTGGCTGTCGGATGCCCAGGGACACTGGCACGGTGCAGCCTGCGGACATAACGTCAAGCTGGATGCAGCAGAGCATAGCGACGGCAACAACGACGGCGCGTGTGACACCTGCGCCTGGGAGGATCCCACCCATACGCATACCTACAAGACGGATTACGCTTACGATGACAGCACCCACTGGTTTGATGCCGATTGCGGTCATACGCTCAAGGGCGAGCAGGCAGCGCATACCGATGCCAATAACGACGGCGCGTGCGATACCTGCCCTTGGAATGATGGCTGCACGCACGAATATTCCACGCTTTGGAGCGTGGACGGCACGCACCACTGGCATGACGTGATCTGTAAGCATACCATGGCATCCGCAGACAGAGCAGAGCACAGCGATGCAAACGGAGACGGCGTTTGTGACGTGTGCGAGTATCTGGATCACGAGCACACCTTTGATACCAATACCTGGACGCACGACGACAGCACCCACTGGCACGCTGCCACCTGCGGCTGCTCGATCAAGAAGGACGAGGCGGCACATACCGATGCGAATAACGACGGCGCGTGCGACACCTGCTCCTGGAACGATGGCTGCGTGCATCCCGTTGGCGAGACCTTCAGTTATGACAACACCCACCACTGGCACGGTGTGACCTGCTCGCACTCAATTGATCCTACGGACAAGGTAGCGCACTTTGACCGCGACCTGGACGGCAAATGCGACGCATGTGACGCGGAGAATCTTGCGCATACGCATACCTATGCGGATACGCTGACCGTGGATGCGGATACGCACTACTATGCGGCAACCTGTCAGCACACCGGCTCCCGCAAGGATGAGGAGCAGCACGTGGACCATGACGGTGACGGCAAGTGCGACGTTTGCGGCGGTACGGCTTCCTTGCAGCACATCATTGACAAGGTGACCTCGGATGCATCTGCCGGCAAGATCAACGGCGGTACGGTGCTCAATACCAGCATTTATCACTTTGAGGATGCCGATGAGCCCTACGTGTCCACCGAAACCATTACCTATGAGTTTGGTGACGGCTATCTGCACACCTACGACGGCGTATACGATCGCTGGTTTACGCTGCTGGAGGATGGATCGGTCTTTGCCGCACGTATGATTGACGGCATGTACGAAGCCGAGGACGCAACGGCGGACGATATGGCAGGCTACCGCTTCAACGGTAACTTCCTGTATTACAATATTGAGGCGTACGGCGTGGAATCCTTGCTGTATACCCTGTATGCATACGCACAGGAACACGCAAGCCTGCTGCGCGCCCGTTACAATGCGCAAACCGGAGCGTACGGCTTTGAGTTTGTGTATGATAACGAGTACGGCTCTCTGTATTTCGTAACCGTTTGGTTTCGCTTTGAGGATGACGTGATCACCGAGATGGAGATCACCTCGGACGTATACGGAACCTTTGCACTAAACGAGCACGGCAAATATTACGTGCCTGCCAATGCCAAGCCCGAATATGAGTATGAGCTGGTGATCAGCCAGAAGGCAGGGGCAAGAAATGCGGTCAACGAGCACGGACCGGAAAAGTTTGTGTTTGAGTCCTACGACCTGGCAGATGAGAGCGGCACCGTACTGGGGGAGGTGATCATGCTGAATCCCGGTCAGTCGATCTATTTGTATTTTGCCAACGTCAGCCCCGCAACCGCTACGGCAAAGCTGGACTACGTGGACATTGCAACCAACGGTACGGGCAGTCAGCTGTATGCATACCTTTCCTGGGATGGCGATTACGTCTATCTCAAGGGCATTGCAGCCGGCACGTATACCATGACGCTGACCTCGGCTTCCGTGGTCAAGACCGTCACGGTGGTGGTTGGTACGCCCGAGCTCAAGAGCCTGACGCCCATGATCTACTATAAGGATTATTCGGGACTCTTTACCACCACGGTAGGCAATACCTGCACGCTGTACGCAGGACAGACGCTGTATTTTGGTGCTATGGCAAATCCCGCCGCAGCAAATGCGGCATTCAAGGCTACCGTCAGCGGAGGTACGCTGGGCACTGCCACCATTACCTACGGTTCGGAGAAAGTTAAGGTCAGCACCTTTACGGCAAGCCAGCAGGGCACTTACACCATTACCTTGACCTCGACCGAAAATGCTGCCGTAACCACCACGCTGACTGTGCAGGTGCAGCCTGAGCCCACTTTCGGAGACATTCTGAACGGCTCGTACATGGCAAATATTTTTGACTATAACTATAGCAGCTATTCTTCTTGCGACATTCTGGTTACCTTTGCACCCGCAACCGCAGGGGCGACTCATGGTACAGTGACCATTGTCCGTAACGACCAGACCGAGGTGCTGTCCTACGTATATGAAAACGGCGAGATCGTGCTGACGCACGTCTCGGGTGACGTGCTTGGCTACACGCTTTCGCTTAACGACCAGTACTCGGTCACTCTGGGCTGGACGTACGACGGCACAGAGAGAGAGAGCATAATGCTGGAGTACAATTATACCAATCGCGTCTTTGCCAAGACCTGGGTATCGGATGAAATGATCGATGCGGATACGCATCTGTTTACCTTTGTATTTGGTGATCAGGGATACGTGTATGACGGCGCGCATTCGACCTACCCCGACATGCTCAGCACAGTGGATAACACCACCGGTGTCATTACTGTGACATTCTTGGATAGCGTTGCGGGTACCGAGCTTGCTAACATTGTCAGACTGACATTTAACCCCGAAGCAAACACCATCACGCTGGTGCTTGCCGATAAGACGGTCACGCTGACCCCCAGCGCGTACTGATCCCAAACAAAAGATCCTCACTTGCATGAGTGAGGATCTTTTGTTTGGGGCTGCATTTACTGTGCCTGTTGCTTGCTCTCTGCCAGCACGCGGCGCATGCGAGAAATAAACTCATCGGTGTCGGCATTGTTCTGCGTGGGGAGGGCAAGCGGCGTTGTACCGTGCAAGCACAGCGTGCTGTAGGTCACCGTGCGCGTGTTTTTGCCAAAGGTCAGCTTGGTCTGCTGCTCGGCAATTTCAATGCCCTCAATTTCGGCGTAGGGGATCTCGTATACATCGGTATCACATTCATCTGCGAGCAGCGAGAAGCGACGGTGCACCACGTAAAGCGCGGTGTCCAGCGGGTAAAGCAGCGCCGTTTCCAGCTTTTCGGTGCGTATCATGCCGCTTTTGCCGTATTTGTGTGCCAGCGCGTCATCAAAGATGTAGTTTTGTACCTTGATCATCGGTATCTGCTTGAGCATGCGCTTGGCAAATTTGGGGTTTTCCACCAGATCCACCTCCATGCCCTCGGTCAGCTTGGCAATGCAGGCGTCCATGTCGGCATCGGTCACACGCCCCGAAGCACCGATCAGCGCAAGTGCAAGCCCCACTACGGCAAGCACCGATGCCAGGACGTAGACCACGTAGCTGTAGGTGACGAAATAGAGCACCACGCCAACCACCAGCATGCCAATGCCCACGTACATGGGGGTGTCGCTCTTGGTAAAGTAATTGCGGTTTCGTTTGAGTTGCTTTTGATCCATAAGGGTTCCTTTCTTGTATGTAGTGTATTTGAATTCATTATATAGCGGAATTTTACGCGCGTCAATGACGCGTTGGTTGAGTTGGGGTAAACGCTCTCGTATATACAGACACAAAAATCGGGGCAAAGGTTGGTCTTTGCCCCGAAGTTGTCAAAAATATTTTATTCTTCTTCCACGAAAACGTCGCGGATGGCTTCTAAGTAGCCGTAGCCGTATTTGGTGTCGGGCTCGAGATACGAGGTCTCGGTCCATTCGTTCCAGGAGTTGATGGTGATCAGCGGTACGGGCAGGTTGTGGGTATCCACGTATTCCTTTGCCTTGATAAGCGCCTGCTTGAAGATCTCGGGCGGATTGTTACGGCAAACGCAGGGTGTGTAGGAGATAAAGCGAGGGTTGTTATCCCAGCCGATCGATACGTGCGGATAGTAGGGAACGGTATAGTCACGATCCATGCGCGCCCATTCTGCGTAGGCAATGGGCAGGATCTCCTTTTCGTAGTCCTTATCCATGTAGCAGAAGTGTACGAACTGGTAGTTGGTCACGCTGTCAAAGCCCAGCGCGGGAACGACCTCCTTGGTCGAGAGCGTATGCGTGCCGTCCACGCCGCTCATGTTGGAGATGCGCTCGCCCCAAGCAGTCAGCTGCAGCTCAAGTCCGGGGAAACCTGCTTTGATGGTTTCCTCCTTGAACCAATCCAACGCCTCGCGCGTTGCCTCTACGCTGCCAAGTCCCTTGACGAGATTATCCACGTCGTAGATCATGAAAACGGGCTTGCCGTCGATCTTGTAGTAGTTGGGTCTGGAGAAGTACTTGTCAATGATGCGGTGTGCCACGATCTCAAACTCGTGTCTGTCCACAGCACCCAGCCATACGGTGGGATCCTGACCGCGCCAGAGCAGGTCGGAAAGGCGAGTGTCCCAGGTATAGCCTGCGTCGTGGTTTGCCCACATGATGTAGAACTTCATCTTTTCGTTGTTGGAAGCACCGAGGAAGCCTTCGTCAAGGCATTGCTCTAAGAAGGGGCGGCGGTCATACCAGTACCAGTCGTAAATAAAGACGTTAACGCCGTGCTTGGTTGCCTCTTCGATCTGCATTTCCATGACCTTGGGGTCAGCTTCGTCACAGCAGCCCCACAAGGGCTTTCTGTCCCATTCGTAATCGGCAGGCTTTTGCGGCATGCGCGAGGGCACCGACATCACGGTTTGCCATTCGCCAATGCCATCCGGCCAAAACTGGCGCGCGCGCAATTCCTTTCCGGTATAAGAGGGCCATACGTAAGCGGCAATGTCGTATTTTTGCATAAGGGTCTCCTTCTGCTGCTTGTGCAGCGTGTATGTGATATTTTAATTTTTGAGTTTAAGGCTTGATCTGCTCAAAGCGGAAATCGTCAAAGTGCAAGAGGTCGTCACTCTCACCGCGGAATACAAAGCACAGGCTGTGCGTGCCGTGCGTGTTGGCAAGTCGGCAGGAAACCTCTTGCAGCTCTCCCTTGCGCGGCTCGACCTTGCAGTAGCCCAGCAGTGCGCCGAAGGGGCTGCCCTCGCGGATCTCGATCTCGCAAGGCGTGTTCTCGCAGGTGCAGCGGATATACATCTTAGCGTTCTGACGCATGCCGTTTACGTTCTGATAATAGAGGTAGGAGCCGTTCTTGATGCCGCGCATTTCAAAGCCGTCGGCATTCTTTTTCTTGCAAACGCCGTCCGAGGCTGCAAAGTACCATTCTCCCTTGATACAGGGCCAGGTCGCTTCGTACTGACCAACACCCGCAGTTTTGATAAACTCGTCGGTATAAATGTTGCCGTCGTCATCAAAGTGCGCGTACACCATTTTTGTAGTGCGGTAATGGCGGTTGACGTGCTCCTCTCCCCAGTTTTCGGGAATGCCGTAGGCAAAGTAGGTCTGGTTATGGAAGGTGACGAAATTGCCGTGATCGGTATACGCCTCGGTACAGAAGGTGCCGCGGTAGGTATAAGGACCGTACACGTTATCCGAGGTGGAATAGAACGAGCGGTGCGAGCTGAGATAATACTTACCGTTCCACTTGTTGAGCGCGGGGGCGTCGTTACCGTCCCAGGAGTTGATGATCTCAACGGGGCGAGGGGGCTCGGCAAGCGAGATCATATCGTCGTTCAGGCGCGCCATGTAGTATTGCTTGCCTTCGCAGGTAAAGCCCCATACAAGGTAAGGGGTCTGTGCTTCGTCGTCATCAATAAAGACCGAGGGGTCATAGCTGGG
>JAZRQR010000113.1:0-1016 GCA_045650025.1 Eubacteriales bacterium
GTCAAGAAGGGCGAGGCGATCGGTATTCTTGACGGTAAGCTGGTGTGCTCCTGCGAGGACGAGATGGATGCTATGTGCGCCATGCTCTCGCAGATCGAGGATATTGAGGACAGAGAGATCCTGACCCTGTTTGTCGGTGCAGACGTGACCGAGGAGCAGAGAGTGGCAATGACCGAGGCGATCGAGGAGGCATTTGAGGATCTGACCGTGGACGTGTTCGTGGGCGGTCAGCAGGTATATCGCTATCTCGTCGCAGTAGAATAAAGGAGGGTATTATGGCAACTTATAAGATCGCAATAGACACTTTGGGCAGCGATAAGGGTCCCGAAACCATCGTGCAGGGAGCTTTGATGGCACTTGCCGAGAATCCCGAGCTGAGCGTGGCGCTGTTTGGTGACGAGCAGGTCATCCGCGCATATCTGGCTACGGTTGAGCATGACGAGAGCCGCATCGAGATCGTGCACGCGCCCGATGCCATCACCAATTACGATAACCCCATGGAAGCCATTTTCAAAAAGACCGAGTCTTCGTTGGTCAAGGCACTGCAGGCTCTTGCCGCACGTGACGACCTGCTTGGATTGATCAATGCAGGCAGCACAGGCGCGCTGATCGCGGGGGCATTGCGCTACGTTCCCGCCAAGCCCTTGCGCAGACCTGCGCTGGCAGCCATTCTGCCCGCAGCAAAGGGCGGCTTTACCTGCCTTGTGGATACCGGAGCCAACATCGATTGCACCGCATCCATGCTGGTGGAATTTGCGCACATGGGCTCGGATCTCATGCAGCAATGCTACGGCATAGAGAGCCCGCGCGTAGGCCTTCTCTCCAACGGCGCAGAGGAAACCAAGGGCAACAAGCTTGTCAAGGAAACGCACGCGCTGCTTAAGGCTGACCAATCGCTCAACTTGGTGGGCAATATCGAGGGCACAAACGCCCTCTCGGGTGACTGCGACGTACTGGTCGCAGACGGCTTTGCGGGCAACCAGGTGCTCAAGAATTCCGAGGGTATTGCAAAGAGA
>JAZRQR010000114.1:0-9814 GCA_045650025.1 Eubacteriales bacterium
GCAAACGTATTGGGTGCAACGGTGACCTCGGTGTCGACGGTGACGGCTTCTTTTCCGCGGTGCATGTCCTCCAGACGGTGTTCCAGTACCACTTCGTTGATGGAGTCAACTTCAATGACCTCGGTGAGGAAGTAGGACAGGACGGAAACAATCAGAACGGGGACGATATTTTCATGTGCGGAGAGTGCCTCAATTGCAAAGACGATGGCGGTCAGCGGCATTTCCATCATGGAGGCAATGCATGCCGTGATGCCGAGCACGACAACGACCGGATAATAGCCGGAGGTCAGCGATGTATGCGTGATCAGATAGCCGCCGATGATGGAGGAAATCATTGCGCCGAGTGCCATGATCGGCAGGAACATACCGCCTGTCATACCTGCGGTGTTTGCAAAAATCATAATGGACATGCGGACCATAACAAAGAAGATCAGCATAAACCATGCCAGCTGTCCGTGCATCAGCTCTTCAATCAGATGATGACCGGAGGAAAGGTTGGTTTCCGAGACAAATCCTGCCGCCAATGTCATCAAAAAGACCACAAACAGCGGGAGTGCTGCGCCGTCGGTGGACTGCATGAACTTGGGAAAGACTCTGTGCAGAAACGCGGTGAATGCAAGCCACATTCTGCGCAGCAGCTGATAATATTTTAAGAAGAACACGGCAAACAGACCGACCGCAACCGCAATGACGACAGGCAGCCAGAACTCATGCGGTTTGAGGACAATCAGACGCATCGGCGAAAACAGATAGGTATTGATGCCAAAGAGCGGAGAGAGCAGGGTGGAGGTGATCTTCGATGCGGTGACGGAAATCGTGGAGACCAGAATGATCATCGGGGAAATGCGCTGATGAGCTTCTTCAATGGCGAACATCATGCCGGAGATCGGCGCGTCGGTTGCGGTACAGAAGCCTGCACAGGCACCGGCGGTCATCAGATAGCGATCCCATGCGGCGTGCTTCTGACCGGCAGTACGGGAACCGATGCGTGTAACGCCGCGGCCGAGTGCGGTGCCAATCTGCACACTCGGTCCTTCGGTTCCGAGCGGAAGACCGATAAAGAACGTGAGCATGGACATAGCAAAAACGCCGAAGAAGTTGTAGAACCAGCGGAACGGGATCAGTCCGCGCAGAATACCGATGGAGGTCGGAATTCCGCCGCCGCGCAGATTGGAATGGAAGCGATAGACAGCGGCACAGAGGATTGCGCATGCGAGCAGAACACCGACTGCCGCGGGAAGATATTGTGGATGCGCGCGAAGCAGTTCATAGACAGCTCCGGATGCATGAATGACATGCGTTGCGCAGAATTTGAATAAGACGATACAGGTACCGACACAGGCACCGGTCAGGGTTGCATAAATCAGAGCGGGAAAGAGAAGATTGTAAAGATACGTTTTTCTTGTCATAATGAATACCTGAATAAAAATGATGGAATCGGTTGAATACGATTATTATATCACAAAAGTAATTGAAATGCAACTAACATATGGAAAAGAGTTATTCACAATTTTTCGATTTTTCTGCATGAAACTCGATTGGAAAATCTATGTTGTAAAATGCAAAAAACTTCAGAGACAAACACGTTTCGTGAAATATTTTGCTTTAGAAAATATGAAATGAAATTTGCCGCATTCGCGTCAGCGAATATTTCACACGCCGCAGGCGTATTTCACATTTCGCAGAAATATTTCACTTGCCCGAAGGGCAAATTTCGTTGAAAAAAGGTTGTTCTTTCGAACGAGCTTTTTTCTGGCTGGGGTGGCCAGATTTGAACTGACGAATGCTAGAGTCAAAGTCTAGTGCCTTACCGCTTGGCGACACCCCAATAACTCATATATTATAGCATGCCTTTCTTGGTTCGTCAAGTCTTTTTTGGCAAAAAAAGCATTTTCGCATTGCAAAGTTCGGCACTTTGTGCTATAATGAGAGCAGAACGTAGAAAGAAGGACACGACCTTGGCGACCAATACTCTCCGAAAAGATTTCACACAAGGCAATATCTCGCGGCAGCTGCTATTCTTCTCGCTGCCTTTTATGGCGTCCAATGCCATGCAGGTGCTGTACAGCGCCATTGACATGGTCATCGTGGGCGAATTTGTGGGCACGTTTGGACTTTCCGCTGTATCACAGGCATCGCTGATCGTCAATTTCGCTACCATGGTGTGTCTGGGCTTTTCCAACGCCGGGCAGGTGCTGATCGCACAGGCGCTTGGCGCGGGCAAAAAACGGGAAATGAGCCGTATTATGGGCACGCTGTTTGGCTTTGTGCTGGCGCTTTCCTTGGTACTCTCGGGCATTATTTTGCTGTTCTGCAATCCCATTCTGGTCGCTGTCAACATCCCCCTCGAAGCCCACGACATGGCGCGTGAGTACATGATCATCTGCGCGCTGGGCTTGATCTTCACGGCAGGCTATAATATGGTGTCGGCTGTGCTGCGCGGCATGGGAGATGCCAAACGTCCGTTTATGTTCATCGCCATTGCGTCCGTAACCAATCTGGCGCTGGATCTGCTGTTTACCGGCTATCTTGGCTGGGGCGTGGCGGGTGCTGCGTGGGCAACCATCATCGGGCAGGGCGTGTCGTTCATCTTCTCGCTGTTTTATCTTTACCGCAAAAGAGAGGCGTTCGGCTTTGATTTTGCCAAGGAAAATTTTATTCCCGATTTCAAATACGTGGGCATGATCGCCAAGCAGGGCGTGCCCATGGCAATCCAGTCGGGCTTTATTAATCTGTCTATGATCGTGGTCAACGCGCAGATCAACGAGCTGGGCGTTGTGGAAAGCGCGGCATTTGGCGTGGGTGTGCGTATTGACGATATCATCAATAAGATCTCGCAGGGCGTCCAGTATGCTGCCATGCCTATGGTCAGCCAGAACATCGGCGCGGGCGAGCAAAAGCGCGCGCAAAAGGTGGTGCATTGGGCGTGGATCTACTCGTTTGCCATGACCGTGTTTTTCATCACCATGTACGTGCTGTTCGGCAAGCAGCTCTTTATGCTGTTTGACCCCGATAACCCTGCCGTGCACGCCATGTCGGGCGAGTTTATCTCGGCAATTTTGTGGATGTTCCCGGCGTTTGCCATCATGCGCGGCAGCGGCGCGTTTATTCAAGGACTTGGAAATGCCAAGCTTTGCATGGTGCTGGCGCTGCTTGACGGCGTGGTATTGCGTATCGGACTTTCGTGGCTGTTCGGTATCGGCTTTGGATGGGGCTTTTTCGGCTTTGTGCTGGGCTACGGCTTGGCACCCTACGGTTACGCCATCCCCAGCCTGATCTATTTCCTGTCGGGGAAATGGAAAAAGCGCCGCACGCTGGCGGAGGAGATGTGAATAGCAAAAGAGGTCGCGGTTGCGGCCTCTTTTGGTTTGTTGGGGAGACGGACCGCCGAGGACGTCGGTCCCTACAAATTTTACTCGGAAAATTCGTACAAGATTTCGCAAAAATACCGTCTATATAGATGAGGGGCCCTTTGAACAAATCACAAAAGGAGGTGCAATATGGGAAAGAGACCATGCGGCGCGTATTTGTCGGATGAGCAGATCATGGATCTGTACTTCGCCAGAGAAGAGCGCGCGATTGCAGAAACCGATAAGAAATATTGTGAATACCTGTACACGGTGGCGTATAACATTCTTTCCAACAAAGAGGACGCCGAGGAATGCCTGCAGGATACGTATATCAAGACATGGAATACCATCCCGCCCGAGCGTCCGAGCGTGTTTCGCGCATTTTTGGCGAAGATCACGCGCAATTTAAGTCTGGATCGCTATGAGCGCGATAACCGACAAAAGCGTGTGCCGGCAGGTGCGTGTGTGCCGCTGGAGGACGTGCAGGAGTTTCTGCCCGATGACGGCGACCCGGCGCGCGAGCTGCAAGCCAAGCAGATCGGCAGGGTAATCACGGCGTACCTGGACAACACGACCGACCGCCGCCTGTACGTGTTTGTTTCCCGTTATTTCTTTGGCTTGACCATTCCGCAGATCGCCAAGCGGCTTTTCTGCAGCCAATCCTTGGTCAGCAAGGAGATCGCCGAGATCAAGCGCGAGCTGCGTATCCTTTTGGAACAGGAGGGAATTGAAGTATGAAGCATCAGAACTTTATTCGCGGCGTTGGCGAGATGGACGACCGCATTTTGGAGCGCTACCACGCCATTGATACCCGTCTTGCGCACAAGCACGCGGGGAAGGCGAAAGTGTTGCGCGTGATGGCAATTGCTGCTTGCACGGCGGTACTGGTGTGCGCGCTCGCGCCGGTGGGCATGCTGGCGCACCCTGCCGGCAGAGCAGTGCTGCAGGGGGATTCCGAGGCACTGACAGAGCAGCTTAATAAAATCGAGGGCTTTGCGGCATGGCAGGAGATGACAGCAGAAAAGCTGGAGCAGAAATTGCCCGAGGATATTTTCGGGCTGTTACAGACCACACCCATTATCAACGTGCTTACGCAGTCGCAGTTTTCGGGGCTTGCGGCACAGGAAACCTTTGAAGAGCAAGAGAACTACCATCTGTATTTTGTATCTAACGGAGATGGCACTTGCGCGCTGAAGTATATCACCACAAATGCCGCATCACAGGAGGATTTCACCATTGAAATCCCCGAGACCTCTCCGGCAGGAGATCGAGTTGTGGCGATCGATCTGCAGCAGCCGTCTTATCAATCGCAGTCGCTGCATGCAAGTTTTCCGTACGTGCTGACCGCTGCGACTATGGAATCCCTGCAGCAAACTGCGCAAGAGAACAACATCAGCTGGTTCGACCTTGGAAAGCTGCAGGCGTATTATCTCAAGATATCTTTAACCGCATTGGATGCTGCTACCGCACAAGAGCTGCTTGGTGCGTATCCCATTGCGGAGTATGGCGACATTTACGTGTTTGATCAAAATGCAACCCAAGGCGAGCAGGATAAGATTTATGCGTATCTGACCGAATATTGCGGTTGGAACCAAGAGGCGTATGCGCAAAGCATTGCGGAGATTATCAAGCTGGCAAAGCAGAGCGGCAGCAGGGAGAAGGCAGAGCTGTGCTTGACGGTACTGCGCCATGTTGATCTGCGCAAAACGGTGAGCTTGATCATTCCTGCATCCGTGACCTCGATCAGCGGCGCAACGTGGTCTGCGTTGCAGGGGCTGGAAACGGTGACGGTAGCGCAGGGAAATCCCATGCTGCGCATAGTGGACGGATGCCTGATCCATACCGCGACGGGAACGCTCAAGCTGTATCTGCGCGAGGACGGCAAATTCCCTGAGAATGCCGATATTCGCATCTTGGATTCCAATGCGTTCGCGCTCTGCACGCTGCAGCCGGATGCGGATGGCAAGATCTCGTTGCACATCCCCGAGGGCGTGACCGAGATCCGCAAGAATTGCTTTACAGAGATTTCGTTTGGCGCGGGCTGGAGCGGTGACGTATATCTGCCCGAGAGCCTGCAGACCTTTGGTGGGCAAGCGCAGGGCAATTTTGAGCTGATCTATCATTACCCGGGCACCATGGAAGAGTGGGAAAGCCGCGTGACCTTTACCGATATCAACCTAAAGAGCTATATCAATCTGGTCACAACCGACTCAAACGAGCCAATCCGATACGTGTTTATGGAAGATTAACACGATCCGAATTAAACAAGCGGCACCGCATTGGGCTGCTTAATTAGCGGAGAAATTCACAAAAAACAAGGACTGTTTCGTTCAGATACAGTCCTTGTTTGCTTTTTATGAATCGTTGTCGCAGGTGCGGGCGATCAATGATCGCCCCTACGGCTGTTTTTTGTTTGGGTTTTACGTATGAAAACCACGGCGTAGATACTTGGGCGGGCGATCAATGATAGCCCCTACGGCTGTTTTTTTGTTTGGTTTTTCAAAATCCCGAGTGACTGTAGGGGCGATCATTGATCGCCCGCGCCCGCGACAACAAACTATTTCTGTTCAGACGATAGGGCAGCCTCAAACGAAGCAGCCCTGATTGATTGATTTTTCCGCTAATTTATCCGCCCAATCTGCGGTGCCGTAAAAATTTGTGCACTTGCCACTTGCAAATACTGACGGGTTATGGTATAATAAACCGATAACCATTAGAAAGGACGATTTTTATGAAAACCTTTGTAAAAATTACGGCAGTTTGCCTGTGTGCGCTGATGCTTGCCTCGGTGATTTGCACCGCGGTCATGGCAGCAGGACAGCTGACGGGTATGGACAAGACGGCTACCGAGGAGATCAAGGTGGACGGCAAGGGCACGGGCGTCAGCCTGACCCAGTATTCGCTGACCTCCGGTACTCTGTATGCAAGCAGCACGGCAGGCCTTGTCAACGTCATTGAGGTGGATCCCTCCAACCCTGACGTTGCGATCAAGGTGCTCAACGCAGGTGACTACACCTGGTCCAAGGACACCATGGGCAATGCGGCTGTCAAGTATAACCAGACCGGCGAGGGCACGGTCATTGCTACCATGAACGGCGATCCCTGGATCGTATACCACACCGACTACGACGGTGACGGTGAGGCGTCTACCGGACCTGCAGTCAAGCACGTTTCGGTTTCCAGAGGCATGATGATCATCGGCGGCGAGATCTGGGCAACCGCGCAGCTCTCGGACGAGAACAACCTTGCCAAGAAGGACAACGTAGAGCGTGGCACGCCTGCGGCAAACCAGCCTATTTTCGGCGTCAAGAAGGACGGCACGGCTGTTATCGGCTGCCCCGAGGTTGCCATTTCCATTAAGAACGAGTCCAACTATAAGAGCACGACCGCAGCCGGTATCAACCGTCTGCCCGCGCCCAACTCCGCCATTATTTACAACCAGCGTTGCGGCACTGAGTCCTTTGCATTTGCAGATGCGTACGAGGTGTACATCAAGTGCGATGATACCGCGCTGGGCATTGACAAGACCATTACCGGTAAGGTAACCGCGATCTTTGAGAGCGGTGACGAGAGCGCACGCCCTGCGATCGATGACAAGACTATCGTCATCTCGGCAAGAGGCTCGGCAATCACCGGTCAGAAGGGCAAGTACGCGGTTGGCAACAAGGTTTCCATTACCTGCTCGGTCAAGGGCGACAAGATCCGTCTGAGCGAGGCAGCTGATTGGAGCCAGGTTGTGGAAGCAACCGGCGGCTTCTACACCCTGATCGAAAAGGGTGTACACAAGGGCGAGAACACCAACACCAATTATCCCTGCACCATCGTGGGCATCAAGCAGGATGGCACCATCATGCTGATCTCCACCACCACCCAGGCAGACGGCTCGCGCGCCGCATGCCAGATGAAGAACATGCAGGAGCTGGTAGACGAGCTTGGCTGCTACACCGCTATCATGTTTGACGGCGGCGGATCGACTCAGTTTGTCACCCTGGAGGGCGATAAGTACGTCAGAAGATGCTCGGTTTCCGATGGTACCAACCAGGTGCGCAGCGTCATCAGCGGTCTGGCTGTGGTATACACCAAGGCTGACGTAGCACCCACCAACACCGATACCTACGGCATCAAGTTCCTGGACGGTCTGGGTCTTGAGTCCACATACGGCGAGCCCGAGGCTCCCGATCCCACCAAGCCGCACATCACGGGCGCACCCTCCTGGTCTTACTACTACGTGGGTGACGTATCCTACATCAACGGCAAGGGCGTGGGCGGTACGGACGATCCTTACACCGACCTTGTCGGTATGCGTAATCCCGAGTACGCATCGGATTGGTCGAGCGAGCAAAAGGAAGCAGAGGCGCGCCTGGTTTCCACGCTGGACGGCAGCACGCTGACGCTTGGCGAGGATTATCTGCTGACCATCAGCGGTTACGCCTTTGCAAACGGCTCGCAGAAGAAAATTCTGTACTCCTTGGATAAGGAGAACTGGTTTGAGGTACAGGGCGGCACGTACGCCGATGCATCGAATGATCTGGTACAGCAGGTTATGGCAAACGGCTGGATCAAGAGCGCATCCGCAGGGCATGCAATGTTCGAGAACGTTGGCGTAGATCTGAGCGAGTACAAGGGTCAGACCGTGACCGTGCACTTTGCCGTTACCCCCGGTGCGGACGATAAGGCACTGCACTTCCTGACTATCGAAAACCTGGTGGTGCCCGCTCCTGTTGAGACCACCGTGGAGGAGACCACCGAGGAAGTGACCACCGAAGAGGTGACCACCATGCCCGAGACCGAGGCAACCGTAGCACCCGAGACCGAGATCGAAACCGAGCCCGCAACCGAGAAGAAGGGCTGCGGCAGCGTGATCGGCGGTGCATTTGCACTCGTTGCGCTTCTGTCCGTTGCATTTGTTGCAAAGAAGAAGGACTAAGATTTTCATCACATAAGGAGCTGCCCTCGGGCAGCTCCTTTTTGATATTCCCATATTACGCGACCAAACTCGCGGGCGATTCGAAGTTCGGCTCTGCCGAACTATTCGCCCCTACGAATGCGTAATTTTGCTCGATTGTTGGTTGATTTGCCTTGCAATTTTCCCCTGGCTATGGTATAATGGAGGCACAATCGATCATCTAAGGAGCTTTGACATGCATAAAAAATGTTTGATATATACCACGGTAGCGGTTGCGCTGCTGGCGGCGTTTTTGATATTGACCCTGCTGCTGACCTGTGTGGACGTAAGAGCCGCAGGCGAGAGCGGTGCTGAGGTGGGCTTTGCCACGCTGAACGAGGCGGTGTTTGATGCGCTTGGGCAGCTTGGCGATACGGCGGCTACGATCAGCTTGAAGTTCTCCGAGCTGTGCGGCGCGATCATGCTGGCAGCCGTGGGCGCGTTTGGCATCACGGGCTTGGTGCAGGTCATTCGTCGCAAGGGGATTTTGCGCGCGGACAAGGAATTGTACGTCATGGCGGGCGGTCTTGTGCTGCTGGCGGCGGTGTACGTGCTGTTTGAGATCGTGGTGATCAATTGCCGCCCCGTGCTGGACGAGGGTGAGCTTGCTGCGTCCTATCCCTCCAGCCATACCATGCTGGCGGTAGCGGTTGCAGGTATGGGAGCTGCGTATCTGTATCGCCGTATCCAATGTCGTTGCCGGCGCACCTCTCCCGGCATGAGTCTGATTGGCCTTGCGACCGTGACCACGCTATTGCGCTTGGAGGCAGGCGTCCATTGGTTGACCGATATTGTGGGCGGTGTGCTGGCAGGACTCGTCATCACGTTTGCGTACCTGGCGGTATGTGCCGCCTTGCAAAAGGGGGATAGAACGGCATGAAAATGCAGGGAAAAATTTTCTTGTCCTTGATCGTGGGTGTGATCATGGGCGGCGTGACGCTGGCGGTAGGGCTGGTGCTTGCTACCGATATTGCGCTTGCGCTGGGGCTTTTGGTGCTTGCACTGAGCGCCATGGCAATGCACGTCATTCTTTCCATTGTGGAGGTGCGTGTCAATCGGCAGTATGCCAAGATCGAGCGGCTGTTCAAAAGCCCGATTTTGTACCGGACCGTTGCCAATTTCAATCTCGGTAACGGCGTGGTCAACGGCAGAGTGTACATTTGCCAAAGCGGCATTGTGTTTGCATCGATCGATCAAACACCCTATGCCGTGCAGCAGATTCCCGCAGAGCAGCTGGAGCGGTACGAGCAGGAGGAGATCAACCTGCGCCTGTATACCAAGGACGGCAGGGAATACCACCTGGTGCTGCCCGATGCCCCCGAAGTGGTCGAGACCATCAAGGCGAATTATTGGAATGGATAAAAAAGCGGATTGCCTTATGGGGCTGCGGGATTAGCGGCAAATAGGAGCAAAAATTAAGGACTGTATCGTTTTGATGCAGTCCTTGATTGCTTTTATAGATAGTTGCTGTAGGTGCTGGCGATCACTGATCGCCCCTACGACTGTTTTTGTTGGGATT
>JAZRQR010000115.1:0-12127 GCA_045650025.1 Eubacteriales bacterium
GGGAGACATGTTGTGCGAAACGTAGTCCAGCAGCTGCGGGAACTGCGACTTGATATACTGCACGAAGGCAGGGCAGCAGGAGCTGGTCAGAATGCCCTTTTCGGAAAGCTCCTTGGCTTCGGCAAGCGCCACCATGTCTGCGCCCAGCGCCGCCTCAATGACGTCGTGGAAGCCCAGGTTCTTCAAGCCGGTAATGACCTGACCCAGCTTTGCGTAGGAGAACTGCGAGGAAATGGAGGGGGCTACGATGGCGTAGACCTTGTTGCCGCTCTCGCCGCTGTTCTTTTTGCTGTTCTTGAGAATTTCGATGACATCCAGGATATAGGACTTATCCAGCAGCGCGCCGAACGGGCACTGGTATACGCATGCGCCGCATTGGATGCACTTGGAGTTATCGATCTTTGCCGACTTATCCTCGTTCATGGAGATCGCCTTGACCTTGCAGGCGTTCTGGCAAGGACGCTTGCGGCTTACGATTGCGCCGAAGGGGCAAACCTTGGCACATGCGCCGCATTCCTTGCACTTGCTCTTGTCAATGTGTGCCACGTGATCGCGGTCAAAGGAGAGTGCGCCGAACTTGCAAACGTCCTCGCAGCGGTGTGCCAAGCACCCGCGGCATGCGTTGGTGACCTCGTAGCCACCCACGGGGCATTCGTCGCAAGCGATCTCAATGACCTCGATGACGTTGGGATTGGTCTTGTCGCCGCCCATAGCGAGCTTGATGCGTTCACCCAGAATCGCTCTTTCCTTGTATACGCAGCAGCGCATGGTGGGCTGCTTGCCGGGCACGATCTTCTCGGGAATGCTCATCAGATTTTCAAGTAACGTATTTTCCCATGCAAGGCGTGCTACCTCACGCAGCACCTTGTAGTTCAAATGCTGTACTTTTGTGTCAAATTTGCGCATCGTAGCTCCTTAGAACGTGACGTTCTTGATAACGTCCTTCAGCGCCTCTGCGGAGTGGTGCAGCTTGCGCAGCTCTTCGTCGGTCAGATTCTGTGTAATGATGGAACGCACGCCGGTGTTGTCAACCAGAGCCAGCGAGCTCAGGCACACGTCGGTAATGCCGTATTCGCCCTCGTGCAGGGAAGAAACGGTCATAGCGGTCTCAGCAGCGCCGCTGAGCGACTTTACGATGTGAGTAGAGGTCATGCCGATGCCGTATACGGTGCAGCCCTTACGGGAAATGATCTTACCGCCGGACTTTCTGACGTAGTTTTCCACGTCCTCTCTCTTGTACTCGTTGGTCAGCGTGTAAACGGATGCGATGGAGTTGTTGAACTCAGCAAGCGGTACGCCTGCAATGGTTGCGGTGGACCAAGCAACGAACGAGGTATCGCCATGCTCACCCAGAACGTTTGCGTGCACCTGCTGCTTGTTGATGTTGTAGATCTCGGCAAGGCGGGTACGCAGACGAATGGTATCCAGCACAGTACCGGTACCGAACACCTGATTCTTGGGCAGACCGGTATACTTCAGGAATGCATAGGTCAGGATATCTACGGGGTTTGCTACCAGAATGTAGATAGCGTTGGGAGCAGCCTTTACGATCTCGGTAGAGATCTGCTTGATGATGCCCACGTTGGTCTGCACCAGCTCAAGTCTGGACTGACCGGGCTTTCTGCCGATGCCGGAGGTGATGATAACCACGTCGGAATCCACAGCGTCTGCATAGGAGCCTGCGTAAATGTCGCAGTTGTCAATAAACGGGGTTGCCTGCTTGATGTCCAGCGCCTCACCCTTTGCCTTTTCTGTATTTACGTCGATGAGTACGACCTCGGAAGCAGCACCGCGGGTCAGCAGTGCAAACGCGGTAGTTGCGCCAACGGAGCCGGCGCCGATAATTGTAACTTTCTTTTTCATGTAAATTCTCCTCTATGTTGAAATTATTTTTAAAACGAAACGGTTGCCTTGCCCGGCAAGGCGATGGGGAAGGGGATTTTCTGTCTTAGCTGTTCAGCGCGTCCAGAATGTTCTTCTTGAAGAACTCACGGAAATTCTCCGTGGTTACGCCCACGTGCACGTCATCGTTGATCTGCACGGTCACGCCGACTCTGTTGCATTTGCCGATGCAAAAGCTTCCTGTCAGCACCACGTCGTCCTCGATGTGGTGCTCGGCAATGGCGGATTCAAAAAGCTGCACGATCTCTGCGGATCCCTTCAAGTGACAGGAGGATCCGACGCAAATTTGTACGATCAGCATGCTCTTACACCTTTGCTAAAATTTCGTTTGCGAAAAAGTCACTTGCGCTCTCGGGGCTGACCGAATGGATGGTGCCGTCTACCGAAACGCAAACGCCTGCTTGGCATTGACCCAGGCAGAACGTGCCGCCCAGCTCCACCTTATCGCCAACGTTGTGTGCGGCGATCAGATTCTGAAGCTGCTCTACGACCTGGCGAGAGCCCTTGATGTGACAACTGCTACCGATACATACTGTTACTTTCATAATAAAATCCTCTCTAAAAGTTTTGTGTATTTTATTTTTAATAATTTTTGATCTGTGAATTGAGATGTGCCAGCGAAAGCGCTAATTTTTCCTGTCTGACCAAAACGTTGGCGGGAACCTCCAGCATGCAGGGGGCAAAATTCCAGATGGCGCGGATGCCGCACTTGACAAGCGTGTCGCAAACCTCTTGTGCCGAGCCCATGCCAACCGTGATGATGCCTATCTTGATGTGATGATCGTTGCAAAACGTCTCAATGTCGCGGATGGGCAGCACCGGCTTGCCCTTGCCGAATTGCAGCGCCTTTTCGTTGCAGTCAAAGCCCGCCAGAATGGTAATGCCAAATTCTTCAAAGCCGTCGTAATCAAGCAAGGCTCTGCCCAGCTTTCCCGCGCCGATCAGCACGGCGTTGGTCATGTTGTCCGAGCCCAGGTGATCCTCCAGATCGCGGATCAGCATAAAGCGGTCGTAGCCAACTCGCGGCTTGCCTCTGCCGCTGATCACAGCCAGGTCCTTGCGCACCTGCACCTCGCCCAGCTGTACGCCGCGTGCGATCTGCGTGGCAGAGATGGTATGCTTGTTCTGATCGGTGATGTCTTTTAAAAACCTCAGATAGATAGGGATGCGCTCGAGTGTCGCCTTGGGAATCAATCTTTTTTCCATGTGCGTTCTCCTATCCTTTTTTAATGTAGATTGATATCGGTATGACCCAAATCGATACATGTGTGATCGATTATTTTTTGCCTAGAAATGCCATTTGAGTCAACGTGTTCGATTTCCCCAAATGGCGCATAAAAATTACTATATTTTCTATCCGTACTATTATAGCACATATCCCTACAAAAATCAAGAAATATTCCCAAAAAAACTTAAGGCGATTCATCAAAATTCCACGTGGCTGCGGCGGGATTCTCTGTACATAATGTAAAAAGTCGGGTGCTCGGCGTGAGCACCCGGCTATTGGGTAAAGGTTTATTCGCGGATTTCTACGGTCATATCCACGCGGCTTTGTATATCGGTTTGTACAAAATAGACATGCTCCATGGGGATCCATTCCGTAAAGAAGCGCGTTGCCAGCCAAGGGGAATTTCGCTTGGTGATGCGCGCCTTCTGCAGCGCGGGATCGACCTTCAAAAAGACCGAAAGGTCGTAGTATTTTGCAAATGCTGGGTGCAGGGAATATACGCCCTCCACCACGGTCAGCGCACCCCTTTGCACCGTGATCGGCTCGCCCAGCGTTTGTGTCATGCAATCAAATCGGCGGTAGGTGATGGGTGCTTTTGCACAAAGCGGTTGCACGATCTCGGTGGCAAATCGCTCTCTGTCAAAGTTGCCGCCCACCTCCCCAAGGCGCTCGGGGGTGCGCTGCTCGGGACGCAGGAAATAGTCGTCCGCGTGCAAAACAGTGCAGCCGTACACCTCCTCCAGCGCGCTTGCCAGCGTGGTTTTTCCGCTTGCGCTGCCGCCCTCAATGGCAATGGTTACGTCGCCTTGCGAAAGGCGCTTGTCGATCTCGGTAAACACGGGCAAAAAATCGGCGTAGCGGTTAGCTATGACGCGATAGGCAGGGGAATACTCCGTGCGAAACGTCTGGGAATGGTGAATGGCAGGGCAGCCCAGCGCCTCCCATTCCTGCAGCGCTTTTTCAAACGTTGCCGTGTCCCGGAGCAGCTCGCTGCCCTTTACAAGCTCGCGCGCAACCTGCAGCGCCTGCGCAAGCTTCTCCTTGCCGTCCGGCTCTGTTTTGGCGGAAAGGCAAAAAAGCTTAGTCAGCGTTTCGGGGCTCAGCCCCTTACGCAGCACGCCTAAGTGAACGCGGCTGTAGTCACCGTCCAAGCGCTCAACGTGGCAAGGGGCGTGCTCGCCCACCGCGGCAAATTCGTGCCTGATATAGCGCAGCGCTGCCTGCCCGTCGCCTACCAGATGCTCGCAGCCGAATGCGCTTTGAAACAGATATTTAAAAACGTCCTGCGCCTGCAGGTGCGGGTAATCCTTGCTGTGCAGGAGCAGTCTTGTGCGTGTCTGATCGTTCATACGTGCCTCTCGTGTATGTATTTCTTATCATCATTATAGCGCGATCGGAAACGGAAATCAAGTCATTTTTGCATTCGCGCGGGTACAATTTGTAAGGAATTTCGAAAAAAAGCACAAAAAATTGATAAAATTTTCAAAAATTGCATCTTGGCAAACCGAATGTTTTATAGTATAATGTAAAGTGGATTTATATGCCCGAACTTTTTATGTGAAAGATAGGAGTTTAGATTGTGAAAAAGACGCTTACTGATCTGCAGGAATACGTCAACGACATTGCGACAGCTTACGCCTATAGAGACGCTTACAGATACATCAAGGATGATCAGATCGTCCGTAAAACGTATTATCAATTCCGCCGCGATATTTTTGCGGTGTCCTCTTGGCTGGTTAGTAAGGGATGGGAGAGACGCCACATTGCCATCATTGGCGGTACAAGCTATGAGTGGGTCGTCACCTTCCTTGGCATTGCCTGCAGCGGAAACGTGGTCATTCCCATTGACAAGATGCTGACGACCGACGAGATGCTGGGACTTTTGGTTGCCGGCGACGTGGACGCGGTATTCGTGTCGGGTGAATTTTCACCCATGATCGGCGCGATCGAAAAAGCGGAGAACAAGGTCAGTGACGTGATCAGCTTTGCCGACGCACAGTATACAGAGATCCTGAAAACCGAGCACGTGCCGCTGCCCAAGATCGATCCCGATGCCATGGCAGAGATCCTGTTTACCTCGGGTACTACGGGTGTCAGCAAGGGCGTTATGCTCAGCCAGCGCAGCATTGTGGCAAATATTTGCGATATTTACAGAATGGACTACGGCAAGGGTATCAAATATCCCGTGGTCATGTCGGTGCTGCCCATTCATCATACCTTTGAGCTGACGGTGGACAATCTGGGCGTGCTGTATTGCGGTGCAACGGTATGCATTAACGATAAGCTGGAGAACATTGTGGCAAACCTGCAGCGCTTCAGGCCTGCGGTCATTCTGATCGTGCCCGCCATCGCCGAGGTCTTTTATAAGAAGGTCAAGGAGGGCATTGCCACAGGCGCTGCACAGCGCAAGGTAAGCATTGCCAAAAAGGTCAATAAGGTGCTGCGCTATCTGGGCATTGATGCAAGACGCACGCTTTATAAGAGCCTGCTGAAAAAGTTTGGCGGCAACCTCTCCCGCGTCATTGTGGGCGGTGCTGCATTGCGCAGCGAGATCGTGGATACCTTTGATGAATTCGGCGTGAGCATGTTCCAGGGCTACGGTATGACCGAGTGCGCACCGCTGATCGCGGCAAACTATCCCGGTATCAATCGCGTGGGATCGGTCGGTAAGCCCGTGGCGTACATGGACGTAAAGATCGAGAACGGAGAGATTTTGGTCAAGGGCAACGGCGTAATGCTGGGCTACTACAAAAACGAGCAGGGCACGCGCGAGGTGCTGACCGAGGACGGCTGGCTGTATACGGGTGACCTTGGTTACTTTGATAAGGACGGCTACCTGTATATCACGGGTCGTTCCAAGAACCTGATCATTTTGGATAACGGTAAGAATATTTACCCCGAGGAGATAGAGGCGTACTTAGCTGCCATTCCCGGTGTCAAGGACGTCATGGTCTACGAGAGCAAGGGTAAGATCTGCGCGGCGATTCAACCTACCGACATCAATAACGTCTACGTGCTCAAGGAGATCCAGCACGGCATCAAGACTTACAACAACGACACCGCTCCCTACAAGCGTGTCGTGGCATACGATTTTATTGCAAGAGAATTCCCCAAGACCACTTCCATGAAGATCAAGCGTAAGGAAGCGCTTGCCATGGTCAAGGAGACGGTCTGCAAAAAGACGGTGGAGCACATTGCCCCCGAAACGCCCGAGCAGATCAAGATCGTGGAGGCGTTTGAAAAGATCCTTGGCTGCAAGAACGTGGGCATTCGTGACGACTTCTTTGATCTGGGCGGCGATAGCCTGGCGGCGCTGGAGGTTGGTGCGCTGATCGGTATTCCTGCACAGTATATTTACGATAATCCCACCGCCGAGCAGCTGGAGCAGGTACTGATTGCCGCAAAGGATAAGGCTTCTGCGGAGGAGAACAATATTGACGTCAATGAGCTCATCCGCCACAACTCCAACCTTTTGCACAATCAGAACACCAAGTACGTGCTGCTGACGGGTGCGACGGGGTACCTTGGCTCGCACGTGCTGCGCGAGCTGCTGCGCCGTAAGATGCACGTCATTTGCCTGGTGCGCAATGAGGAAAAGCTCAAGGAAGTGCTGAAGTATTACTTCCCGAGTGAGCATGAATACTTTACCTACAAGGTGCGTATCGGTGATATTTCGGAGCCGATGCTGGGCTTGCAGAAGGAGGATTACGACTACCTGGCGCAAAAGGTGGATATGGTCATTCATACCGCTGCAAACGTCAACCATGCAGGTAACTACGAGGACTTTGAGCGCACCAACGTGCAGGGCACGCAGAACGTTATTGACTTCTGCTTTGCGGCAAACGCCATCCTGCAGCATACCTCTACGGCAAGCGTGCACGGTTCGGGCACGGTGGCGCAGACCAACCCCGAGGCGACCTTTGATGAATTCAGTCTGGACATCGGACAGGATCACGCGCAAAACGTGTACATCCACTCCAAGTATCAGGCAGAGGAGCTGGTGCTTCTGGCAAGAGAGCAAGGACTTGCGGCAAACATTTTCCGTATCGGTAACCTGACCTGGAGAATGAAGGACGGCAAGTTCCAGAAAAACGCCAAGGATAACGGCTTTGTCGGTCGCTATAAGGGTTTGATGAAGGTCAGAATGTATAGCAAGGAGATCGCGGATTATCCCATCGATTTCACGCCCGTTGACGAATGCGCGGATGCGTACGTGCGTCTTGCGCTGCACGACCGCGTCAATAATATCTACAACCTGTATAACCCCCACATCTTCACCATTGATACGCTGTCCAGAAAGCTGTTCCGCAGTATCAAGAAGGTGTCCAATGAGTTTTTCGAAAAATCCATCAAGGAGCTGATCACGGATCGCGAGGTTGCGGTGCTTTCGTTCTATCATTCCATCGCCTCCTCCTCGGCAAACGTGCCCATCAGCAATGAGTTTACGGTCAGTGAGCTTAAAAAGCTGGATTTCAAGTGGTCCAAGATCACGCTGCGTTATTTGAGCTATATCAACAAGATTAAGTAAGGAAAAATCATATGAGAATAGGTATTGACATTGGCTCAACCACTATCAAGTGCGTTGTGCTGGATGATAACGGGAATCTTCTCCACAAGAGCTATGAGCGACATTTCGCCATGATCAAGGAGAAGACCCGTGAGGTCATCAAGGGTTTGATCGACCAATTCAATATTACCGAGCCCGTTATTTGCGCCGTGTCCGGCTCTGCGGGCATGGGACTTGCCGAGCGCGCGGGCGTGCCCTTTGTGCAGGAGGTCTATGCCACCAAGGTTGCCATCAGCCACCGCTTGCCCGATACCGACGTGGTCATTGAGCTGGGCGGCGAGGATGCAAAGATCCTGTTCCTCAAGGGTAACTTGGAGGTGCGAATGAACGGTACCTGTGCCGGCGGCACGGGTGCGTTTGCCGACCAGATGGCAACGCTGATGCAGATCGATACCGGCGAGATGAACGAGCTGGCAAAGAAGTACGAGAAGATCTATTCCATCGCCTCGCGCTGCGGCGTATTTGCCAAGACCGATATTCAGCCCCTCTTGAATCAGGGCGCGAGAAAAGAGGATATTTCGGCAAGTATTTTCTACGCCATTGTAAACCAGACCATCACGGGTCTTGCGCAGGGTCACCCCATTGAGGGAAACGTGGTGTACCTGGGCGGTCCTTTGACCTTCTTGTCCGAGCTGCGCCGCGCGTTTGATAAGACCTTGCATTGCGAGGGTACGTGCCCCGAGGATTCGCTGGTGTTCGTGGCGCTGGGCGCTGCGTACTACGCAGAGGATAAGGTGGATCTTGCCAAGGCATATGAGATCATGGGGCAGTCGGGCGATTCGCTGACCGAGTCGGCGCTCAAGCCGCTGTTTGCCAACCGCGAGGAATATGATGCGTTCATGGCGCGCCACGCGCAGAACAGCGTACCCCGCCGCGAGGGTGAGGCATACGAGGGCGATGCTTATCTGGGCATTGACTCGGGCTCAACCACGCTTAAGGTGGTGCTGACCGATGCCGAGGGCTCGATCATTTATTCCAAGTACCAGTCCAATCAGGGTAAGCCCATTGAGGTGGTCAGAAGCACGCTGATTGAAATGTATGAGAAATATCCCAAGGTCAATATCGTGGCAAGCGCCGTTACCGGCTACGGTGAGGATATGATGCGTGCCGCGCTTGGCATTGACGTGGGCGTGGTGGAAACCGTGGCGCACTTTACCGCGGCTAAATATTTCATGCCCGACGTGGAATTTATCATTGACATCGGCGGTCAGGATATGAAGTGCTTTAAGATCCGCGGCGGCGCGATCGATAACATCTTCTTAAACGAGGCATGCTCCTCGGGCTGCGGCTCTTTCCTGCAGACCTTTGCAAACGCGATGGGTTACCCCATTGACGAGTTTGCAAATCTCGGCTTGTTTGGTCAGAAGCCGGTAGACCTTGGCTCGCGCTGCACCGTGTTTATGAACAGCTCGGTCAAGCAGGCGCAAAAGGAAGGCGTGAGCGTGGAGAATATCTCGGCAGGTCTTTCCATCAGCGTGGTCAAGAATGCCATTTATAAGGTTATTCGCGTGCACAGCGCGGATGAGCTTGGTAAAAAGATCGTGGTGCAGGGCGGCACGTTCTTAAATAACGCCGTGCTGCGTGCCTTTGAGCAGGAGATCGGCGTGGAGGTCATTCGTCCCGATATTGCGGGCATGATGGGCGCGTTCGGCGCGGCTTTGTATGCAAAGCAGACCCATAAGGGCACGGGAACGTCCGGCATTCTGTCCTACGAGGACATGAAGGCGTTTACCTATTCGATCAAGAGCGTGACCTGCAACGGCTGTAACAACCGCTGCCAGCTCACGGTCAACGATTTCGGCGGCGGGCGCAGATTCATCGGCGGTAACCGCTGCGAAAAGCCCGTGACCAACAAGGCGCAGGACGATACTCTGAATTTGTATGAATATAAGCTCTCCAAGCTGGCGGCTCTGCCCGAGGGCGAGGGAACGCGCGGCACCATCGGTTTGCCCATGGCGCTGAACATGTACGAAATGTACCCGTTCTGGAATACCTTGTTCCGCGAGCTGGGCTTTACGGTCAAGATGAGCGGTTTCTCCAACCGCAAGCTGTATCTTAAGGGGCAGGGCACTATCCCGTCCGATACCGTTTGCTTCCCCGCAAAGATGGTGCACGGTCATATTCAGCAGCTGATCGAGATGGGCGTGGATGCCATCTTCTATCCCTGCATGACCTACAACTTTAACGAGGGCAAGGCAAAGAACTGCTTCAACTGCGCGGTCATCGCGGGCTATCCCGAGGTGATCGAGGCAAACACGCTCAATTTCGGCAGCGTGAAATATATCAATGAGTACGTAGGTCCTCACGAGCGCGCAAAATTCCCCGCACGCTTTGCCAAGATCCTGCAAAAGCACTTTGCGGGCATTGGCGCAGCCGAGGTCAAGCAGGCGGTCAAGAAGGCGTATGACGCGTACGATGCCTACATGGAGGACGTGCGCACGCAGGGTCAGAGGATCGTGGCACAGGCAAGAGCCGAGGGCAAAAAGATCATCGTGCTGGCGGGCAGACCCTACCATGCCGATCCCGAAATCAACCACGGCATTCATAAGCTGATCTGCGGACTTGGCTTTGCGGTGGTTTCCGAGGATGCCGTTGCATCCATGGCGCCCGATTTCAAGGTCAACCTGCTTTCCCAGTGGACCTATCATCAAAGACTGTTCTCCGCGGCAAAGTACGTCACCGCACAGGACGATATGTATATTGTGCACCTGGTGTCGTTCGGCTGCGGTCTGGACGCGCTGACCACCGATGAGGTGCGCAGCATTCTGGAGTACGCAGGACAGCTGTACACGCAGATCAAGATTGACGAGGTCACCAACCTTGGTGCCATCAAGATCCGTCTGCGCAGCCTGATTGCGGCAATCGATCAGCAGAAGGGAGGGAACGCATAATGAAGGAACAAGGACATTACCGTCCGCGTGTAAAATTTACGCGCAAGATGAAAAAGGAGTATACCATTCTGTCTCCCAGCATGGCGCCCATCCACTTCAAGATCCTGCGTCCCATTCTGCAGCGCGAGGGTTATAAGATCGACATTATGGAGAACGAGGGTCCCGAGGTGCTGGCGCTGGCGCAGAAGTATCTGCACAACGATATGTGCTATCCCTCCATGCTGACCACGGGTCAGATGCTTGCCACCATGAAGAGCGGCAAGTACGATCCCGATAAGGTGGCTATGATCATCACCCAGTCGGGTGGCGGCTGCCGCGACAGTAACTATATCAACCTGATGCGCAAGGCGTTTGAAAAGGCGGGATATCCCAACGTGCCCTTTATTTCGGCAAACGTGTGGCTTATGGAGCTCAATCCCGGCGGACTGCTCAGCCCGTTTGGACTCTTGATGGCAGTTGCGGGCTTGATCTATGGTGATATGGTTATGATCCTGTCCAACCAGGTACGCCCCTACGAGGTCAACAAGGGCGAGACGGACGCGATGGTAGACAAGTGGGCAACCAAGCTGGGTCAGGGCTTTGCCAAGGGCAAGGGCTGGATGCCCGGTGCGATCAAGAAGAACCTCAAGGCGATCGCGGACGATTTTGCGTCGATCGAGATCAAAAAGACGCCCAAGGTCAAGGTGGCGGTCATTGGCGAGCTGTACCTTAAGTACTCCGCGCCCGGTAACAACCACTTGGAGGAATTTCTTGCCGAGCAGGATTGTGAGGTCTACGTGCCCAGCATTCTCGGCTTTGGTATCTATAAGACCAACGGCGCTCTGGAGGATGCGCGCCTGTACGGCGGCAAGCCGCTCAAGCGTCTGATTTTGGAGATTGCCATGAAGTATATGTTCTGGATGGAGGATATTCTGATCTCCGCCATTGAGAACAATCCCAATTTCGTGCCCCCCGAGCGCGTCAACGACCTCAAAAAGAGAGCAGAGGGTGTTATCAACGTGGGCAACAGCATGGGCGAGGGCTGGTACCTTGCCGCAGAAATGCTGGAGTTTGCGGATCACGGCTATGAGAACATCGTGATCGTGCAGCCGTTCGGTTGTCTGCCTTGCCACGTTGCGGCAAAGGGCATGATCAACAAGGTGCGCCGCATTGACGAGCGACTCAACGTCGTCGATATTGAGTACGACCCGGGTGCCACCCGCGTCAACCAGGAAAACAGAATCAAGCTCATGCTTGTCGTGGCGAAGGAAAAGTTGCAGTAAAATTATACCGTAGGGGCGGATTCCATATCCGCCCGAATACAAGAAAAACCGCTCTTTTGAGCGGTTTTTCTATATATGCGCAGTTGATTTGTAGGGGGTGAGGGAAGGCGTGCATTCCCCTTGGTGTCATCCTGAGCGGAGCAAAAGCACGAGCCGTGATACCGGGGGCTGTCCCCTGTGTCGTGTCCGCAGGACATGATACTGCGGGGCTGTCCCCTGTGTCACGGTGAAGTGGGATCTGCGCAGGTCATATCAATGTCTGCTTAGCCTTTGAACT
>JAZRQR010000116.1:0-10830 GCA_045650025.1 Eubacteriales bacterium
ACATGGCTACGATCCGACTTACGAGAGGATATTACCATGGAAAATAATCAGAACCATAAAGCTCCCGAGGCGGGAGCAGACAAGGGAGGCAAGAACCGCCGTCCGCATCACCATCACCGCCCCCACAAGAAGCCCGAGCAAAAGGAACAGAACGCGCAGAACGCGCAAGGCTCTGCTCCCGAGCAAAAGCAGGCACAGCAAAAGCCGCAAAACCAGCCTAAGGCGCAAAGCAATCAGCCCAAGCAGCAGAATGCGGCACCTAAGCAGCAGGCTCAGCCTGGGCAAAACGGTGGCGAGGGCAACAAAAAGCGCTCCAAACACCGCGGCGGTCGCGGTCGCGGCGGTGAAAACCGCGAAAAGCAGCCTCGCGAGGCAGCGCTGCAGGAGCCTACGCTGCAAATGCCCGCTGACATCTCGATCAACGAGATCAAGCAGTTTGTGCAGGACTCCAAGCGCGCACAGCAAGCTCCCGTCAAGGAGGAATCGCTGCCCTTAGCGGACGCTTCGATCTTGGAATCGGTTCCCACGCACACAATCCCCACCTTCTCCGCTGAGGAAGAGGTTACCGAGGTAGTCGGCGTACGCTTCAAGGAAGAAGGCAAGGTATATTATTTCGCGCCCGGTAAGCTGCAGTTTACCAAGGGCGATCCCATCATCGTAGAGACCGCACGCGGCCCCGAATACGGCACGGTCTGGGTTGCTAACCGCAAGGTACGCGACAGCGAGATCGTTAAGCCGCTCAAGGAGGTCATGCGCCGCGCAACCCCCGAGGATCTCAAGCACCACAAGGAAAACAAGGCAAAGGAGGCCGAGGCGTTCCGCATTTGCGGCGAAAAGATCGCACACCACGGTCTGGATATGAAGCTGGTTGAGGCGCAGTACACCTTTGACAACTCCAAGCTGCTGTTCTACTTCACCTCCGCAGGCAGAGTAGACTTCCGCGAGCTGGTCAAGGATCTGGCAAGCGTGTTCCGCACCAGAATCGAGCTGCGTCAGATCGGTATCCGTGACGAAGCAAAGCTTATGGGTGGCTTGGGTGCATGCGGCAGACCGCTCTGCTGCGCGACCTTCCTGTCCGATTTTGGTCAGGTATCCATCAAGATGGCAAAGGAGCAGAGCCTCTCGCTCAACTCCAGCAAGATCTCGGGCGTGTGCGGCAGATTGATGTGCTGCCTGCGCTACGAGCACGAGGCATACGTGGAGGAAATCCGCCTGACGCCTCCCGTGGACAGCGTGGTCAAGACCCCCGATGGCGTTGGCGTGGTGGTGGAAACCGCCCCCTTGCGCGGACTGATCAAGGTCAAGCTCAAGGACACCGACGGTGCGCCCATTCAGATCCACCGCGACAAGGTGCAGGTGCTCTCCAGACCCAACCGCAAAAACGACGACAACGACGACGAATAAAATTTCTTAAAATATTTACAGATATTTTTGATTTTTTTACGAAAACCTATTGCATTTCCGTACATTTGTGATAAAATGTATGTTGTAAAACCAAAAATACTCAAACGGAGGATCACATCATGGCTTACAAGATTTCTGACGATTGCATCTCCTGCGGCGCATGTGCTGAGGAATGCCCCACCAGCGCTATTAAGGAAGGCGACGGCAAGTACGAGATCGACGCTGATGCTTGCATCGGTTGCGGCAGCTGCGCTGACGTATGCCCTGTTTCTGCTCCCGAGGCTGAATAAGCTGGCGGCATAAACGCATACATAGCATCCAAAAGGGGTTCGCGACTCGCGAGCCCCTATGCTTTTGATTTTTGATTTTACATAACAGGAGTATTTATGCTGCGTACAAATGAAACGCTGGATACGGTCAACGAGCAGCTGCAGCTCATCCAGCGCAAGGACGGCTTGCGCTACGGAACCGATGCTTATCTGCTTGCAGCCTACGTGCGCCCTGCCGCCTCGGCACGCGCGGTGGATCTGGGCAGCGGCAGCGGGATCATTCCCCTGCTTTGCTTAGCACGCAATAAATTCGCGCAAGCCTATGCCGTGGAGGTGCAGGAGGATTTTGCCGACATCATTGGCAGAAACGCCGCGCTCAACGGCTTTGCGGATCGGCTGATCCCGCTTTGCAAGGATCTGCGTGACCTTTGTGCCGCGGACGTGGGCGGCGAGGTCAGCATTGTGACCGCCAATCCCCCTTACATGAAAACAAACGCGGGCAAGCGAAACGAATCGGACGCCAAGTACATCGCGCGCCATGAGGTCAAGGGCGGCGTGGACGATTTCTGCGCGGCAGCCGCAAGATTGCTCAAGCACGGCGGAAGCTTTTACGTGGTGTGGCGCCCCGATCGCCTGTGCGAGCTGACCGATGCGCTCTCGCGCCACAAGCTGGAGCCTAAGCGCATGAGCTTTGTGCAAGCGGACGAGAACGCCGAGCCCAGCATGGTGCTCATTGAAGCCAAAAAAGGAGCAGCGCACGGCTTGCGCCTTTCCCCTACCCTGATATTGACCAAGAACGGCACGCAAAGCGAGCGCGCCGATCAAATTTACCAAACCTGCAGTTGGAGTGATTCGGATCTATGGAACATATAAAACGTCTTTTAAGCTACACGCGCCGCGCCCTTGCGGACTATGACATGATCCGCCCCGGCGACAAGATCGCGGTGGGCGTATCTGCCGGTAAGGATTCCCTGACCCTGCTGTGCGCGCTGGCACACCTGCGCCGCTTTTATCCCGTTCCCTTTGAGGTAGTGGCTGTCACCGTGGATATGGGCTTTGCGGGCGGCATGGATTTTTCAGGCATTCAAAAGCTTTGCGATGAGCTGGGCGTGGAATACCACATCGTGCCCACCGATATTTACAAGGTGATTTTCGAGATCCGCAAGGAGTCCAATCCCTGCGCGCTGTGCGCCAAGATGCGCCGCGGTGCGCTCAACAACTACGCCAAGTCGATCGGCTGCACCACGGTAGCCCTCGGTCACCATTTTGATGACGTAGTGGACACCTTTATGCTCAATCTGTTCTTTGAAGGTCGCATTGGCTGCTTCCAGCCCGTGACGGATCTGTCGCGCGTGGGCATTCGCGTCATTCGCCCCTTGATCTACATGCCGGAAAGACACGTCAAGGACTTTGCACGCAAGGTCGAGCTGCCGGTGATTGCATCCCCCTGCCCTGCGGACAAGAACACGCAGCGCGAGGAAATGCATAATCTGATCAACGAGCTGGACCGCAAGAACAAAGGCCTGCGTTACCGCATTTACGGTGCCATCCAACGCGGTGAAGTCGACGGTTTCAAGCCGGTTGGCGGCATGACCGGCATCAAGGATTGCACACCCGACGAGGACGAGTAAACAGTTTTGACGCCCCAAACTCTTGAAAGTTTTGATCAAACTTTTTCAAAAGTTTGCAGGTTCGAAGGGCAGCGCCCTTGGTCGCCTCCCGAGAGGCGAAATCTCTTATACGGCCTTTCAATTCGCGCAGCGAATTACTGGTTCATTTCTTTGGCCTACTGCTCCAAAGAAAGAACGGAAACAATTTTCTCACATAAACAATCAAGGGAGGTACCTATGCAAAGGCAGCTCCTTTTTCTTCACATGAGATAACTCTTTCCGTTCTTTTTGGCACCGCGAGCGCAAAGAAGAACATATTTGCTTCGCAAATCAAACGCCGTAAGGAAAGTTTCGCGCCTGCGGGCGCGACATGCCGGCGTGTGTAACCAACATAAACTTCGAGTGTCTGTAACGCCGGCTAATGCTGGATTTTTCAAATCCAGCATTTAGCACTTAACCAATGTTGCGCTGCCCCAAGCCCCCGCGACCTTTTTGGAAAAAGGTCGATCAAAAACTTCCATCCTTATTTTTTCTCAAACCCTTGGCCAAACCCGCCCTCGATGGCTGCGGAGCAGACGTCTCCACCTACCACTTTTTTGCGGTACACCAGAACGTTGGCATACACCGTGCCCTCGTGTCCCTCGTAATTGGTCACCTTAAAGGTGTATCGCGTCAGCGTCTTGCCCTTGTAGCGCGTCAGATCCAGCCCCTGTGCCAGCTGCACCTGGTTGTAACCCGCGTATACCTTATCAAACTCGGCAGGCACGGTCACATCCTTGACCTCGATCGCCTTACCCTCCACCTGCCAGCCAAACTGCCCCAAAAACGCCACTACGTCCTGCTCGGTCTTGATCTTGTCATACTTGACGCTCACGCTCTCGCTGCTGATCTGCCCCACGGCTGTGTCCGCGCCGCCCGCCGTGACGTAGGTGGGCACAAATGCCACCAACGCAATGATCCCTACCAACGCAATGCACACCACGCCCAGAATGCGCACCGTGCTTGCTCGTAACGAATATACAAACATAAAAATTCCCCTCCGACAAAAGATTTCATTGCATCTTATGCCGTAAGGGGATTTTTTATGTGTCATTTTTAAATTCTGTATGCGGTTCTTTGATTTCTCGGCGAATGCGTTGCCACCGAGTGCGCCATGCCCATCATAATGTAGGTTGCCAGCATGGACGAGCCGCCGCAGGAAAGGAACGGCAAGGTAATGCCGATGACCGGCAGCACCGCCAGGCACATGCCGATATTAAGCAGCGTCTGGAAGAACAAGCAGCCGAAAATGCCCGCGCAGATCAAAAGTCCGCTGTCGCTTCTTGCGCCGTAGCCGATCATTGCCACGCGCAGGACCATCATGGCAAGGATCGCCATGACCACCGTGCCGCCCACAAGTCCGTATTTCTCACAAATGGTGGCAAAAATAAAGTCGGTATGCGAGGCGGTCAGCACCTCGTAAAGCCCTCCCTGGCGCAAGCCGATGCCAAACACGCCGCCGTTTGCAATGCAATCCTTGCTCAAAAGCGGCTGCCAGCCCTTGTTTTCAGGGTCAAGCTCGGGGTTAAAGCCCACGATAATACGCTCGCGGTGGTATTCCTTGAGCACGTATTTCCAAGCCAAGGGGAATCCCAGCACCGCCGCGCCACCCGCGCCTGCAAAATACCAGAGCGAGAGTCCTGCGCAAAGCAGCATAACTGCCAAAAAGCCTGCGTAGATCAGGGCAACGCCGTAGTCGCCCGACAAGAAGATCAAGCCTACGATCATGCCTGCGTGCACCGCCAAAAGCAGCAGCGTCATGGGGCGATTGATGCGATCCTTGACGGTATCCAAGTGCTTGGCAAAGGTACAGGTCAGCGTCAGCTTGACAAACTCGGAGGGCTGGATCATGATCTTACGTGAGCCGTACTTAAACACCACCAGCCAGCTTTTGTTGGCGGTCTCCATGTTCTCGCCCGACGAGCCCGCCACCAACGTGACGGCAAGGATGAGCACCGAGAACACGACCATGGGTAGCCACAGCTTGTCCAGTACCCAATGGTAGTCCAGATTTGCCACGATCAGCATGATGATATTACCCACCACGAACATGGCAACCTGCATGACCAGCTTGGATTTACCGAAGTTATCCACCGCCGAGATAATAGTGACGATACTGATAATCGAAAGGAGCGTGGTGCATGCAAACAGGATCGGGTCTATGTGCCCGATTGCCGCTCGTGTGTATTTCCAAATATCGCGTAGCATACGCCGCCTCCCTTCGTGTGTTATGCCGTCAACAAGCAGTTCCCGGCATAACAGTGATATATTTCGCCACAGGCGAAATGTGATATTTTTGCTATCGCAAAAGTGATATTCGCGCTCTGCGCGAGTGATATGTTCCGCATTGGGCGGAACGTTGCGGTAGAAATTTGCCACGGGCAAATTTCCGTTTTATTGTAAAGAGAGGGAATCTGAAAAAACAGATTCCCTGCTGTTGTTTTTTAGTATCCACAATGGATTCTGACCGAGAGAAATTGCTCGAGGAGCAACGCAGTCACAGACAAATGATCGAAGCGTCAGATTAGTATTGTCTGCCCCAAACAACCATGTGTTTCGCTTTTTTGCCGCAGCAAACACAGGTCTCACCAAGGTGATCCTCCACGAAAGGAATGCAACGGGACTTCACGCCACCGGTCTCTTCCTT
Organism: Eubacteriales bacterium; assembly: GCA_045650025.1. Classification (GTDB taxonomy): domain Bacteria; phylum Bacillota; class Clostridia; order Oscillospirales; family CAG-272; genus SVQP01. Next base: position 5,970 of record JAZRQR010000116.1, read on the forward strand.
AAGCTGCTCCTCGCAAGCAGTCTCGCCGCACCACATAGCCTTGATGTAACCGGGCTTGTTCTGTGCGATATCCAAAAACTCCTCGTGCGTAGTCGCAATGTGCAGCTTGCTCTCCAGGTTCTCCTGAGCCTTTGCAAGCAGCTCGTTGTGTACTGCCTCCAGCATTGCGGAAACTTCCTCTGCAATGTTGTCAAGAGATACAAACTTCTTCTCGCCGGTAACGCGGGAAACCAGCACGCAGCTGTTGTTCTCAATGTCGCGAGGACCGATCTCCAGACGTACGGGTACGCCCTTCATCTCGTACTGGCTGAACTTCCAGCCGGTGCTCTGCTCGCCGTCGTCTACCTTGACGCGCAGGGTCTTAGCCAGCTCTGCCTTGATCTCGTATGCCTTATCCAGAACGCCTTCCTTATGCTGTGCAACGGGAATGATGACAACCTGGATGGGAGCAACCTTAGGAGGCAGGATCAGACCGTTATCATCGCCGTGCGACATGATGATCGCACCGATCATACGGGTGGAAACGCCCCAAGAGGTCTGGTGGGGATACTTGACGGGATTGTCACGGGCTGTATAGGTGATGTCAAACGATCTTGCAAAGCCGTCACCGAAATAGTGGGTGGTACCGCCCTGCAGCGCGTAACCGTTGTGCATCATAGGCTCAATGGTATAGGTTGCCTCAGCACCTGCGAACTTCTCCTTCTCGGTCTTCTGACCGATGATTGCGGGAATTGCCAGCACGTCGCGGTAGAAATCGCGGTAAACGTGCAGCATCTTGATGGTCTCTTCTCTTGCTTCCTCTTCGGTCTCGTGCATGGTGTGACCCTCTTGCCACAGGAACTCGGAGGTACGCAGGAAGGGACGGGTGGTCTTTTCCCAACGCATAACGTTGCACCACTGGTTGTACAGCTTGGGCAGGTCGCGGTAGGAATGAATGATGGTGCGGTAGTGCTCGCAGAACAGCGTCTCAGAGGTGGGGCGCACTGCCAGACGCTCAGCCAGCTTGTTCTGACCGCCAACGGTGACCCAAGCGCACTCGGGAGCAAAGCCCTGTACGTGATCCTTTTCCTTTTGCAGAAGCGACTCGGGGATCAGCATGGGCATATATACGTTTTCATGACCGGTTGCCTTGAATCTGGCATCCAGATCCTTTTGGATATTTTCCCAGATCGCATAGCCGTAGGGACGGATGATCATGCAGCCGTGTACGCTGGAGTAGTCAACCAGCTCTGCCTTCTTGACAACGTCGGTGTACCATTGACCAAAGTCAACGTCCATGGATGTGATCTGTTCAACCTTTTTTTCTTTCGCCATTGTATTATCTTCCTTATTGTGATAAAAATAGTTATTCAATTTATTATAAAGCAAACACGCGCGATTGTCAAGTGCGAAGTGCGTTTTTGATGAAAAATTTGTACAAATTCGCGTATATGGATTTGTGGAATGTGTTGCTTTGCGAACTTCAGAACTCAACAAAATACAAAGCCCGCGCGAAATCGCGCGGGCTGATGTATGATCAGTGGATTATGATTCGGGGATGTAATTGAAATGGATGGTGGCAGACAAAAGATCGTCATTGCTTTTCCCGATCACAATTGCATTCCATTCTTCCTCAGTTCCCGTGTAAAATACGTCTGTTAAACTCTCGCAACCGACAAACGCCTGATACTCGATATTTGTTACACTCTTGGGTATTACGATACTCGCCATGAAATATTGACCCATAAATGCTCGTTCCCCAATATCGGTGACATTGTCGGGAATGGTGCTGTTTTTGCAACCAGCCAGCAGCATGTTCCCTTCCTTTTGGAGTAGGCAATTGCCAATACTCATATAATTTGCATTGCCTTCAGCTACATAGATATTTTTCATATTTATACATCCGCTGAATGCATCGTTCGAAATGTAGGTAACGCTGGCAGGGATTGTAATACTCGTCAATCCAAAACACCCCGCAAAAGCTCTGGTTTCAATGCTCGTTACACTATCGGGAATCGTAATGGATGTTAAGCTTACGCAATCACTGAACGCGTTCCAACCAATGTGGGTCACACTCTCCGGAATGGTAATCTCAGTCAAGTCTTCGCAGTAAAAAAAAGCATTATCGCCTATTTTTACTACGCCATCCGGAATCTTACTGCCTTTACATCCAAACACCAAAGTGTTTGTTTCCGTTTCTATTATACAGTTGTTTTCGCTGTGATATACCAAATTATCTTCACTAACTGTAATGCTCTCCAAGTTACGGCAATACATAATCGCATCTATATCAAAGAACGTCACGCATGCCGGGATCGTGATACTCCTCATATTCAAATACGTATCAAATGAAGCTACGTTAATTCTTGTCACAACTTCACCATCAGGCGATACTTCGGGAATTATAACATCCACGTCGGTACAAGTCCCCACGCCTACCAGCGCACACGTTCCATCTCCATTGGACTGAAATTCCAATCCCTCAGAGGGAGTTGGTTCCGGATCAGGAGGTGTCGGACCGGTTGTTTCAAGCTCCGTCGTCTCCGGCCAAGTCCAGTCTTCGGGGATGGTTTCAATCCATTCCGAAACATCCTCCGGAATATCCTCCGGATCCTCCCAAAACCCTGTAATCAGCTCTTGTAGCAGACCGCCCGATGTCATGCTATCACATGAGGTCAGCATCAAGCTCATCGCCAGCACCAACACCGCTATTCCGATAAAACGCGTTTTCATCCAAATCCTCCTTTCACATCTGCCCAAGCAGAATTCGTTGTTTTCTATATCCATTATACTACGCAAGGTATTCTCTGTCAATAGTTTGAAAACAAACGCCAAGGTTTCGCAAAGCAAAAATCCTTGTGTAAAATGCACACAATCCCCTGCCCTGTATTGTGGAGTTTCCGCAAAAGGTAGAAAATTTGAAAAATTTTTCAAAAACCCTTGCATATTGCGCTAAAATGCGATAGAATATACAATGGTAAGAAAGGGATTTCCTACCATCATACAGATTCAAAAATTTTTTTATAAAACGGAGGAATCCAAAATGTCTGTAAAAGTTGCTATTAATGGTTTTGGCCGTATTGGTCGTCTGGCTTTCCGTCAGATGTTCGGCGCTGAGGGCTACGAGATCGTTGCTATCAACGACCTGACCAAGCCTTCCATGCTGGCTCACCTGCTCAAGTACGACACCGCTCAGGGTCGTTACGACGGTCACACCGTAACCTCTGATGATGAGGCTGGTACCATCACCGTTGATGGTCAGACCATCAAGATCTCTGCTGAGAAGGACGCTGCTAACTGCCCTTGGGCTGCTAACAACGTTGACGTAGTTCTCGAGTGCACCGGCTTCTACTGCTCCACCGAGAAGTCTATGGCTCACATCAACGCAGGCGCTAAGAAGGTTGTTATCTCTGCTCCCGCAGGTAAGGACCTCAAGACCATCGTTTTCGGCGTTAACGAGGGCACTCTGACCGCTGATGACAAGATCATCTCTGCTGCATCCTGCACCACCAACTGCCTGGCTCCCATGGCTAAGGCTCTCAACGATGCATACCCTGTTCAGTCCGGTATCATGACCACCGTTCACGCTTACACCGGCGACCAGATGATTCTGGACGGCCCCCACAGAAAGGGTGACCTCCGCCGTGCAAGAGCTGGCGCTCAGAACATCGTTCCCAACTCCACCGGTGCTGCAAAGGCAATCGGTCTGGTTATCCCCGAGCTCAACGGCAAGCTGATCGGTTCCGCTCAGCGCGTTCCCACCTGCACCGGCTCTACCACCATCCTGGTAGCAGTTGTTAAGGGCGAAAACGTTACCGTTGACAGCGTAAACGCAGCTATGAAGGCTCAGGCTTCCGCTTCCTTCGGCTACAACGAGGATCAGATCGTTTCCTCCGATATCATCGGTATCTCCTACGGTTCTCTGTTCGACAGCACCCAGACCATGGTTGCTAAGATCGACGACACCACCTACCAGGTTCAGGTTGTTTCCTGGTACGACAACGAGAACTCCTACACCAGCCAGATGGTTCGCACCATCAAGTACTTCGCAGAGCTGGCTTAAGTTCTACCGAAATGCAAATAAGGGATCGCTTCGGCGATCCCTTTTTGTATGTATTTGTGTTTTATCGTATTTTAGATTCGCGGGCGATTCTTGAATCGCTCCTACGTAGAGCATATATCAAACCAACGGTAGGCAACGGGAATCAGAACCCATATTTGCGCCAACGCGCGTTGCAAACCGTTCGGGTATCCGCCGCAAATGTAACCGTGTGACGCGATGCGTCACTCGGTGGGGTTCTGATTCGGTGAAGGGCTGCTCCAAACGAATAGGGGTAGATGCAGCGTGCTGCATCTACCCCTATTCGTTTGGAGCAGGCAACGGGAATCGAACCCGCCTTTGTGGCTTGGGAAGCGACCGTTCTACCGATGAACTATGCCTGCGGATATAAAATATTATGTTTCTTTTCCGGAAAAATGTCAAGATAAAACCTGTCGGTTGACATAAAGCTTTTGTAAGAGTAATATTGAAATATATCATTATAGTTTAAAGAAGGAACGGAAAATGTCTAAGAAAATTGTAGTTATTGGGGAAACCGGATACGGAAAAACAACTTTGCTCGCTGCGATAAAAAATATTTTCAAAGGCATTGGCATGAGCGACAGCCATACTCAAAAAAAACTTATGGCAAATATTATTGAAGTTATTGATGAAAACATAAAAAGATGCGAAAGCACATATCAGATAAATGCTAAAATGTATCGCAGTATGGGAGTTCTTTGCGGAGTGTTTATTGCTCTTTTGTTTATATAGGAGGAAATATGAATATAGATTTGGTTTTTAAAATTGCGGCAATCGGAATAATAGTTTCTGTTTTAAACC
>JAZRQR010000117.1:0-5768 GCA_045650025.1 Eubacteriales bacterium
TTGACTTTTCAAACAAAACAAAAACCCCCGCCGCGGTTTTCTGGTTAGCGCGGGTTCTCTGTAGGGGCGACTTTACGAATCGCCCGTAAACTTTTGAAAAAGTTTGATCAAAACTTTCAAAAAAAGACTCGGCGCAAAGCGGACTTCTCATAAAGATGTTACCATTCTCCTTGTAGGGGTCGACGTCCTCGGCGACCCGTTAAGGCAAAAATTGATCCGCCGTAAACAAATAATTAACGCCGACAGAATCTGTCGGCGTTTGCTATTAGAGCAATTGGAATTTATGTGCTTGTTGTATCTAATCCAAAGTAGTTTTTATAGTAGGAAATAAATTCATTGATAAGGCGAGCTCTGTCATCCGGATTTTTATTTTCCAGATTTTCGATCCATGCGCCATCTATCATTTGTCCAACATCAAAATTTATTTCATACTTCACATTTTTTATCAAATCAATGTCGGTTTCATCTCCAATGCAATACAAATAGCCGCATAACAATCGGATATATTCAGAACTGCCTTGTTGAAATTCGAATAGTTCTGTTTCAATAAGAGTCCGTATTTCTGTTTTGGAAATGCTATCAAAATCAAAACCATATTCATTTATCAGACGTTCTGCCCTGTCTTCGTTATTTGTTGTCGTTTTTGGCATTATCGAAAAATCAGTATTCTTTTTTGCTTTTGAAAACAACCTCCTAAACATATTTCCTCCTGTCGAATTCTTATTTATCGTTCCATTTTATCGCCAGTTTCGCCATTGTATTACCAAGGCACAGGGCAAAGCCCATACCCCTGAAGTTGCACGTACCCCAAGGCTCCCTCCGGGAGGGAGCTGTCGCCGTAGGCGACTGAGGGAGAGCGCGTTACTATAAAGTCAATCTAAACTCTAAGTCACGCAGGCTCCTTCCACCGCTAACGCGGTCCCCCTCCCTCTCGGAGGGAGGCTTTTCGCTGATCCCATTATAACACAAATCGGCAGAGGATACAATATCTCTGCCGAATTTTGTTTGTAGGGGCGACCATTGGTCGCCCGTTTTTTGATTTGCGATTGTTTGCGGGCGATCACATATTTCGGCTATGCCGAAATTCTCGCCCCTACGAGTAAACATCCTTATGAGAACCAGCCGAATCCGAGTCTTTTCCGTTTACTTGATCCAAAGCACGCGTGCGTCGCCCGAAAGGGTGGTCGGGAGTTTCTCGGGGATATAAATGCTGGTGCCGGGGGTCATGGGAATGTCCTCGCAGCCGTCAGCGGAAAGCGTTGCGCATCCGTGGGTGCACAGTACGCATCGAATATCGGCAGGAACGGCTGTCTGACCCTGCAGCGTCATTTCCCACGTGGCAAACTTGTCGCATTCCGCAAGCGTGCGCAGGCTGCCGCCTGCAATTTTCTTGACCTCGCCTGCCTGTCCGCAGGGCAGGGTGTAGGGAACCGTTTCGCTGACCGCCAGCGCCTGCGCTACGTGCAGCTCTCTGCCCTTGCCGTCAGCCCCTACGCGTCCCCAGTCCCAAACGCGGTACGTAATGTCGGAATTTTGCTGCACCTCGGCAATCAGAATGCCCGCGCCAATGGCGTGCACCGTGCCCGCAGGGATAAAGAACACGTCGCCCGCCTTGACGGGGAAGTGCGCAACTGCCTTATCTGCGGTGCCGTTTTCAATATGTGCGGCGAACTGTTCGGTGGTCATTTCGCGCTCAAAGCCGCAAATCAAGGAAGCCCCCGGCTCTGCGTCCAGCACGTACCACATCTCGGTCTTGCCGGGGCTTTGGTGGTGCGCCTGCGCGTAGGTGTCATCGGGGTGCACCTGCAAGGAAAGCTTGTCGCGCGCGTCGATCAGCTTGACCAGAATGTCGGGCGCGCTCTGCCCCCAGGCAGCCAGCGCATCCTGCAGCGTTTTGCCTGCCAGGCAGCCGTTTTGCACGGTGCTGGGTCCGTTTTTGTGCGTGGAGAGCACCCAAGCCTCCGCGGTAATGGCAAGGTCGCTCTCGATCGAGAAGCGCGTTTTGAGTGTATTGCCGCCCCACAAATAGTCCTTGACGGCGGGCTTTAACAGTAAGGGATACATAAAAATCCTCCCGAAAAATCTTTGTATTGACTTATAGTCACGTTTATTATATAATAAAAGGGAGCAGAAAGTCAAGTTTTTTGAAGAAATCGGAGGAGAAAAGCATGAAACCGAGCCAGTTGGTAGAATTTATGGCAGTCATCGAGCGGCTCAAATGCAATACGCGCCATTCGTGGACCACTTCGGGACGCCGCGAGTCGGTGGCGGAGCATTCTTGGCGGCTTGCCGTGCTTGCCCTGCTGTGCGCGGACGAATATCCGACCTTGGATATGAACAAGGTCATTCGCATGTGCCTTTTGCACGATCTTGGCGAAGCCCTGACGGGCGACGTGCCCTCCTTTGAAAAGACCGAGCAAAACGAAATGAGCGAGCAAAAGGCATGGGAATCGCTGCTTGGCATGCTTCCCGAGCCCTATGCCGGCGAAATTGGCGCTTTGTACGCGGAAATGGAGGCAAGGCAAACGCCCGAAGCCAAGCTGTACAAGGCGCTGGACAACATGGAGGCGGTGATCTCGCACAACGAGGCATCGCTTGACACCTGGATCCCCTTGGAACATACCCTGAATCTGACTTACGGCGAGGATACGGCGGCGTGGTCGCCCTATACGAGGGAGCTGCGCGCGTACCTGAGCCAACAGACCCGACAGAAAATGGAACATGCGGAGGAATATCATGCACAGAACAGTTGATTTTGCAAGCACACGCATCACGGGCGGATTTTGGAAGCAAAAGCAGGAATTGGTGCGCCGTGTCACCACCAAGGCGGTGTACGACCGCTTTGCCGACACCGGCAGAATTGAGGCATTCGGCTTTGGCTGGAAAGAGGGCATGGAGAAAAAGCCCCACTTTTTCTGGGATAGTGACGTTGCCAAGTGGATAGAGGGCGCGGCATATCAGATCGCACTCAAGCCCGATGCGAGACTGGAGAAAAAGATCGACGCCTTGGTCGATGAAATTGCCAAAAATCAGCAGCCGGACGGCTACTTTAACATTTTCTTTACCGTAGTAGACCCTGCGCATCGCTTTTTCAACCGCGATTGGCACGAGCTGTACTGCGCAGGGCACTTGATGGAGGCGGCGGTAGCGTACTATCAGGCAACGGGCAAGGACAAATTCCTTTCCTGCATGTGCCGCTATGCCGATTATATTGAAAAGCGATTCGTCATCGATGCGGACACCCCGTTCGGCACGCCCGGACACGAGGAAATTGAGCTGGCATTGGTGCGCCTGTACGAATGCACGGGCGAGGCGAGATACCTGCAGCTTGCCAAGCACTTTGTGGATAAGCGCGGCACCGAGCAGGTAGTCCAGCCCGATTGGATGGATCTTTGCTATGCGCAAAGTCACAAGCCGGTGCGCGAGCAAAAAACCGCCGAGGGGCATGCCGTGCGCGCCATGTATCTCTATTGCGGCATGGCGGACGTGGCGTTGCACACGGGTGACGAGGCGCTCAAAGCCGCGTGCGAGGCGCTGTTTGACAACGTAGCGGGACGCAGAATGTACGTCACGGGCGGCATTGGATCGAGCGGTGCGGGCGAGGCGTTCACCGTGGACTATGACCTGCCCAACCTGATCTCCTATACCGAGTCCTGCGCGGCTCTCGCGCTTGCGCTGTTTGCCAATCGCATGCTGCGCTTTGGCGCGGATGCCAAGTATTCCGACGTGGTGGAGCGCGTGATGTATAACGGCTTTTTGTCCGCGCTTTCCTTGGACGGCAAGAGCTTTTTCTACCAGAATCCCCTGGAGATCCTGCCTTACATGCACACGCGTGACGTAAGCGTCAAGCACAGAAGCGTGAATTTGCCGCCCATGCAGCGCAGCGAGGTATTTGAATGCTCCTGCTGCCCGCCCAACGTAGTGCGCTTTATTCCGTCCATTGCCAACATGCTGTATTCCGAGGATGGCGAGGTCATTTACGTGCACCAGTTTGCAGAAAGCGTGACCACCATTGAGCGTGACGGCAAGATGCTGGTGCTGGAGCAGGAAACCAAGTATCCCGAGAACGGCAAGGTCAAGATCAAGCTGTCGGGCGGCAACGCGCGCGTAGCGGTGCGCATTCCGGGCTGGTTTGACGGCTATACGGGGCAGACGAGCAAGGGGTATGCGTACTTTGACCTGAGGGACGGCGAGGAGCTGACCTTTGACTTTACCATGAAGCCCACCTTTATCCAGGCGCGTCCCGAGGTGGTATTTGATTGCGGACGCTATGCCGTACAGCGCGGCCCCGTGGTATATTGCATGGAGAGCGCGGATAACGGCGATCTTCTGCGTGACGTCATGCTGGACGGTCGCGCGCGCTTCCGTTATGGCAAGCATCCCGTGCTGGGAGTGCCGCAGCTGACGGTACGCGCTTACCGTACCGTGCGCGAGGCGGATGCGCCGCTGTATCGCAGAAAAACACAGAACAAGGAGCAGATTGACGCGGTGCTCATTCCGTATTACGCATTTGCCAATCGCGGCGCGTGCGAAATGCAGGTCTGGCACCACGTCAAGTAACGGAAATGAAAGAGTTTTGCCATCAGAATTACGACGAGGAACGTGCCTTTTACGGCGAGCGTGATATTTTTGTGCACGATTGTACCTTTGCAGGTCCTGCGGACGGCGAGAGCGCGTTCAAGGAGTGCCGCGACGTGCGTGTGGAGGGGTGCGAGTTTGACCTGCGCTATCCCTTCTGGCACGTGCACGGGCTGCAGATTTGCGATTGCGAATTGAAGGAGACCTGCCGCGCCGCGCTTTGGTACTCGTACGGCATTGAGGTCACCCAAACGCAGCTGCACGGCATCAAGGCGTTGCGCGAGTGCCGTGACGTGCATATTGCGGACACGTCCATCCGCTCTGCCGAGTTTGGCTGGATGAGCGCAGGCGTCGAGGTCAAGGACGCGAGAGCCGAGGGTGAGTATTTTATGTTCCGCGCCGAGGAGCTGCGCTTCCGAAACGTGACCTTTCAGGGTAAGTATTCGTTCCAGTACGTCAAAAACGCGGTGTTTGAGAACTGCGATCTGGACACCAAGGACGCGTTCTGGCATGCCGAGAACGTATTGGTGCGTAATTGCCGCGTCAAGGGTGAGTATCTTGCGTGGTACGCCAAGAATATCACGTTTGAAAACTGCACCATCATCGGCACGCAGCCGCTTTGCTACTGTGAGGGCCTGACGCTGATCGGGTGCGAGATGCACGAATGCGACCTGGCGTTTGAGCGCAGCGAGGTGGATGCCACCATCACCACGCCCGTCATCAGCATCAAAAATCCGCTGTCGGGCAAGATCACCGTGCCCGCCGTGGGCGAGATCATCCGGGATATTCCCGAGGCAAAGGGGAAAATCAAAATACAATAATGAAAAAAGCCTTGCTTGCACAAATTACACCGTAGGGGTCGACGTCCTCGGCGACCCGCAATATACAAATTTCGGCAGAGGGATTGTTTCCTCTGCCGATTTGTGTATAATGGGATCAGCGAAAAGCCTCCCTCCGAGAGGGAGGGGGACCGCGTTAGCGGTGGAAGGAGCCTGCGTTGCTTTGAGTTTGGATTAATCTCATTGTAACGCACTCTCCCTCACCCGACTCCGTCGGGAGCTCCCTCCCGGAGAGAGCCTTAGGACGCGCGTAGCTTAGGGGTATGGGCTTTGCCCGAAGCCTTTGTAATACAAATACGAAACCGGAGATAAAAGGAGGTTATCCATGAACAGCAAAATTATAGTAGCGCA
>JAZRQR010000118.1:0-5049 GCA_045650025.1 Eubacteriales bacterium
ACCCTGACCAGAGCTGAGTTCGACCGCATCACTGCAGATCTGGTAGATCGCGCAATGGTTCCCACCAAGAAGGCTCTTGCTGACGCGGGCCTGAGCGTTTCTCAGATCGATAAGTGCCTGCTTGTAGGCGGTTCTACCAGAATCCCCGCTGTACAGGAAGCTGTTAAGAAGTTCATCGGCAAGGAGCCCTTCAAGGGCATCAACCCCGACGAGTGCGTTGCAATCGGCGCTGCAATTCAGGGCGGCGTTCTGGGCGGCGAGGTCAAGGATCTGCTGCTGCTTGACGTAACGCCTCTGTCTCTGGGTATTGAGACCATGGGCGGCGTATTCAACCGCATCATCGACAGAAACACCACCATCCCCGTAAAGAAGAGCCAGATCTACTCCACCGCAGCAGACGGTCAGACCTCGGTAGAGATCCACGTACTGCAGGGTGAGCGCGAGATGGCACAGTATAACACCACACTGGGCAGATTCATTCTGGACGGCATTGCACCCGCTCCCCGTGGCGTGCCCCAGATCGAGGTTACCTTTGACATCGACGCAAACGGCATCGTAAACGTTACCGCAAAGGATAAGGGCACCGGTAAGGGGCAGCACATTGTGATCACCTCCTCCACCAACATGTCTCAGGAGGACATCGACAAGGCAGTTCGCGAGGCAGAGAAGTTTGCTGAAGAGGACAAGAAGCAGAAGGAAGCCGTTGACGTACGCAACCACGCAGAGTCTATGGTATTCCAGATGGAAAAGACCCTTGGCGAGGTAGAGGGCAAGGTCAGCCCCGAGGCGATCAACGAGGCTCGTGCAGGCATTGACAAGCTCAAGGAGACCCTGAAGGGCAGCGACACCGCAGCGATCAAGGCTGATACCGAGGCTTGCGAAAAGGCATTCTACAAGGTGTCCGAGGAGCTGTACCGTCAGCAGGGCGCACAGGGCGGCGACCAAGGCGCTCAGGGCGGCAACTACGACGCAGGTGACGGCACCTACTACGACGCAAACTACGAGGATAACTCCAACAAGTAATCATGACGGGCTGCCGCATTTTGCGGCAGCCCCATAACAGGTTTTAGAGAATTTTTAAGGAAAACGAACATGGCAGATAAAAGAGATTATTACGAGGTGCTTGGCGTTGACAAAAGCGCAAGCGATGCCGAGATCAAAAAGGCATACCGCGTGCTGGCAAAGAAGTACCACCCCGATATGAACCCCGGAAATGCCGAGGCAGAGGCAAAGTTCAAGGAAGCCAACGAGGCGTACGAGGTGCTTTCGGATAGCGAGAAGAAGGCAAAGTACGACCAGTTCGGTCACGCAGCCTTTGACCAGGGCTCGGGCTTTGGCGGTGGCGGCTACGGCGGCGGATTTACCGATTTTGGCGACATTGGCGATATTTTCGGCTCGTTTTTCGGCGGCGCATTCGGTGGCGGCGGACAAAAGCGCCGCAACGGCCCGCAGCGCGGTGACGACATTCAGATCCGCGTGTCGCTGTCCTTTGAGGAAGCGGCGTTTGGCGTCAAGAAGACCATTACCTATACAAGAATGCGTAAGTGTCCCGATTGTGGCGGCAACGGCAGCGAGGGCGGACACGCGCCCGAGACCTGCTCGGCATGCCGAGGCACGGGTCAGGTGCGCACGGTGCATAACATGGGCGGCATGCAGTTCCAGTCCACCGGCACGTGTGATAAGTGCCGCGGTACGGGTAAGATCATCAAAACGCCTTGCTCGCGCTGCAGAGGTACCGGCATGGAGCGCGAGAACAAGAACCTGACCGTGGACATTCCCGCAGGCATTGACCATGGCGAGAAGATCGCGCTGCGCTCTCAGGGCTGTGACGGTAAGAACGGCGGTCCTGCAGGCGACCTGATCATGCAGATCAGCGTTGCGCCGCACAAGATCTTCAAGCGCGACGGTGCGAATATTTACTGTGAGATCCCCGTCACCATTTCCGAGGCGGTGCTGGGCGCGGAGATCGAGGTGCCCACGCTGGAGGGCTCGCACAAGTTTGATTTGCCCGAGGGCACGCAATCGGGCTCCACCTTTACGCTGCGCGGCAAGGGCATTCCCAATCTGGGCAACGGCTCGCGCAGGGGAGATCTGATCTTTACCGTAGCGGTGGAGATCCCCACGGGGCTTTCCTCCAAGCAAAAGGACGCGATGCGCGCCTTTGCAGAGGCTTGCGGTGAGAGCAACTACAAAAAGAAGAAAAACTTTTTCAAGAAGGGTAAATGAGTATGGTAGATAAGGATTACGTGTGTGAGGACTGGGGCGAGACTACCCAGTGGACGCAGATTCGCGTTACGGTAAAGCTGGAGCAGCTGGACGCGCTTGTCGCGGTGATGAGCATGATCAACACCAATCTCATGATCGAGGACTACAGCGACATTGACCTGAAGACCTGCTACGGCGACCTGATCGACGAGAGCATTCTCAATGCGGACAAGACCATCGCATCGGTATCGGTCTACCTGCCCGTCGAGCGCGATATTCGCGAGGATGTGGAGTTCTTGCGCGAAATGCTTGCCAAGGACGGCATCGAGGGCGAGATCAAGATGATCGGTCTGAATGAGGAGGACTGGGCAAACGCGTGGAAGGCATACTATAAGCCGATCAAGATCGGTCAGCGCATGGTCATCGTGCCCGCTTGGGAAAAGTACCGGGCAGAGGAGCACGAGCTGGTGGTGCGCATGGATCCCGGTATGGCGTTCGGTACGGGTACGCATGAGACTACCCGTCTTGTCATCGGCCTTTTGGAAAAGTACACCACCCCCGGCGTGCGTATGCTGGACGTGGGTACGGGCAGCGGTATTCTTGCCATCTGCGCCTCCAAGCTGGGTGCAGGGGAGTGCAAGGCATATGACATTGACCCCATGTCGGTGCGCGTAGCACGCGAGAATATCAAGGATTCGGGGCTGACCAATATTACCTGCGATCAGTCCGACCTGCTTCGCTCGGTGGATCTTGAGGGCGGCAAGTACGGTCTGGTTTGCGCCAATATCGTAGCAGACATTATCATTCGCATGACGCCCGACGTGCATAAGTACATTGCAGACGACGGCGTGCTGCTGGCTTCGGGTATTATCATGGAGCGCAGCGCAGACGTGGTCAACTGCTTCGAGGCACACGGCTTTGAGATCGTGGAGCGCGCCGAGGAAAACGGATGGTGCGCACTGGCGGTCAAGTTAAAGAAATGATCGAATATACGCTGATCCGCTCGGACCGCAAAACGGTCGGTGTGCAGATCAAGGACGGACAGGTCATCGTGCGCGCTCCACGGAGATTGCCCCGGGGAGCCATCGATGCATTCGTTTGTAAGCATGCGGATTGGATCAAGTCGCATCTTGCCCGTGTGCAAGCCGCACAAGGACAGCCCAAGCTGACCGATGCCGAGCACAAAGCCCTTGCATCGCAAGCCAAGGCGATCATTCCCGCGCGCGTGGCGCATTATGCCGCATTGCTTGGCGTGGAGTACGGGCGCATTACCATCCGCACGCAAAAAACGCGCTGGGGCAGCTGCTCTTCCAAGGGAAACCTGAATTTCAACTGCCTTTTGATGCTGACACCGCCCGAGGTGCTGGATAGCGTGGTGGTGCACGAGCTGTGCCACCGCAAGCACATGAACCATTCGAAAGCGTTTTATGCCGAGATCGCGCGCGTCATGCCCGATTATAAAGTCCGCCACGCATGGCTCAAGCAAAACGGCACCGCGCTGATGGCAAGAGCGCACGGGAATTGAATACGGAAATGCAATAGAAAAGCTACAGTAGGGGCGACTTGTGAATCGCCCGTATCATGCAAAATTGCAACAGAAAAAGCCGCTCGGTTGAGCGGCTTTTTTGCGTTGTGTTATGTACTTATCAAAGCTTTTGTACTGAATATTTATCGGAATATTCGGCATACTTATCGCTGTAACGCGCGTTTCCTGATTTCAGGCTCTTAATGACTTCATGCGCATTCATGGTATGCTCGCTGACGTCGATAATGCCTACGGCAATATTGGAGCAATGGTCACTGACACGCTCGAAGTCGGTCAACAGATCGGTCCAGATAAAGCCGGTTTCCACGGTGCAATCTCCGGTCTTGAGTCTTGTAATGTGGTTGTGACGCAACCGTGCCTTGAGATTGTCAATAACCTGCTCCAAAGGCTCTACATCGTATGCAAGAGACAGATCGTTGCCCACGAAAGCTGCCTTTGTCAAAACGAGAATTTCATCGGTAGCGGCACATAGCATTTCAAGCTCTTCTTTGGCAGCTTCGGAGAGCACAATGCCTTTTTCGCGCAGCTCCTCGACCGATTCCAGCACGTTGACCGCATGGTCGGAGATGCGCTCAAAGTCACCGATCGCCTTGAGCAGCTTGGTCACGGTTGCACTGTCTTCGTCCGAAACCTGACTTTGGCTGAGTTTGGTTAGGTACGTGCCGAGAATGTCTTCGTAATGGTCGGTATCGTCCTCAATTTTTCTGATCTTCTCTGCAATTTCAGGTGTATAAGATGTGATAGCCTGTATGCTGAGTCTAAAACCTTCCACCGCTTCACTTGCCATACGAGTTGCCAGCTGACAGCTTTGTTCCACCGCAATGGCGGGTGTTGCAAGCAAACGCTCGTCCAGCTCGACAACCTTTTCGGGCGTTTTTGCTTCGGGCACGAGCTTGTATGCAAGCTTTTCCAGCAGCGAGGAGGCAGGGAGCAGCAGGATTGTGCAAAGAACGTTAAACGCGGAGTGGCAAACGGCAATTCCAAAGTAACTTGCCGATTCGCTCAAGATCAGCGGTTTAAAGATCGCAGAAATAATCCAGAAGACAGTCAGCCAAATCACTGTACCGATCACATTGAATAAAAGGTGGATAATGGATGCACGCTTTGCGTTCTTGTTTGTACCAAACGAGGAGAGCAGAGCCGTGACGCAAGTACCGATGTTTTGTCCCATGATAATCGGAATGGCAGCCGAATAGGAAACAGCCCCCGTTGCGGATAACGCCTGCAGAATGCCCACGGATGCAGAGCTGGATTGAATGATCGCGGTGACCAGTGCGCCCACAAGCACACCAAGCACG
>JAZRQR010000119.1:0-1202 GCA_045650025.1 Eubacteriales bacterium
CGCTTGATACCGAAACCGAAAAGCTGATCCAGGATGCCATTGACGGCATGACCGAAAACCGCACCGTATTTGCCATTGCGCACCGCCTTTCCACCCTGCGTAATGCCGACAGACTGCTGGTGCTTGACCACGGTGAGGTTGCCGAATGCGGCACGCACACCGAGCTTCTGGAGGCACAGGGCATTTACTACAAGCTGGTCATGGCGCAGGCACGCGCCGCGCTGGAAAAGACCGGCGGCATGATGTAGCAGATGCATCTGCAGTGAAATTCGCCTTTGGTGAGTGAGAAATCAGCAAATACAAGAATTGGGGCTGCCGAATTGGCAGCCCCCCTTTTTTCTGAAACAATCTTGAAATTTATGCGTTTATGCTGTATAATTAAGAAAAGACTATCCGAGAGGAGCACGTACATGAAGCAAGTACATCTGATCTGCAACGCACATATAGACCCCATTTGGCAATGGGATTGGCAGGAGGGCGCGGGCGTGGTGCTTTCCACCTTCCGCTCAGCCGTCAATCTGGCAAGCGAATTTGATTACGTATTCTGCCACAACGAGGCATCCATTTATAAGTACGTGGAGGAATACGATCCCGCGCTGTTTGGCGAGATCCAAGCCCTTGTAAAGGCGGGCAAATGGCATATTATGGGCGGCTGGTATCTCCAACCCGACTGCAACATGCCCAGCGGTGAGAGCCTTGTACGACAGATTTTGGAGGGCAAGCGCTATTTCCTTGACCGCTTTGGCGTATTCCCCACCACCGCGGTCAACTTTGACTCGTTCGGGCACAGCGCAGGACTTGTGCAGATCCTTGCAAAGTGCGGACAGGACAGCTATATCTGCTGCCGCCCCGCACCGCACGTTGTCAATCTGCCGTCCAGACAATTTGTCTGGAGAGGCTTTGACGGCTCGACCGTCAAGGTCATGCACGCGCACGACGGCGGCTACAACACCCCTATGGGCAATTCTCTGCCCGTCATTCTTTCCAAAGCAGGTGCGCAGCCCGAGGATACGGTTTGCGTGCTTTGGGGCGTTGGAAATCACGGTGGCGGTCCTTCGCGCAAGGATCTTGCCGATATCAAGGCAGAGATCGAAAAGGGCGAGTGGCATCTCATCCACTCCACCCCCGAGCAATTCTATGCAAGCATCCAACCCACCGAAACCGCGGAACGCTCGCTGCGCATCTCCATGCCCGGCTGCTAC
>JAZRQR010000120.1:0-15183 GCA_045650025.1 Eubacteriales bacterium
AAGCAGCAGCTGGAAGATCGGAACGCTGCGGGCGAGCCTACAGCGACATATATCAAACGAATTATTCGAGAGGACATGAAAAACGGGGTATAATGCCCCGTTTTTTGTGTCGCTGTGGGCGCCTGTGAGCGAATTATAAACAGAAAGACGGGCAACCCTGCGTCTAATTGCAAAATACGCGCCTGCTGTTTTTCTCTGGTGTTTACAATTTATTTACAATTCGGTAAAAGTCTGTCCACCATATACCCCCGAGGGTATGGTATAATATAGACACAACAGGGGAACACCCCAGAGAACGAAACGGAGAAAAGAAAATGAAAAGAATCGACATAGACAAGAATATCAAAGCAAAGACCGCAGAGGAAGCCGCCGAAAAATTCGCAAAGGTACTCACTGCGAAAGGGTACGACTGGGCAGCCTGCGAAATGATCGAAAGCGTAGAAAATGGCTGCTACTGCTGCTCGAACGCATTCGAGCACAACATAACGGGCGGGCGCGTAACCAGTCCAAAGTCCAATGACTGGACATACTACTGGGCTATTGAGAACATTGACGGCAACGACTGGTACGCATGGTTCATTGAAAGAGAGGTAAATAATGACTAAAAGCCAAGTTTTGGATATAATCGACCGCCGAATTTCCGAACAGTATGAGATCATGAGAAAGTACGAAAGAGGGAGCGCACACGACCGAGCTGCTGCGGCAAAATATGAGCTGTTCGACTTGCGAATGGAGATTGAGAAAATCGGGCGAAAAGCCAAAAAGTAAACCGAGAAGGGGAGAAAAGCCCCTTCTTTTTTAAGCACAAAAAAGCCCCCGCGTCAGTATGAAGCAGGGGCAGGAAATGCTCGAAATATACAGGCAATATACGGCGACAGTATAAAGACCCGAAAAACACGGCTTTTTTGTACAAAATGCAGATTACAACGTACTAAATCGAGATTACAAATCAAAGGCTTGACACGAGGCAAGAGCCCGTAAGCCTTGCGGGGCGCGGCTCGATCGTTTGCCCGCCTCCTGTTTTTTTCTCAAAATCATGTCGGAAAATATAAATTTTTGTACGCAATACACACAAAATACACGCGCCTCAATAATGAAATTTTTTGATCTCCTCCAAAATCTCGGCTATATCCTTATGAGTATAATGCAGAGTTATGTCTCCGTTTGCGTGCCCGACAATCTTTTTTAATATGGTACCATTCAGCCCCACGCGATCGGCTTGCGAGATAAACGTGTGACGCGTCTCGTGCAGCGTGTGCGACATGCCGAGCTGCTCCATTAACGGCGTGAACTTTTTCGCAGCAAAATAATTATATTGCAGCATGTTGCCGCGCACCGATTGAAACAAATATTTTTTATCTGGCGAATACTGTGCCTTTACTAATAGCAGTATGTCCTCGTGTATCGGTATTATACGATTTTTTCCTGCTGCCGTCTTTTTCCCGCCGATCATGTAGCGCTCGTCGAGCTTTATGTTTGCGATCTCCATCTCGATCAGCTCCGATATACGCATTCCCGTGTATAGCAAGATCAAGACGAGATCCACAAAGGGCAGATCGACATGCTGCCAGAGCTTCGCAACCTCCGCAGAGGTAAACGGCACCTTTTCGAGCTTTTTCTCTTTCGTCGGAATCTCGACAAATTGAGAATAGTCTTTTTCGCTTATGTCGTTTTTGATCGCGTAGCCGTACAGCTGCCCGAAAAGTACCTTTAACAGGTTTACATGGGCGAGCTGCTTGTTTGCGTCCACAATAGCCTGTAAATGGCTTGTTTTGAGCTCTCGGAATGGAATATCGAACAAGGGCTCACACTTGCGGTAAATGCTTTTATAGTTGCGTACAGAGTGCTGACCGAGCTCGGCAAACTTTCGAGACGACCACGCCTCGAAAACCTCCGCAAAGGTCACAGACGCCCGATCCACGTCATAGGGCTTTTTATTGTATTCAATGAGAGCCGCGAGCGCGTCCTTGCGCTTTTCGTGGTAGCTCAGGTATTTATATTTTTGTCTCTTGTCAGCGCCCCACCCGATCGTCAAACGAGCAGCCCACGGGCGGCGGCGCTTTTTGCCTAAATTGACAACAGCCCCGAAACCATTCGGCAGTCTCATAGCTCGATAAAATCCTTTAGCTTGTCCGCGTAAATTATATATGTGTATTTGCTGCTCGTTTTGATCGCTGCACCGAACGGCAGCTCCCCACGCTGTAGCCCGAGGCGTACAGTTTGCGGCGAACACCCGAGACGCGCCGCCACGTCGTATACTGTTATTCTGGACATGAAAATAAAACCCCCCGAAAAAATTATTTTTTATCTAATTCAAGATAAAGTTTCATAAATTCGCGGTAAAGCTCCTCTTTCGTCGATCTGCTGACCCTGTCGTCGTGGAAAATCACCTTCGCGCGGCTCAGCAGGTCGAACAGCTCGTCCTTTTGCTCGTTCTCTCCGAAATAGTCGAGCGGCACCCCGTAAAACGAGGCAAAGGCTTGCAGCGTTTTAATGTCTGGGCGCCTCTTTCCTATTTCAAAATTGGAAATAGCGCCACGAGTGAGCCCGAAAGCCTCCGCGACCTGATCTTGCGTGAGCTTGCGCCCTTTTCGCAGTGTTTTCAATTTGTCGCCGATATGTGCCAACAAGAGCACCTCCTTTACAGTTTTTCAGTTTACCACAATAAACGCAGCAAGTAAACAGAATGACGCGAAAGAACGCAAAAGATCACAAAGTGATTAAAAAGCTATTGATTTTTGAAAAGTTATTTTAGTATAATTATTTAAGAACAGGCGTTCTGTTTGACGAATACAAAGGCGAAAAAGCGGAGGTTTTGCAATGAAAGAAGCTAATATATTGAAAGCGTTTGAAGTATTGGCAGGGCGAGTTTTGGAGCTTGAGAGCGAGGCGAAAATAGCAGAGTATAGAATGGAGAAGCTGAGAGAGATCGTCGAACGAGCGGAGAGGGAGGCAGCACAATGAGCGAGCTCAATGCGAGGCAGTGGAATCTCTATAAACATCTGAAAGAGAACGGCGACACGTGGGAGAAGCAGCGCGACATAGCGCGCAGCTTGTCCGAGCTGTACCCGATCAGAGAGGGGCAGCCGTTTCATGACAGCGCCGCGCGCCTGCTTATGACTAAAGACATTCAGGAGATCAACAAAAGCGACATAATTCAAAAGATCATTATAAGCAGCTCGCAGGGCGTGAAGCTGGCAAACAAAGAGGAGGCTCGGCAGTTTATCGCGGGCAGGCTCGCGTCAGTGCTCGCCAGTCTGGAGCGCGTGCGCAAGCTGGAGCGCAAGGCAGGACTTGACGGACAGCTGCGGCTTGTATTCGGGCGAGAGCGCGAAATAATACAGGCGTTTTGTTATGCAAACAGCGCGTCAAATTGTAAATAATATATGAATTTGTCACGATCTGTTGATTTTTGAAAAAATTCGAGTATAATAATAAATGTCAATAGTATTTGTCGGGGTACTATTGGTGCAACTGAATACTATTGACACAGAGCCCTTTCGGGAAGCTGAGCGCCGACACGCGAAGCCCCGCGAGGGCTTTTCATTTGGGGAGGGGTAAATGGAAGTGGCTGTTTTTCGCGTACATAAAAACGAAAATTATACAGTATTATCAAACTATCATTTTAAAGAGCGAGGAATGAGCCTAAAAGCAAAGGGGCTGCTCTCGCTCATGCTATCACTGCCCGAGGGCTGGGACTACTCAGCGGCGGGGCTCGTAACACTGAGCAAGGACGGCAAGGACAGCGTAAATGCTGCACTGAAAGAGCTCGAAAAATTCGGCTACCTGCGACGCACTCAGGCGATCGACGAGGGCGGCAAGTTTAGCGGCTATAACTACGAGATATATGAGCAGCCGAGCGACACAGCAAAAGCAGCAGCGGCAGAAAAAGGGAGAGCTGCACAGCCGAAAGCGGAAAACCCGCCAACGGGTGAGCCGTTTGCGGAAAATCCGACAACGGGAAAACCGCCGACGGAAAACCCGCCGCAATTAAATACTAATTCATTAAATACTCAAAAATTAAATACTAAAATATCAAGTACGGAGGAAGAAGAAGAAAGAAAGAAAAAGCCCTCCACGCCGACAGGCTACGACATTATTATAAATGAGTTAATTTCAAATGAAGAAGTAAAGGAGACGCTGTACGAGTTTATCAAAATGAGAAAGCTCATCAAAAAGCCCCTGACCGACTTCGCTCTGAAAAAGCTCATTAACAAGCTGCAAAAGATCACGACAGACCCGCAAGAGCAGATCGCAGTGCTTGAAAAGTCTATTGTGAACAACTGGCAGGACATATTCCCGATAAAAGCGGAGCAGCCGAGGCAGCAGGCAAGTGTAACTCCTTTATTTGAGAACGAGGGAAAAATAGACGACGGCGACATACCACTGAGAATAAAGGGAAATGTAATGCTATCAGATAATCAGATCGGCGACATACTCAACAGATACGGGCTTGAGACTTTCGACTACTACGTCGCAAGACTTTCGAGCTATATCGAGGAGCACGGCGACGTCAAGAGCCACTATAAAAAGATTTTAACGTGGATTAAAGAGGACACTGCTGTCGCTCGATAAAATAAAAATAAAAAGCGCAGAGAGGGCGCACAGGAGGCAGGCAAATGCGTACAAAGTATATCATGACACAACGAGAAAAACGGGAGCTGGAGGAATACCGAGGCACAGGGCTGTCGCCACGCCAGATCAGAGCAATAGAGCGAGAAGCTGCAAAAATGCGCGAGTATATCGAATTTTTAGAAACTCTTTAATTTTGCACACACCGCGTCAATACGTGGCTATTTTATAAAAATGTTTCACGTGAAACACATCAAAATAAAAAACAAAGGGGACATGGGAAAATGAAAACTTTTGCAATCAGGGGAAAAGCGATCAATTTGCTAATTAAGGCAGAAAGCAAAGAGGAGGCGGCGCAGATCGTTCGCGCGCCTCTCGGCGAGATCGGGGCACACCTGACGGGCGTGCGCTTTGAACATGCAGCAAGAAGGGAGGCAGCACAATGAGAGAGACAGAAGGAATCGTCCGAGCGCTTGCAGTGCTGGGGGACGAGATCACAAAAAACGAGGCAGCGCTGCGCCACGTAATGAACCAGCGCGACGAGATCGGAAAAGAAGCCGACGCGCTGAGAGCAAAGGTCAAAGAGCTGACCGAGCAGCTAAAGCAGGCAGAGGAGGCACGAGACGACGCCTGTCGCTATGCTTTGAAGCTGGAGAAGCTGCTGGAGGGCTGCAAGGCAGTGTATGACGATCTGACAGCAGGAGGCGCCGACAAATGCAAAAAATCATAGTAGCGGGGCAGCCGCAGGGAAAGATCAGAGCACGACACGGCAAGAACTACTGGACGGGAAAGCCTCAGACCTACACGCCAGCAAAAACGCGAGCCTATGAGGACAGCATAGCATGGCAATACACAGCGCAGGGCGGCAAGCACTACGGCGACAAATATGTGCGGCTGGGCGTCCTCGCGTTCTACACCATACCGAAAAGCTGGACGAAAGCAAAGAAGCAGCAGGCAAGAGAGGGTGCTCTGCGTCCCTCTGTAAAGCCTGACGCTGACAACATCATAAAGGCAGTGGCTGACGCCCTGAACGGCTTCGCGTACACAGACGACACTCAGGTCGTGGAGGTATTCGCGCGCAAATACTACAGCGACAGCCCGCGCATTGAAATCTTTATAGAGGAGGCAGCACAATGAGCGAAAAAGAGAAGCAGATCGAGGAAATGGCTAAATTACGCTGCCTTGAGTATGGCGAAAATTGCTATAAAAATTGTATCCGACAAGGCTCTTGCTATGTAGAAGAAGAATGCAGAGCTCTATACAAAGCAGGCTACCGCAAGCAGAGCGAGTCGGAGTGGATTGTAAAAAGAGAAACGGACACAGATTTTTATACCAGCCACGCCGTAGCACACTGTAAAAACTGTGGGGAGCAAATGTGGTATAAATCGATTGTTGTATTAAAAAAATACTGCCCAGAATGTGGAGCAAAAATGAAAAACGCGACGGAAAGGAGCAAACAATGAGCGCTTTGAATTTGAACAAGGTCACGCTTTGCGGACGCCTGACGGCAGACGTGGAGCTCAAGGGAACGGAGAAAGGCACGAGCGTCGTGTTTTTCACTCTGGCAGTAAACAGACCGAGAGGGAAAGACAGCACGGAAAATAAAGCCGATTTTCTGAACTGTATCGCATGGGAAAAAACAGCGGAATTTATCTCTAAATATTTTCGCAAGGGCGACAGCCTCTACGTTGAGGGCTCGCTGCAAGCGCGAACCTATAAGACAAGCACGGGGCTCGCAGTACGCGCGACGGAGATCAACGTCAGCGAGGCGCGATTCGTTGACAACAAGCAAACGACCAGCGCGCAGCCTGCGAATGAGCCGCCGAACTTTGCACCGACAGACACAGACACCGACCTGCCGTTCTAAGGAGTGGTAAAAATGCTTAGCAGAAAAATGCAAAAGGAAATAGAGCGGCGCCTGTTCAATTATGAGGCGCTCAGCTGCGACGACCCTGTGGAGGCTCAATGGCTCGCAGTGATTGACGAGACAGTCAGGAACGCGAAGCGCTGGAGCTTTTACCGCCAGTGGTACAAACAAAAGGGCAGCCCCGTCGCTATCGCTATGAGGCTACACTGTGACAAGCGCACGCTTTACAGGTGGCGCGAGGAGCTGCTCGTGGAGATCGCACTCAAGGCTGTATATTTGCACCTGCTGGAGCCGTGAGGAGGGCGACATGGAGAACGAGAAAACGCTGGAGGAGCTCAAGCAGCAATTTATACAGCAGTACGGGCTCACAGAGGAACAGCTCGACAACATTCTCGCCGCGATCGGCAAGCTGTGGGAGTATGTGAAAGAATTTGTCGACAACATGCTGGCAGCGTTCTCGGAGTTTTTCGCAGAAAATCCTTCGATCGACTGGCAGGAGGTTATCGAGCAAATACGAGGGGCGATCGAGGAAAAGCAGCCGCCGACGTATAACAGAGCCGACACGCGAAACGCGCAGTACAATGCAAGGCTGAAAGGCTATAAAAACAAATACACGCGCAGCGCTGCGATCAGGGTGCCGAGAAGAACCGCCCGCAGCTGTTGCTGAGGTCATAACCGCGTCAATATGAAACAAAAATAAAAAAATGTTTCACGTGAAACATAAAGAGAGGGGCTAAACCCGTGTACAATATCATGCACGAATTGAACGAGCTCGCGAACAGGCTCACCGACGATCTGATCGCCGCAAAGAGGGCGGCAAAGGCAGAGAAGGGCAAGGCAGCAGCATACCAACAAGGGAGAGCTGAGGAGCTGGAGAAGTGGCTGCAAAGCACGGAGGACATGCTCGAAAAAATCACAGAAGAAAGAGAGAAAAGGAAAGCAAGGCAATGAAAGAACAGAACAACGAAAAGAGCATAACAGCGCAGGAGCTGTTCGACATTATGCTTGGCGTGGAGAAGCTGTACAAATTTTACAAAGAGCACCCTATTTTATATTTTCAGCTTGCAAGGTGTAACGGCAAAACACTGAGCACTATGCGCTTTATAAGGCAGTACACTGCAATTATAAGAGCATACAGAAAAGCCGACAGAAAAGAAGCAAAAGCCGACAGAAAAGCAGCAAAACAATACAAAAGAAAAAAGAAAAAAATAAAAAAATCCGCAAGCTGTGGAGCAAAAGCACATCACGTTATTTTTGACGAGTTTGCACCGACGAGCTTGTGGCAGACTGTTACATGCTGGCGCTGCGCCTCCCCGATATATCGGAAAAGCGAGGCGCGTGTGCACTACATTGACGGAGATCGCAGGCGCCAAGTGTACGTGTGCGCGGGGTGCCACTTGAAGCTACACGAAAAAAACAGAGAGGAGAACATGGAAAAATGACAAGCGGCGTTATTATCACGGGCATGATCTGCGCGACACTTATTATTATTTGCTGGATAGGCAGAAAGGGGAACAAATGAAAATCACGACAAAAGAAATTAAAAAGATCAGCACAGAGATCAGGGAGGCAGGAGCAGCAACGGACGAGCTGCTGGAGCTTTTGGAAGCACTGCGCAAAATGTTCGCGGACTGCATGGCTGCACAATATACCACAGTCGAAAACGCGGCAACCTACAGCAAAGAGAGAGAGGGCTCGACGCTGAAGCTGTTCTTTGAATGGAGCAACGGGCGCGAGGACTGGCGCAATAATTTCAAATTCCCAGCGAAGCCCTACAGAGACATGACAGACCAGTGGAGATGTCACGGCGGCTTCCTCGGCGTCTGGAAAGCGATAGAACCATACATAAAAGACGACATAAACGACCCCAGCGTGAAAAAAATTTATATTGTCGGCTACTCTCACGGCGGCGCTGTTGCGCAGCTGTGCCACGAGTACGTCAAATATAACCGCCCCGACGTCGAAGTGCTGGGCGTCGGCTTTGGAGCTCCTCGCGTGTTCTGGGGCTTTGCTAACAAAGCAGTAAAGGAGAGATTCAAAGACTTTGTTGTGGTGCGAAACGGGCACGACCTCGTCACACATCTGCCGCCCGTCCTTTTTGGCTTTTGGCATATTTGTGAAGTTATGAGCATAGGGGAAAGCAAAGGACTGATAAAAGACCACTACAGCTCGGCATACCTCGCCAGCCTGTCAACAGAAACGGAGGAGGAAGCGGAAAAATGAAAGAATTATTTACAGCAATAAACAACCCGAACGAGAACGGGAAAACGATTTTTCAAGTAAGATTTACCACTGACGATCCTCAAGCATACGACGCCGCCCTCACATCAGCTCGGCAAATACTCGACGGAAAAGACGACACCGAGGCTCTGACAAAGTGGCTGCAAAACGAGAAGCTCACCACGAGAGAGGGCAAAATCGCGTATATTTGCAGCCCGTACAGAGGAGACACTGCGCGCAACATCAAATACGCGCAGCAGCTCGTCCTTTATGCAATAAGTCGAGGTTGGGCGCCGATCTGCCCGCATTTATATCTGCCGCAGATATTTGACGACAGCAAGCCAGAGGAAAGAGAGGCTGCGCTGCACGTGGGGCTTGAGCTGCTGAGAGGCTGCGACGTGATACTCGTCGGCAAGCTCTACGGAATCAGCGAGGGCATGGAAGCGGAGATAAACGAGGCGAAGGCGCTCGGCAAGCTGGTGCGCTATATCGAGTGACACGGAGGGCGAAAAAATGGAAGTGCAACAGCTGCAAATATTTGACTACATAGACACCGACCCGCAGGAGCTTGTGCCGCCCGATCTCCCGCCGATCGTCAGAGAGGGCGAGCTGTGGCAGCTCGGCGATCACAGGCTCATATGCGGGGACAGCACCGACAGAAAAGTCATTGACAGGCTGCTGGACGGGCGACAGGTCGACCTCGTGTTTACAGATCCACCCTACGGAATGGGAAAACAAGCGGACGGCGTGGAAAATGACAACATGAAGCTGGCGGCGCTGCTGGAGTTTAACCGCAAGTGGGTGCCGATCGCGTTCGACGTCCTCAAGCCCACGGGCAGCTTTTACTGCTGGGGCACCGACGAGCCCCTCATGGATATATACAGCGAGCTGATAAAGCCACTAATCAGAGAGCAGCGGGCGACGTTCCGCAACCTTATCACATGGGACAAGGGAACGGGGCAAGGGCAGCGCTCAACGAATACGCGGCAATATGCAACAGCTGACGAGAAGTGCCTGTTCATCATGTGCGGAAAGCAGGGCGGCGAAAATAATCAGGAGGACTACAGCGAAGCGTGGGAACCCGTGCGCATGTATATCGTGACCGAGCTCGCAAAGCTGGGAGTGAAAAGCGGCAGCCAGTACGAGGCAATACACGGCAGCACGAACAAGTCGCAGCACCACCTGAGCCGCAGCCACTTCTCGCTAATGACAGAGGAGGACTACAGGCGCCTCCAGCTGTTAGCATACGAGAGGGGCGTGCCCGCATTTTTCAAACCATACAGCGAGCTAAAGGCAGAGTACGAGAGCACGCGCGCGTATTTTGACAACATTCACGACAACATGAACAACGTCTGGCACTTTTCACGGACTACACCGCAGGAGCGGCTGCTCACAGGAGGGCACCCGACGCCGAAACCGATAGAGCTCTGCGAGAGGGCAATCAAGACAAGCAGCAGAGAGGGCGAGCTCGTGCTGGACTTTTTCGGCGGCAGTGGATCGACCCTGATCGCAGCACAACAGCAGCACCGCGTCTGTTATACGTGCGAGCTGTTGCCGAGCTGGTGCGACGTTATTATAAGACGCTGGGAGACGATCACAGGCGGGCATGCGCAGAGAATAGAATAAAAGCGCAAAACATAAAGAGAGGGGCAGCTCATGCAGGGCTGTCTCTTTCTTGTGGATAAAGTGCGCCACTATGCGCCACTGAAAGAGAATTAAAATAAAAAAAGGAATAGCACCAGCAAAGAGGAGGTGCAAAAAATGGCAAACAAGAGGGGGAGAAAGCCCCTATACGAGACAATAATACAGCCAGCACTGCCCCAGATCGAGGAGCTTGTAAAGCGTGGGCTGCTTGAAAAGGAGATCATGGAAGCGCTCGGCGTCTCGAAGTCTGTGTGGTACGCTGCAAAATTCAAAAACAAGGAATTTCAGGACGTGCTAAACGCTCGGCACAGAATAGAGGCAGTAGAAAAGCTGGAGGCGGCAGCATTAAAAGCTGCATGTGGCTATACCTACAAGGAAACGAAAAAAATATACAAACCGAGCGACCCCGAGACAGGAGAGACGGAGCCCGTGCTGGCAGCTCTTGAAATAACAGAAAAACACCAGCCAGCAAACAGCCAGCTAAACCGCTATTTATTGCAGAACTGGGGCAAAGAGTACGGCTACACAGCCGACCCTGTTCAGCATAAGCTGAAAAGCGACGAGCTGGAATTCCGCAAAGCTATGAAAGCGCCGCCAGAGTGGGACGACGAGGACACGGACGGCGTCTAATATTTAATTAACAGGAGGAACAGAAAAACAATGTTTAAAAAGTTTGTAAAAGACAGGGCACACAACAGGTACGAGGCGTACTGCTGCGAGGACATTGACAAGCTGCTCGGAGCCCTCAGCGAGGCAGTAGCGGCTCTTGTGGCTCAGACAGTGCCCGACAAGTCAGTGACGCTTGAGAAGCTGGCAGAGGACGCGAGAACGTACACGAGAGAGATCAATCACGGCGCCCTGTTTTGCGAGTGGGTCGGAACCTATGCAGAATATACTGCACATCTGGCAGCAAACGGAGGGCAGCCTATCGCAAATGTTCGGTACACGATCACAGACCACAATGCGAGCCACGTCAACGCCGAGAGCGTAAACGCTGGCAAAGTAAAGGCAAATAATTATATTTACCACGAAGCAAACAAGACAAGCAGCTCGCAGAATAGAATTTATATTGACGTGTCAGAGCTGGAAGTGGGCGGGCTCTGGTTTTTTGCTGCTTATTATAACGCGAACAGCGGCGCGCAGCACATTGAAAAAAGCTCATTTTTGACGCTGTTTTTGCCTCCGCGCTCTGAGCTCACAGGCGCGAAAGTGGGCGGGCAGGAGATCTGCCTCGGCGCTATTCCTGACGTAGGAAAAGACGGAGCAAGTGTAAAAATTTATTTGCATTGTGAAAACGAAAACCCGTATTTTTATGTGAATGATACAACATACACGCAGACAACGCTCAATTATGCTGTAAAGCTGCCGATCGAGGCGAGCTTCCCGACTATTGACAGCGCCGCAGGCTAAGCGGAGAGAGGAGATCAAAACATGATTAAATATAACGGGCAAGAGGTCGGGTACAGCAACGGCGTGTTCGAAAGTACAGACTTTTCTATGGTAACAGCGCGCCCTGAGTTTGTCCTCAAGGGTAAAAAATTCTATGATGAGGCGGGACAAATAAGAGAGGGAGTCGCCAGCCTGACAGTCGGCGACGCAGCCGAGGCAGTGCTCGAAGAAAAGACGATCACAGCCAACGGAGAATACACGCCCCGCGCAGGCGTTGACGGCTTTTCAAAGGTGACTGTAAACGTGGAGGCAGAACAGGGCGAATACTACGACGAATTTTGGGACAACTTGCAGAACTACGGAAACCCCACAACATACGCTGGCGCGTTTGGTGCGTGGTGCACGAAAAAAATGTTTCAACCAAAATATAAAACGCTTAAATTTTCAGCTGCATACGCAGCCAGCTCAGACGTATTTGTGCGCTGTGGAACAGCAACCGAGCCGCTGGACTTGTCCGACATTGTTTTCGACTTTAGCGAAATAACAGAGATAGCGTCATTGTTTAACAATGCAAACGCTAAAAATATTTACCTCGATTTTACGGGAATATCAACAGCGCACAATGTTTTCAATCAATCGAATGGAGGCTATAACGGAATTGAAAACGTAACGCTAAAAATAACGGAAGAATTGAAAAACATTGCTAATATTTTCAATTATTGTATGGAAATGCAGAACTGTCACTGCACAGCTGACAGCGTTATCGCAGCGGGCGGCATTGATCTGAGCACATGCAACAACCTGACAAAAGAAAGCATAATGAGCTTTATAAACGCGTTGAAAGATTATTCAGCGAGCCCCAGCTCTAACTATTATATAAATCTCGGAAGCGATAATATTAAAAAACTGACAAGCGAGGAGCTCGGAATCATAAAGGCGAAGGGCTGGACGTATGACGAGCCCGAAACAATCACTTTTACAGTGTTCTTTAACAAAAACGGAGTAGGACACGGAGGCATGCAAGCAATAAACGGCTGGACGTGGCAGGACGTTGTCAACAACCCGAGCTTTGTCGGCTATGATAAATTTTCAATCGTTGACGGCGTTGTATATGACAATTATGTATATTATGGCGGCAAGCTGCGGCTGGTCGGCGTGGAAGTGCTCGCAACTGACGCTGTAGTCGGCGGCGCGACCTATCGAACCTATTCGGAAATGATAACGATCACACTACTTGACGAGACTGTGAGCGTACCTTCTGGCATGACGTGGGCGGCGTTTGTGCAAACAGAAATCTATAACCCGTACAACCCGACAAAAGAGGGCACGCAGCTCGCAGCAGACGGCAATCATGTGAAGATCGGCGGCGGGGAGCATGTATTCCTGAATGGCGCCCCTGTTCTCTTGACTGATAGCTTTGTGAGCGGCGCGGTATATACTGAGGGCGTCATAAGCGGCGGCGACACAATTACATTTACTACGCCCTACGACACTATGACAGTGCCGAAGGGTACAACGTGGCAACAGATTATAGATAACTATAACCCAGCGCCGAGCGGCAACTATTTCGCGGCAGGTGATAGCGGGGTCGTGCGCATTGTTGCGTCTGACAATCTGCATTATAACGGCAACCCTGTCTATGTTACTGATACTGTTATAGACGGCGCAAGTTATGGCTGGCAGTAAAAAACAGACGGCGAGGAGCTGACAACATTGTCAAAAGTATTCATAGGCGTAGGACACGGAGGAGCTGACAGCGGAGCGGTCGGCAAAGGTGGCAATCTCGAAAAAAATGTAAATCTATCAATCGCAAAAGCATGCAAAGCTGCACTTGTTCGCAATGGCGTGCAGGTGCAGCTCAGCAGAGAAAAGGACGAGCCCGACACAGTGGCGCAAGAGGTCGCAGAGTGCAACCTATACGCGCCTGACCTTGCTGTCGACATTCACAACAACGCAGGCGGCGGCGACGGGGCAGAGGTATATCACACAAAGAGCGGAGGCACTGGCAAAAAGCTCGCCGAGAATATTCTCGCGCAGCTGGCAGTGCTCGGACAGAAAAGCAGGGGAGCAAAGACAAGGCTCAACAGCAACGGCGCCGATTATTATGCGTTTATACGGCAGACAAAGGCGCCTGCTGTTATAGTCGAGTGCGCATTCATGGACAGCGCCGACTTTGATCTGATCGACACGGAGGCAGAGCGCACAGCTGTCGGCGAGGCTATTGCAAAGGGAATCATGAAAACGCTCGGCGTAAAATATACCGAAAAAGCAGCAACAGAAAGCAAAACGCTGTATAGAGTGCAGTGTGGAGCGTACAGCAAGCGACAAAACGCAGAGGAGCAAGTGGAGCGGCTAAAAAAGGCAGGCTTCAGCGCAATAATAACAAAATAGCAATAGAGAGGCAGCTCTGGAGAGGGCTGTCTCTTTTTTATGCTGTACGACGTGCAAAAAGTGCGCCACTATGCACAGCTGAAAGCGAATTAAAATATAAACAGACAAATATTTAAAGGGTGAGGCTATGGCATTAAATGACTTTTACAGGCAGAAGCCGTGGCTGCTGCTTAAAAAGGAGCTCATGCTGGAGAGAGAGGGCGCCGACGGAGTGCTGCGCTGTGAACACTGCGGCAAGCCTATACTCAATAAATACGACTGCATAGGGCACCATGTTGAGCCACTGACAGAGGCAAACGTCAACGACCCAGCGATCGCATACGGCAAAAGCAACATAATGCTGGTACACCACAGGTGCCACAATGTAATACACAGGCGCTTCGGGTATGAGCAGCGCAAAGTGTTCATTGTGTACGGCAGCCCGTGCAGCGGAAAGAGCACCTTCGCAGAGGAGGCGGCAGGCTGGGGCGATCTTATAGTCGACATTGACAAGCTGTGGGACGCAGTAACAGGAGGCGGCAGACTGCACAAAAGCGACGAGCTGGAGGCTGTTGTGCTGGAGCTGCACAGAAAGCTCCTCGATCTTGTTTATACACGTACAGGCGCATGGCAGACAGCGTACATTGTGGGAGGCTACCCGCGGATATTGGAGCGGCAAAGACTTGCCGAAAAGCTGGGCGCCGAACTCATACACATAGACGCACCGAGAGAAAAGTGCGTCGAAAGGCTTTACAGTGACGACAGCAGGCAGGAAGCTGTCGAGAAGTGGCTCGGCTACATAGACGACTACTGGCGCAGATACCAGCCAGAGGAGCAGCTGGCAGTCAGCTGAACGGAGGAGACAATGCAAAACAAGCAGACCGCACGGCTGATAAACATCTGGGCGCAGCCTAACCCGTGGGGCTATCTGTTTAATATCAATCACCCGAACGTCAAGCGGGCATACATCAAATACCAGCAGGAAAACGGGCTAAATACAAGCATATCACTGACAGACGCACAGCGGCACGACTTCGAGGGCGAACTGCTCAAGAAGCTGCGAGAGCATGGGCTGCTGTGACCCCCCCACAATGTCAGAGAAAAAACAAAAATTTTTTAAC
>JAZRQR010000121.1:0-1415 GCA_045650025.1 Eubacteriales bacterium
AGTATCGTGATCTGTGACTACAATTACGTGTATAACCCCGCGGTCAAGCTGCGTCGGTATTTCATGGAAAATAACGGGAAATATGTACTTCTTGTCGACGAGGCGCATAACCTGACTGATAGAGCGAGAGATATGTTTTCCTGCGAGCTGCGTAGCTCAAGCTTTGTCGCTCTGCTGCAGCAGTTGCCCGAAAGCGAGCCGCTGTATGCCAAGATCAAGGAATCGGCATCCTTGTTTAAGATCGTCAAGCGTTACTGCCGCGATACCATGCAAAAAGACGCAAACGGTGAGGAATGTGGCTATTATTACTCCAAAGAGCCGCTGGACGATATCAACGCAACGCTGTCTTCTCTCTCTGCATCTATCGAAAAATGGCTGAAAATACACACCTATGACGCGCTTTACGACGCGATCGAGGCGTTTTACGGTGAGCTTCGCGCATACGTTGCCACCTCGGAGCTGTACGATAACGGCTTTGTCACGTACCTGACCGTGCAGGGAAGAGAGATCACGCTCAAGCAGCTCTGCCTTGACCCGAGCAGTCAGCTCGAGGCATGCAATGCGGGGGCTGAGGCTGTCATCATGTTCTCCGCAACGCTGACCCCGCCCGCCTACTTTGCGCAAACGCTGGGCGGCGGCAAGCACGCTGTGTCGGTCAATTTTCCCTCGCCTTTCCCGCGTGAGAACCTTTGCGTGGCAGTCGCGGACGGCATCAGTACAAGATACGAGGACAGAGACAGATCAATCAAAAAGACCGCCGCGCACATCGCCGCCTCGGTATGCGGCAAGGTAGGGAATTATATGGTGTATTTCCCGTCCTATTCCTATATGGAAAAGGTCGCCAAGGCGTTTTGCGACAGGTATCCCGACGTGCCCGTTCTGATGCAGAAGCGCGGCATGACGCAGGAGCAAAAGGAGCAATTTTTAGATGCGTTTACTGCTGACAACCCCGGCATGCTGATCGGCTTTTGCGTGCTTGGCGGGTCGTTCTCCGAGGGCGTGGACCTGCCCGGAGGCAGACTGATCGGCAGTATCATCGTAGGCGTCGGTATCCCGGGGCTTTCGGATGAGCGCAACATCATTCGTGACTATTATGCTGACCAGAACGGTTGCGGATATGAATACGCATACGTATATCCCGGCATGAACCACGTCCTGCAGGCGGCAGGACGCGTGATCCGCACCGATACCGACTGCGGTATTGTGGTTTTGCTTGACCAAAGATATGCCGAGCCGCGCTATACAGAACTGTTCCCACCGCATTGGGAAAACGTCCGTTTTGCAAGCGACGCGCAATCACTTGCAAAAATCATAGCAGAATTTTGGAAAAATAGGCGGTAATTCTAAAAAAGTGCAATATTTTTTGAAAAATATTCAAAAAAGGTATTGCATTATTTGAAACTGCATGCTATAAT
>JAZRQR010000122.1:0-27482 GCA_045650025.1 Eubacteriales bacterium
TCACCGTCCCAACGGCGGTTCTGGTGTACGGTAAAGCGTCTGTCATACTTGATAGAAGCATCGATCATTTCCTGCAGGTCTGCAGAGGAGAGCGTAACCGGCTTTTCCGAAATGACGTGCTTGCCTGCCTCCATTGCGGCAATGGCAAGGGGCTTGTGCATATCGTTGGGAACTGCAATGACCAAAAAATCTACCTCGGGGTCTGCCAGCACAGCTTCAAAAGAGGGGTAAGCATAAATGCCGATCTCTTCTGCTGCCTTGTTTCTCTCGGGCTTGATGTCGTAAACGCCCTTGAGGTTTACTACGTCGTTGCTTCTCTGGAAGTGGCAATGCCAGCCACCCATGCCGCCAAATCCGATGACGACTGTATTTTTCTTTGCCATAACAAATCTCCTTTTGTCGGGTAATAAGCTGTAAAATGACCGCAGAACGGTACTCTATATGTGTATTATAAGACAAATAATGCGCACAAACAAGACAAAATTAGGTAATATTCGGAATAATATTGCTATATTTTGCCTTTCGAAAATATTTTTTGTGCACAGTGCAAGAAATTTACAAAATGCTCTTGTGAAAAACGCAAAAATCGGGTATAATAAGATGATTATTCATATTTTAATGAGGAAGAATATGGCAAACAACGAGAGAATGAACAAAATTCGAAATTTCTCGATCATCGCGCACATTGACCACGGTAAGAGCACGCTGGCAGACAGACTGCTGGAGGCAACCAGCACCGTTTCCAAGCGCGAGATGGAGGAGCAGCTGCTGGACAATATGGACCTGGAGCGTGAGCGCGGCATTACCATCAAGGCGCGTGCGGTCAAGCTCAACTTTGCCGCTCCCGATGGAGAAAATTACGTATATAATCTGATCGATACCCCCGGTCACGTGGACTTTAACTACGAAGTGTCGCGCTCGCTCAATGCATGCGAGGGTGCGCTTTTGATCGTGGACGCCACGCAGGGCATTGAAGCGCAGACGCTGGCAAATGCCTATCTGGCAGTTGACGCGGGACTGGAGATCGTACCGGTCATTAACAAGATCGACCTGCCCAGCGCCAATATTGAGCGTTGCGTAGAGGAGATCGAGGACATCATCGGCATTCCCGCCGAGGGCTGCCCCGCAGTTTCGGCTAAGACGGGACTTAACATCGAGCAGGTGCTGACCGCCATTGCCGAGCAGATCCCCGCGCCCGAGGGTGACGAGGATGCGCCCCTGAAGGCGTTGATCTTTGACTCGTATTACGACAGCTACCTTGGCGTTGTGGTAAACCTGCGCGTCAAGGACGGTAGCCTGCGTGCAGGTGACCGCATCCGCATGATGAGCAGCGGCAAGGAATTTGAGGTTGTGGAAGTGGGCACTATGGAGCCCTTTGGTCTGCGCAAGTGCGAGCAGCTCAGCGCAGGCGAGGTAGGATATCTGACTGCATCCATCAAGTCGGTTGGGGACACCCGCGTGGGTGATACCGTCACGCTGGCGGATAATCCCGCCTCCCAGCCGCTGCCCGGCTTTAAGGCAGCGCAGCCCATGGTGTTTGCAGGTATTTATCCTGCGGACGGCGCGCGCTACCAGGATCTGCGTGAATCCCTGGAAAAGCTGCGCCTGAACGACGCGGCGCTGGAATTTGAGCCTGAGACCTCCATCGCGCTGGGCTTCGGCTTCCGCTGTGGCTTCCTTGGCCTTTTGCACATGGAAATCATTGAGGAGCGATTGGAGAGAGAGTTCAACCTTGACCTGATCACCACCGCACCCAGCGTTATCTACGAGCTGACGCTTAAGGATGGCACTAAGGTGCGCATTGATAACCCCTCCAACTACCCCTCGCCCGATGAGATCGCCGAGGCGCGCGAGCCCATCGTAAAGGCGAATATCATGACCCCCACCGAGTACGTGGGCAACCTGATGGATCTGTGCCAGGACAGACGCGGCACGTTTATCGATATGAAGTACGTGGATCAGGACAGAGTCGAGCTGCACTACGAGCTGCCGCTCAACGAGATCATTTACGACTTCTTTGACGCGCTCAAGTCGCGCTCGCGCGGCTATGCGTCCTTGGACTACGAGCTGGCAGGCTACGTGCCCAGCAAGCTCTGCAAGCTGGATTTCCTGCTCAACGGCGAGCAGGTGGACGCACTTTCCTTTATCGTACACGAGGAAAAGGCATACCCCAGAGCGCGTAAGATCGCGGAACGACTCAAGGAGAACATCCCGCGTCAGCTGTTTGAGATCCCGATCCAGGCAGCCATCGGCTCCAAGATCATTGCGCGTGAGACGGTCAAGGCAATGCGTAAGGACGTGCTTGCCAAGTGCTACGGCGGTGACATCACGCGTAAGAAGAAGCTGCTGGAAAAGCAGAAGGAGGGCAAGAAGAGAATGCGCCAGCTGGGCTCGGTGCAGATCTCGCCCGAGGCGTTTATGGCGGTGCTCAAGCTGGGTGACGACGATTAACGCCATGAAAAAGCTGGGAATTTATTTGCATATACCGTTTTGCAAGAGCAAATGTCACTACTGTGACTTTTGCTCTTTTCCCAATCAGGGGCAAAGCGAGAAAGAGAAGTATTGCCAAACGCTGAGAGTGTTGATTGCGCAGCGCGCAGCGGATCTGACCGAGTACGAGGTGGACACGGTCTACTTTGGCGGCGGCACGCCCACGGCGTTGCCAAGTGAGCTGCTTTGCGGGCTTTTGGAGACGGTCAAGGCGCATTTTCGCGTGAGTGCCGAGGCGGAGATCACTTCGGAGTGCAATCCTGCCACGGCGGATGCGGCGTATTTTGCCGCCATGCGCGGGGCGGGCTTTAACCGCCTGAGCATTGGTGTGCAGAGCTTTCATGAGCATGAGCTGAAGCTGCTCGGGCGTGCCCACACGGCAGCCGATGCCGAGGCGACTGTGCGTATGGCGCGCGCGGCGGGCTTTGACAATATCAGCATAGATTTGATGTACGGCATTCCCGCGCAAACGCGCGAGAGCTTTGCTGCATCGGTGCGTGCCGCTTGTGCGCTTGGCGTGCAGCACGTGTCTGCCTACGCGCTCAAAATTGAGCCCGGAACGCCCTTTGACAAGATGCGTGATCGCCTGGTGCTGCCCGATGAGGACGCGGTGGCGGATATGTATGAGGATTGCGTGGCACTCTTTGCCGCGCACGGCATTCCACGCTATGAAATCAGTAATTTTGCGCGTCCGGGGTATGAATCGCGTCACAATCTGAAATACTGGGAATGTGACGAGTATCTGGGGCTTGGTGCGGCGGCGCATTCCTATCTGCGCGGTGATCGCGCGGCGTACGAGGACCGTGATGCCTTCATGCGCGGCACGCCTGTAGAGACGGCTTACGAAGCGGTGACGCCCCTGCGCGAGCAGGAGGAATACGTCATGCTCGCGTTCCGCTTGGAAAGGGGCATTGACAAATCCGCGTTTGCTGCCCGTTTCGGTAAGAATTTTGACGAGATCTACGGCGGCAAGCTCGCCCCCTATATCCGCGCAGGCTTTGTGGCGGACGATGCGCATCGCTGCGCTTTTACCACTAAGGGCTTTTTGGTGTCCAATACGGTTTTGGCAGACGTGCTGGAATTTGATTAAAATAGCATTGACAAATGCGGAAAAATCGGGTACAATATAAACAGAAGGGTGCAAGATTTTGGTGCGCCTGCATATTATGACATAAACGAGGTATATAACATGGAAAACGAAAGAGAATTTTTTACGCTGACCGATGAGGACGGCAACGAGATCGAATTTGAGCTGATCGGTACCGTTGAGGTAGAGGGTGTTACTTATCATGCAATGATCCCCGCAGATCAGCAGGGTGAGGAGCAGGGCTTCTACGAGTACGTGATTCTCAAGACCGAGACTGACGAAGAGGGCGAAGACATGCTGGTTACCATTGACGACGATGCTGAGTTCGACAAGGTTGCTGACATCTTCGACGACATGTTCTCCGAAGAGATCGATCTGGATCAGTAATAGATCCCTAAACATGAAACAATCATCCTGCCGTGTGCGTGATGACGCTACGATTGGGACCTACAAGATGATTAAAGGAGCCTGAACCAAAGTGGTTTGCAGACCTCCCGTGCAAGAGTTTTCGGTTGACTTGTCCCGTGCTTGCCCGGACGTTGGGAGCAGTAAAGCGGCGATCAGAAGGCACCGCCCTGGACGGCAGGGTTCAAAAAACGTGGGTCACACGGCTCGGCGGGAGCCGTTTTGGTTTGAAAAAACTGTGCATAACTGCGTTGCTCCTCGAAAGCAGCTCGACGATCGTAAGATCGCCGTCGCTTTACTTTCTCCGGTGCGCCTTGTTCTGCGCAGTTTTTTTGCGCCAAAACGGCTCCCGCTCAACCCTTTCGGGGAGAGTCGCTCCGGCTTGAAAAAATGTGCATAACTGCGTTGCTCCTCGCGTGCGGCTTGACGATCGCAAGATCGCCTGCGCCTTGCCCGCTCCGGTGCGCCTTGTTCTGCGCAGTTTTTTTGCGCCAAAACGGCTCCCGCTCAACCCTCTCGGTGGGAGAAAATCGCCCAAGCATCCCCCGAGTGTCATCCTGAGCGGAGGGCGTAGCCCGGAGTCGAACTTTTGAGGAGCGGAGTGCCCGTCGTGTACAGGGCACAGAGCGTAGCAAAAGCGCAAGCGCGATGAGCGCGCAGCGGGATCTCCGATAGTTTTTCTCAATGTCTATTGAGCCTTTGTTACTTTTTTTGTGGGGACAGGCGTCCTCTGGTCGCGTTGAGCCAGAGTAACTTATGCAGGCATGTCAGAAACCGTTCGCAGATCCCGCTGCGCGCTTCCGTTTGTCGCGCTCGCGGTTTTGCTCTGTTTCGCGCTCTGCGCTCCACTACGCAAAACTTCGACTCGGTCGTGCAAGCACGCCTCTCGCTCAGGATGACACTCGGGGTGTCGGTTGTGCATGATGATACTTGAGCGGACTCTTGGACTTTGATTTGTCGGATAATATCCCGCCCTGAATATCTTGACAGAACCGACAAACATATGTTACAATATAACGAGTATTATCATTTGTGAAAGGTGGGGAACTATGAAAAACAATACGTTAAAGCGCGTGCGTCGCATCGCGTATGACGGTTTATTTGCCGCGCTGGCGTTTGGCTTTACGTACGTGGAGCTTTTACTCCCCATTGATATTGGCGTGCCGGGCGTCAAGCTGGGACTTGCCAACGTGGTATCCTTGTTCGTGCTGTACAAGTTTGGTCTGGCAGATGCGACGGCGGTCAATCTGGTGCGCATTTTGCTGGCGGGTGCGTTATTCAATGCGTCAGCCGTGCCGTACAGCATCAGCGGAGCGGTGCTTTCCTTGTTGGTCATGTGGCTGCTCAAACAAGCAAACGTATTCTCGCCCACGGGCGTGAGCATTGCGGGTGCGGTGGCGCACAATCTCGGGCAGGTGATCTGCTCGGCGATCCTGATGCGCACCACGTCCATTGCCTGGTATTTCTTCGTATTGGTTCTGAGCGGTGTGATAGGCGGTTGCATCGTTGGACTTTTGGCGGCATGGATCATGCGCCGCTTTGAAAAGCACGTCAAGGTATAATACCGGCTTGATTTTGACATTCCCCTTTGATTTGTGAGGCAAATTATGTATCAGATTATAGCAAAAGAGTATTTAAATCCCACCGTGGTATCCATGGATATTTTGGCGCCCGCCGTTGCTGCGCGTGCCAAGGCGGGGCAGTTTATCATTCTGCGTGTGGACGAAGAAGGGGAGCGCATCCCCTTGACCGTAGCGGGCTATGACCGCGCTGCGGGTACGGTGCGCATCATTTTCCAGACCGTAGGTGCTTCTACCATGCTGCTGGCTGCCAAGAATGCAGGCGAGAGCATTGCCGATTTTGTTGGCCCCTTGGGCAAGGCAACCGAGGTGGAGGGCTTTTCCCGTGTGCTTGTCGTGGGTGGCGGCGTTGGCTGTGCCATTGCGCTGCCTGTGGTGCAGGCGTTGCATGCGCAGGGCTGCAGCGTGCATGCCATCGTGGGCTTCCGCAACAAGGATCTGGTCATCCTGGAAAAAGAGTTTGCAGCGGCATCCGATGGTATGACGATCATGACCGACGACGGCTCGTACGGCGCGCAAGGCAACGTCACTATGCCGCTCAAGGCACTTTTGGAGAGCGGCGAGCGCTTTGACCGCGTCATTACCATCGGTCCCTTGGTGATGATGAAATACGTGGTGGAAACGCTGCGTCCTTACCAAATCCCGGTCATAGCATCCATGAACCCCATCATGATCGACGGTACCGGCATGTGCGGCGGTTGCCGCCTGACCGTTGGCGGCAAGACCAAGTTTGCTTGTGTGGACGGTCCTGAGTTTGACGGCTACGAGATCGACTTTGACCAGGCCTTGGAGCGCGGCAGCATGTACCGTGATTTTGAAGCGCACGCAAGAGATGCGGCGTGCAATTTGCTGAAAAGGGAGGTAGAGTGATATGGCAAAGGTCAATACCTCTCCTGTAAAGAACCCCATGCCCATGCAGGATCCTGCGCTTCGCGCACGCAATTTCGAGGAGGTCACGCTGGGCTACGATGAACAGACCGCGCTTGCCGAGGCGTCTCGTTGTCTTAGCTGCAAGAATGCGCCCTGTGTGAGCGGTTGCCCCGTGGGCATTCATATCCCCGAATTCATTGCTAAGGTCAAGGAGGGCGATTTTGAAGGCGCGTACGCAGTCATTACCCGTTCGTCCTCGCTGCCTGCGGTCTGCGGACGCGTATGTCCGCAGGAGACGCAATGCGAATCCAAGTGCGTGCGCGGCATCAAGGGGGAGCCGGTTGGCATTGGCAGACTGGAGCGCTTTGTTGCCGATTGGCACAACACCTTCTGCGCGGACGCCGTGCAAAAGCCTGAGTCCAACGGACACCGCGTGGCGGTGGTTGGCTCGGGTCCTGCAGGTCTTGCTTGCGCGGGCGATCTTGCCAAAAAGGGCTATGCGGTCACCATTTTTGAAGCCTTGCACGTAGCGGGCGGCGTATTGATGTACGGCATTCCCGAATTCCGCTTGCCCAAGCAGATCGTGCAAAGGGAAGTGGATACCTTGCGCGCTCTGGGCGTGCAGATCGAGACCAACGTGGTCGTTGGCAGAACGCTGGACGTTGCCGATCT
The DNA here is from genome assembly GCA_045650025.1 of Eubacteriales bacterium. Classification (GTDB taxonomy): domain Bacteria; phylum Bacillota; class Clostridia; order Oscillospirales; family CAG-272; genus SVQP01. Next base: position 7,105 of record JAZRQR010000122.1, read on the forward strand.
GTTTGAGCTGGGCTATGAGGCGGTGTTTATCGGCTCGGGTGCGGGACTTCCCGGCTTTATGGGCATTCCCGGTGAATCCTTAAAGGGTGTGTACAGCGCAAACGAATATCTGACCAGAATCAATCTGATGAAGGCGTATAAAGAGGACAGCGCCACCCCCATTTTGCGCGCGGCGCGCGTGGCGGTTGTGGGCGGCGGCAACGTTGCCATGGATGCTGCCAGAAGTGCGCTCCGTCTGGGCGCGGATAAGGTGTATATCGTATATCGCCGCTCCATGGAGGAGCTGCCTGCCAGACGCGAGGAGGTAGAGCATGCTGAGGAGGAGGGCGTTGAGTTTTTGCTTTTGCAAGCGCCCACCGCGATCCACGGCTACAAAAATCCCGAAGATCCGCGCGATCCTCACAATGGCTTTGTGTGCGGCATGACCTGCGTGCGCATGGAGCTGGGCGAGCCCGACGCGCGCGGAAGACGCAAGCCCGTGCCCGTGCCGGATTCCGAGTACGAGCTGGACGTGGACTGCGTGATCATGGCGATCGGCACAAGCCCCAACCCCTTGCTGACCTCGACCACCGCAGGGCTTGAGACCAATGCCCGCGGCTGCATCGTTACCGAGGAGGCTACAGGGCACACCACGCTGGAAAACGTATGGGCGGGCGGCGATGCCGTTACGGGTGCTGCAACTGTCATTCTTGCAATGGGCGCAGGAAAACTTGCTGCGAAATCCATTGATGAGAGCGTTATGGCAAAAAAATCGTAAAAATTTGCAAGAAAAATAAAAAAAGTTGCAAAAAGCTCTTGCATTCTGTAAAATGCTGGTGTATAATATTCCCATATTTTATTTTTGATAACCGATCTGTAAAGGAGATATTATCATGTCTTACGTAGATGAGATTATTGACAAAGTTGTTGCACAAAACCCCGGTGAACCCGAGTTCCACCAGACCGTTAAGGAAGTACTGGATTCTCTGCGTCCTGTTGTGGAAGCAAACGAAGCAAAGTACCGCAAGGAAGCGCTGCTTGAGCGCATGACCATTCCGGAGCGTATTATCATGTTCCGCGTACCGTGGGTAGATGACAAGGGTCAGGCACAGGTCAACACCGGCTACCGTGTACAGTTCAACGGCGCAATCGGTCCTTACAAGGGCGGCTTGCGTTTCCATCCCTCTGTAAACCTCTCCATCATCAAGTTCTTGGGCTTTGAACAGACCTTCAAGAACTCCCTGACCGGTCTGCCTATGGGTGGCGGTAAGGGCGGCTCTGACTTTGACCCCAGAGGCAAGTCCGACCGTGAGATCATGGCATTCTGCCAGAGTTTTATGTCCGAGCTGTTCCGTCACGTAGGTCCTGACACCGACGTTCCCGCAGGTGACATCGGCGTAGGCGCACGTGAGGTTGGTTATCTGTACGGTCAGTACAAGAGACTGGTCAACCGCTATGAGGGCGTGCTGACCGGTAAGGGTCGCGCATACGGCGGCTCTCTCATCCGTCCCGAGGCAACCGGCTACGGTGCCGTTTACTACACCGTAGAAATGCTCAAGTACCTGGGCGAGGACATCAAGGGCAAGACCTTTGCTGTTTCCGGCTTTGGTAACGTGGCTTGGGGTACTGTTAAGAAGGTTACCGAGCTTGGCGGTAAGGTTGTTACTATTTCGGGTCCTGACGGTTACGTATACGATCCCGACGGCATCAATACCGAGGAAAAGATCGCGTACATGCTGGAGATGCGTGCATCCGGTCGCGACAAGGTGCAGGATTATGCCGATAAGTTTGGCGCACAGTTCTTTGCCGGCAAGCGTCCTTGGGAGCAGAAGGTCGATATCGTCATGCCTTGCGCTACCCAGAACGAGGTGAACCTGGACAACGCAAAGGACATCGTGGCAAACGGTGTCAAGTACTACGTTGAGGTTTCCAACATGCCCACCACGGCTGAGGCGTTTGAGTACCTCAAGGAGAACGGCGTGGTTGTCGCTCCCTCCAAGGCAGTAAACGCAGGTGGCGTTGCTGTTTCGGGTCTGGAAATGAGCCAGAACTCCATGCGCTACTCCTGGACTGCAGAAGAGGTGGATGCAAAGCTGCACCAGATCATGTCTGATATCTTCAACAACTCCGTTGCCGCTGCTAAGAAGTACGGCATGGAGGGCGACCTGGTTGCAGGTGCAAACATCGCGGGCTTTGAAAAGGTCGCAGATGCAATGCTGGCACAGGGTATTGTCTAATCGAGTACATAAAAAAGAGCGCGTCCGCACCGATCGGTGCGGACGCGTTTTGCGTGACTTGTTTGAATTCAGTTTTGACAGACAAAGGTTAAAATGACGCATTTATGGAGTTGGTCATACCTTGCGTATATCTCTGAACAGCAAAGGCTTAAGTCGGAGAGGTATTGTATCTGATAAAACAGGAATAATGGAGATTGCAGAGAAATGAGTAGGGTGTGGAATGCGGATGAAGGCGTAATGAGGATGTAAGAACGCTGCTCCACAGCTATTTGACAGGAAAGGTACAGAGCTTTTTCAAATTTTCTATATGTTTGGAATTCGGGCAAGTTCAAATTGCATTGAATTTTCTCCCATTCTTGCGAAATCAAACGGGCATTATTTTCTTGTGAGTCAATGGGATAGTTGGAATAATCGGCTGAAAAGATGATTGATTCATGATCATTCATGTTTGGATTCATTGCAATTCTCCTCAATAAAAAAGTGCGCCTCAAAAGAGACGCACCGAAAAAGTGAATCTCTCATTGCTGCGACACAACCTATCCGAACGCCGGGAAAGGGAAAAGAGAAACACCTTTTACCAAAGGATGTTTCCCAGCGTCGTACATGTTCAGTTGTGTCGCAAGAGTATTGTAGCACATTTTTACCGATTTGTAAAGATGGTTTTTGAAAAAAGTCCCCCGAGTGTCATCCTGAGCGGAGTATGAAAGCCCGCGGTTTTACATTATGATATAAATGCTTATATTCGGGCTTTCAGACGGAGTCGAAGTTTTGCATAACGTAGTGAAACGGAGTGGAGCAAAACCGCCGCAGGCGGGATCTCCGATGGGCTTTCTCAATGTCTGCTTAGCCTTTGTTACTTTTTTTACGCATCCCATATCGCTTGCTTTCAAATGTTACTTTGTGCAAACAGGCGTGTTATAAACCGTTCACAGATCCCTTCCTCGGTCGTGCGAAAAACGCACTCCCTCGTCGGTTTTGCTCCGTTTCATTTCGCAGCCTTCTGCGAAATATACACTCCGCAAAACTTCGACTGCGCAAAAATCCCAATCAAAATCCTTCCCTCCGCAGAGGGGATAACAGATTGGGATTTTTGCTCCGCTCAGGATGACACTCGGGGGAGAGTTCATACTTGCAGAACAACATATTTCCTGCGAAAACGCGCAAAAGCCTTGCGTCTTTGTCGAATTTATGGTACAATAGAAGAAGAGTTTTTTGGGGAGGCGAGAGATATGGATATGACATATATGCAAGAAGCGCTGGCGCTTGCCCGCAAGGGCGGGGAGCTTGGCGAGGTGCCCGTGGGTGCTTTGGTGGTCAAGGACGGCGAAGTGATCGCGCGTGCGCATAACGAGCGCGAGCTGTTGCCCGATGCCACGGCGCATGCCGAGGTGCTTGCCATCCGTCGCGCTTGTGCCGCTTTGGGCAGCAACCGCCTTTCGGGCTGTACCTTGTACGTGACGCTGGAGCCTTGCCCCATGTGCGCGGGCGCTTTGGCGGCGGCACGCGTGGATCGCGTGGTGTTTGGCGCTTACGATGCGCGCGGTGGTGCGTGCGGCAGCATGCTACGCATTCAGAAATATCCGCTGTACTTTATGCCCGCTTTTGAGGGCGGCGTCATGGCAGAGGAATGCGCCGCGGTGCTTACCGAGTTTTTTGCCAAGAAACGATGATACATATACGTGAATTTTACAGAAGGGAGGGCATGGTATGATTTTGATCCTTGCCGAAAAGCCAAGTCTTGGCAGAAATATTGCGGCTGCGATCGAGCAGATCCCCGGCAACGGACGCATGACGCGCCGTGACGGCTACTTAGAGGGCAACGGATATCTGGTTTCCTGGGCGTTTGGTCACTTGTTTTCGCTTGCCGACGTGGAATACTATGCGCCCTCCGAAAGCGGACGCTGGAGCATGGAGAATTTGCCCTGCTTTCCGCAGCAGTTCCATTTTGAGCTGCGCAAGGGAAATGATAAGCAGGTGGATAGCGGCGTGGTCAAGCAGTTTGAGACCATTCGCGCGCTGTGCAACCGTCCCGACGTGGACACCGTGGTCAATGCGGGAGACGCGGACCGCGAGGGAGAGATCATCATCCGCTTGTGCATCGCACACGCACTGACCGAGCCGCGCGCGCTCAAGCGCTTGTGGCTGCCCGACCAGACCCCCGAGACCGTGATTGCCGCGCTTGCCGACCTAAAGGACGCGGCGGGCTACGATAATCTCGCGGGCGAGGGCTTTGCGCGTACCTATATCGACTGGCTGTACGGCGTCAATCTGACGCGCTACGCCACGCTCAAATGCGGTTCGCTGATGCGTGTCGGACGCGTTATCGTGCCCATCGTACGCGCCATTTACGAGCGCGATATGGCGATCAAGAATTTTGTGCCCGGCAAATATTGCGTCATTGCCAGCAAGGAAAAGACGGGCGGCGAGGTGGTTGAGCTTACGGGCAAGACCAAGTTCAAGCCCGAGGAATACGCAAAGGCAGAGCAGCTTTGCCGCGCGTACAACGAGGCGGATGCCATTGTCACGGGCGTCAAGCGCAAAAAAGAGACGGTCATGCCCGGTAAGCTGTATTCGCTCTCCAAGCTGCAGAGTACGCTTGCCAAGAAATATAAAATGCCCATGAAGGATAGCCTGGAGATCGTGCAGAGGCTCTACGAGCAGGGCTATCTGACCTATCCCAGAACCAACTCGGAGTACATGGCGACCGCCGAGAAGGATAAGGTCAAAAAGATCCTTGCGGGGATTGCCAAGATCGGCTATCCCGTTACCTTTAAGGACAGCAAAAAGATTTTTGACGATTCCAAGATCGAGTCGCACTCTGCGATTACTCCCACGTATAAGATTCCCGAAAAGGGCAGGCTGAGCGAGGCGGAGAATCAGGTATATTCCACCGTGTTCCGCCGCTTTGTGGCAGTATTCTGCGCCAAGGATTGCCTGGCAGAGCGCACCGAGATCACGGTCAAGGTGGGCAACTATGAGGAGTTTTCGCTCAAGGGTACGGTGATCATCGAGCCCGGTTGGATGAAATACGATGACGGCGGCGCCAAGGATAAGGTGTTGCCCAGACTCGAAAAGGGCGACAAGATCAACCACGTCTTCAAGCCCACCGAAAAGGAGACCACGCCGCCCAAGCATTACACCACCGAGACGCTGCTGAACTATCTCAAAAACCCCTTCCGCGAGGAAAAGGCGGCGGATGACGAGCAGGCAGCGCAGCTGGCGGACAGCATGGGAGCTAACGACGTTGCCGAGTACAAGGCAATGCTGGAGGGCGTGGAGCTGGGTACCGAGGCAACGCGCACGGGTATCATTGACAATGCGCGCAATTCGGGCTACATCCAGCTCAAAAAGGACGTGTATACCATTTTACCCGGCGGCATTTATCTGGTCGAATCCTTGGATCGCATGGGCATCGGCATGGATAAATACAAGACCTGCGAAATGGGTAAGGCGCTCAAGCAGGTATTCCGCGGGCAGGCAACGCAGACCGATGCGGTGGCACTTGCCGAGCGCGAGATCGGCGCCATCTTCGCCGCGCAAAAGGCGGGGCAGGGCACGGATCACGATATTGGCATGTTTGGCGATTTTATTGCCAAGTGCCCCATGTGCGAAAAGGATATTATCCGCGGACGCTACGGCTATTCCTGTACGGGCTACAAAGAGGGATGCCCGTTCCATATCAATACCTATATCTGCGGCAAAACCATCTCGGTAGGGCTTGCCAAGCAGCTGATTGCCGAGGGTGAGACCGACGTGCTGGAGGGCTTTGTTTCGCAAAAATCGGGCAAGAGCTTTTCCGCCAAGCTCAAAATGAGCGGCGGCAAGACCTCGTTTGTGTTTGCCGATACGCCGCGCCCGCAGCAAAGCGGCGCGCAGAGCGGCGGCACGTGGGCAGACCCTGCCAGCGAATTCCCACCCATTCCCGAAGAGCCCCCGGCGTGGTTATAATCAATCAAGGAGTTTTCTATGTCTGTTATCTTAATCGGCATGCCCTCGTGCGGCAAGAGCACGCTGGGGGTATTGCTTGCCAAAAAAATGGGCTATGAATTTATCGATTCTGACCTGTGTATTCAAAAAAAGCACGGCAAGCTCTTGCACGAGCTGATTGCCGAGCACGGAAACGATGGGTTTTTAGCCATTGAAGCCGAGGTCAATTGCGCCATGGATGCGCAAAACGCCATCATTGCCACGGGCGGCAGCGCGGTATATAGCCAGGCTGCCATGCGCCACCTTGCCACGCTTGGTAAGATCGTGTATATCCATATTTCCTATGAGGAGATGGAAGCAAGACTTGGCGACTTTGCCCACCGCGGCGTGGTCATGCCTGCGGGGTACACGTTGCGCGATCTGTACGACGAGCGCGCCGCGCTGTACGCACGCTACGCCGACCTGACCGTCTCGGGCGAGGGCGGTATGCCTGCCGTGATCGAGCGGATTGCACACGAATTATAACGTCCGTAGGGCGGGGCTTTATGTCCCGCCGCTTTCGTTTTGTAGGGACAGGCGTCCTCGACTGTCCGAAAACAACAGAATAAATAAAAGCAAGCCATGTACTTTTCGGCTTGCTTTTATGCTTTATATGATATTTTGCCCCGCACGGATTTTTCGTGCGGGGCATTGTGTTTTTATTCCTCAAACTGGCTGTAATACAGCTTTGCATACAAGCCGTTCTCGGCAAGCAGCGAGTCGTGCGTGCCGCGTTCGACGATGTTGCCATCCCGCATGACTAAGATGAGGTCGGCATTTTTGACGGTGGAGAGGCGGTGCGCCACGATAAACGAGGTGCGCCCCTGCATCATTTCGGCAAATGCGCTCTGAATCTTTAGCTCGGTGCGCGTGTCAATCGACGAGGTTGCCTCGTCCAAAATCAGCATAGGCGGCAGGCGCAGCATGACGCGTGCGATGCAGAGCAGCTGTCGCTGACCCTGCGAGAGCGTGTCGTTGTCACCGCCGATGATTGTATCGTAGCCGTTGGGCAGGCGGCGAATGAAGGAGTGCGCGTGGCATGCTTTGGCGGCTGCTACGATCTGCTCGTCGGTCGCGTCGGGATGTCCCAGCGCGATATTGGCGCGCACGGTATCGTGCTTGAGGTGCGTATCCTGCAGCACCATGCCAACGTTCTGTCGCAGGCTGTTTCGCGTGATATGCTGCGTGGGCGTGCTGTCCACCTTGATATCTCCCTCGGTTGTGTCGTAGAAGCGCATAAGCAGATTGATCAGCGTGGTCTTGCCGCAGCCGGTGGGGCCGACGATGGCAACGCGCTGTCCCTGCTTGACGTCCAGGCAAAGGTCTTCGATCAAGGGACGATCGGGATCGTAGGAAAAGCTGACCCAATCAAATTCCACCTCGCCGCGCGCATTTTCCAGCACGTGCGCGTCGGGGGAGTCTGGCGTTTCGGGCGTGGCATCAATCAGCTCAAACAGCCTTGCCGCGCAGGTCAGCGCGTTTTGCAGCTCGGTAATCACGCCCGAAATCTCGTTAAAGGGCTTGGTATATTGGTTTGCGTAAGAAAGGAAGCAGGAAAGCTGACCGATGCTGAGCGATGCACCGCCCGTTGCAACCGCCATCAAAGCACCCACCAGTACCACGCCCGCGTATACGAGATTGTTGACAAAGCGGGTGGAGGGATTGGTCAGGGAGGAGAAAAAGGTTGCCTTTTGCGAGATGGATGCAAGGCGTGCATTAACTGCGTCAAAGTCAGCAAGCGCCTCGTCACCGCGGTTAAAGGCGGTCACAAGCTTGTGGTTGCCTAGCATTTCGTCCACGATGGCGGTCTGCTCGGCACGCGTCTTTGATTGGTTTTTGAAATAGTTATGGGTCTTTTTGGTGATAAATGCCGCCACGAACAAGGAAAGCGGTGTGACCAGCACGACCACAAGCGCAATGCCGGGATGCACCGTGAACATGATCAAAAGCGTGCCGAGAATGGTCAGAATACCGGTAAAGAACTGCGAAAAGCCGAGCAGCAAGCCGTCTGTTACGGCATCGGCGTCGGAAATGACGCGGCTGACCACATCGCCCACGGGCTTGGTGTCCAGATAAGAGAGCGGCAGCACCTGCACGCGCTCAAATGCATCCTGGCGCAATCTGCGCACGATGCCGAACGCAATGCGGTTGTTGCACACGTTCATCAGCCATTGCAGCAGCGCGGTCACGCCCACGGCAAGGCAAATGAGCACTAAAATCGCGGGGATGGTGTTGAGCTGCTCGGCAGTCACGCCAAAGGGCTGTACGAGCTTGCAAAGCAAGCCGAAAACGGCACGCTCGGCAAAGGTTGGGTCACCTGCCAAGAGGTCAATGGCGTCACCCGTCAGCACGGGAATGCACAAGGTCAGCACCACCGAAACGGCAGCAAAGAGCAGCGAAAGGGCTAAGAGCAAGCGGTAATGCTTTAGGTATTTGAGTACGCGGAGGATGGTTTTGGTTTTCATGCGCCTTGTCCTCCTTTGAACTGAGAATCATAGATCTCGCGGTAGACCGCGCAAGAAGACAGCAGAGCGTCGTGCGTGCCTTGACCGACCAAGGCACCATCCTCCAGCACCAGAATCAGATCCGCGTGCGCAATGGATGCGGTGCGCTGGGAAACGATAAAGGTCGTGGGACTATGCGGCAGCGATTTGAGCGCGCGGCGCAACGCTGCGTCGGTGGCAAAGTCCAAGGCACTTGCGCTGTCGTCCAATATCAGCACGGGCGAGGCGGCAACCAAGGCGCGCGCAATGGTCAGCCTTTGCCGCTGACCGCCCGAGAAATTCGAGCCGTTCTGCGTCACGGGTGCATCCAAGCCCTCGGGCAGCTGTTCCACGAAATCCCGCGCCTGCGCAGCCTTGAGCGCCGCCCACAGCTGACCGTCGGATGCATTTTCGTTGCCCCAAAGCAAATTGGAGCGCACCGTACCGCTGACCAAGACCGCCTTTTGCGGCACGGTGACAACAATGTCGCGCAAGGTCACGGGATCGTAGGACTTGACGTCCTTGCCATTTACAAATACGTGTCCTTCGGTTGCATCATAAAAGCGGGGGATGAGATTGACCAAGGAGGATTTGCCCGAGCCCGTACCGCCGATAATGCCAACGGTCATGCCGGGGCGAGCGGTAAAGCTGATGCTTTGCAGTGAGGGTGCACCTGCGCCTTGATAGGTCAGCGTTACGTTTTCAAATTTGACGCTGCTGCCGTCAAGCGTATCGGGTGCGGCATCTGCTCGGGGCATGCCGGCATCCACGTCCAGCACGGCTTGAATGCGCGAGCCGCAAGCCACCGCCTTGGTAATGGAAATGATGGTGTTGGCAAGCTTGACAAGCTCCACCAAAATCTGCGACATATAGCTGACCAGCGCGATCAGCTCACCGCGCGTCACTCCCTCGGGCAGCCCGAATTGCTGTGCGCCAAACCACACAAGCGCCACGATACCGCCGTTGACCAGTATAAAGGTCAAGGGGTTCATCAGCGCGGTAACGCGTCCCGTAAAATTCTGCAGCGCGGTCTGTGCGCGGTTGATCTCGGAAAATTCCTCAACCTCGCGCTCCTGCATGGAGAAAGCACGCACTACGCGCACGCCGCGCAATGTTTCGCGCGTTTTACCGGTCACGGCATCCAGCTTGGCTTGCACCTTTTTGTACATGGGAATGCCCGCTAAAATGATGGTAAACACCACCACGGAGAGCAGGGGAATGATGACGGCAAAGATCCAAGCAAGGCTGGGCTTGACGAAAAACGCCATGATCATCGCACCGAACACGATGATAGGGGAGCGCAACAGCAGGCGCAGGGCAAGGTTGATGCCCGATTGGATCTGATTTGTGTCGCTTGTCATGCGGGTGATCATGGCAGCCGTGCCCATTTTGTCGGTCTGCTCGTGCGAGAAGGTCTGCAGGTGCGCAAACAGATCGTGGCGCAGCTTGGCGGCGCTGCCCACAGCCGCGCGTGCGGCAAAGTATTGCGCCACCAGCGTGCAGGAAAGTCCCACCGCCGCCAGCAGCACCAACAGCCCGAACATGCGCCACACGTACGTCTGCTCTCCCGCTTCAATGCCATGGTCCACAATGGCGGCAACCACCAAGGGCACGCAAAGGTCAAAGCACGCCTCCAGCAGCTTGAACAGGGGTGCTACGACGCATTCCATTTTGTATTTTCGCAAATAATGCAGGATAAGTTTCATGTTTTTCCTCGATTGCATAATATTTCATTTTACATTATAGCACGGTTGCGGAAAATAATCAAGAGGCAAAAATGCCGCATGCACTAAGCACGCGGCATTCTTTTATGTAGCTTTTTGGGTTTTGATCGCTCTGATGATCTCGGGCAGATACACCAGCGCAAGATAGAGCAGAATAAAGGGTGTTGCCACCAGCATGTACCAATAGGGGTGGGGGACTAAGTTGTACATAATCTGCAGTACGGGATTGGTGGGGTCTACCGAGTACATGTAGTTGAGCTTGACTACCTCGCCTGCCCAGTCCACAATGTTATTTGCTTGGGCGTAGTTGTTGAGCAGTACGTTGAGCAGGTGCACCACGGTGTAAAGGAACAGCGTCAATGCAACGGTTGAGCCGATGTACTTGACCTCCTTTTTGACAAGCCCCAGCGCAAACATGAGGATCGGGATACCAACCTCCAAGGTGTGCGGGAAATAGTAGAAAACAAAGGTCCAGGAGAAGATCTCGTAGTCCGCCTGCGCCTGATTGAGCGTCAGTGCGATCAGCGCGCCCAGACACCACAAAAGCAGCAGGTTGTTGATGACCTTATTGCGGGTCATCACCGCAAAGGGCAGCAGCATTGCCGAGATCGAGCACATGTGAAAGGGCAGATACTCAATGGGCGAGCCCCACGTGACCAGATTGAAGATGATTGCAGAGATGCCCGAGAAGGAAAGGATAAAGAGCACGATGGTCTTGACCTTGTCCGAGCGCTTTCTCAAAATAAAATATAAGCCGACGATAATCGCGGCGGAAAGCAAAAGCGTGATGATATGAACTATGCCGTAAGAGCCCCAGAGCATATGTAACCTCCATAGTTGTCGAATTTTGCCTCACGTATTATAACAAAAGTATAGGTGGATGTCAAGGGTAAGGCAAGAATTTAATATCTTAATTTTGCAGAAGAGCGGTGCTGACCGTGGTGCTGACCGACGGCAAAAAATATCAAGCCATCATTTTCCCAATCTCTTGTCAAAACCGTTATGATGTGCTATAATGAATTCATCCAATCAAAGGAGACGATTTATGAATACCTTACCTCTCAATCATCATATCGCGCTTTCCGAAGCGCTTGCCCCTGCGCTTCGTTGGGATGGCATTACCCCCATCGAGCAGCATCGTGCTGCATGCACCGAAACACTGACAAAGCTGCTGGGCTTGGATACGTTTTCTCCTTGTGAGCCGATCTTTGAGATCACTGCCGAGGACGAGCTGCACGGCTATCGCCATATTCATTTCACGCTGCAGACCGAGCAGGGCTATTTTACTCATTGCGATCTGCTTTTGCCCCGAGAGCAGACGGGGAAGCTTCCGCTCTGCGTTGCGCTGCAGGGACATTCCAAGGGCGCACATATTTCTTTGGGCACGCCCAAGTATCCCGGTGATGAGGAGCTGATCTCGAGCGGCGACCGCGATTTTTGCGTGCGTGCCGTAGCCGAGGGCTTTGCCGCGCTTGCCATTGAGCAAAGAGCGTTCGGACAATGCGGCGGTACCGTACACGGCCCTGCCTGCGAGCGTCCCGCCATGACCGCGCTGCTGCTTGGCAGAACCCTGATCGGGGAACGCGTCTGGGACGTTATGCGCGTGCTGGATGCCATCGAGGCGCATTTTAGTGATATCATCACTTTGCAGGGCTCAGTTCTTATGGGCAACTCGGGCGGTGGTACGGCAACCTACTATACCGCCTGCCTGGAGCATCGCTTTGCAGGCTTCATGCCCTCTTGCGCAGTCTGCACCTATCACGATTCCATCGTGTCCATCCACCATTGTACCTGCAATTATGTTCCCGGCATCGCACGTTATTTTGACATGGGCGACCTGGCTGTTATGATCGCGCCCAAAAAGCTGGTTGTAGTCTGCGGCAAGGACGATGATATCTTCCCGTTGTACGCCGTGCAAAAGACCTTTGACATCATCAAGGGGCTCTATGTGGCAGCAGACGCACCCGACAATTGCGCGTTGGTGATCGGTCACGAGGGACACCGCTTCTATGCCGATGCCGCCTGGCCGGTCATGAAGGGATTGTTGGCTGACGGGGAGTGAGATCGTCTATCCGTAGGGGTGAATCACGATTCGCCCGCGCGCACTCGTAGGGGCGATTCATGAATCGCCCGTTGTTTGCGGGGAGCGTGACAACTGGAATCAGAACCAATATTTGCGCCAGCGCGAAGCCGAATCTGCGCGAAACCGGCGCAAATTGACCGCCATGCGCCAATCGCATGGCGGCGTGCTTCTGATTCGGTGGGAACTCAGCAAAAAAGAGACAACTGGAATCAGAACCAATATTTGCGCCAAAGCGTAACCGAGGCTTATGGGCAACCGGCGCAAATCAACCAACCGCATAGCACGCCTTAGCAGGCGTGCTATGCGGTTGGTGTGGTTCTGATTCGTGGAGGCTGCGGCAAAAACAAAAAGAGAGGTTCGTTGAACCTCTCTTTTTGTTTTTGGTGGAGACAACTGGAATCGAACCAGTGACCTCTTGCATGTCAAGCAAGCACTCTAACCAGCTGAGCTATGCCTCCGAAGCGAAAAGTATTATACCATACCTTTTTTTAAAATGCAATACTTTTTTGAAAAAAAGTTGGGAAAGTATAAAAAATTATTAAGAAGCTAAAAAAACCTTTGCATTTGTGCGGAATTATGGTATAATAAGCACAGATACTGGGAGTAAGGAGGCAAATTATGCCCGAACAATATAAAATTTTGGTAGCGGACGACGAGCCTGATATTCGCAGCCTGCTCAAAATCGTACTGGAAAAGGAAGGATATACGGTCATCGAGGCAGAGGACGGCGAGCAGGCGGTTTCGCTTGTCAAGTCGGATTCTGCGCTTTCTCTGGTGATCATGGATATCATGATGCCCAAGATGAACGGCGTCAGCGCGGCAGCCGAGATTCGTGCCGTGTCCTCTGTGCCGATCCTGTTTTTGACCGCCAAGAGTGCCGACACCGACAAGGTGCTCGCCTTTGGCAGCGGCGGCGACGATTACATTGTCAAGCCCTTTTATGCAACTGACTTAAAGCTGCGCGTCAGCGCGCTGCTGCGCCGTTGGAATCAGTACCGCGTGGCAGAGGAAATCGAAGAGCCGCAGCCTGTCTGGGAGATTGACGAAGAGGAAAAAATGCTTTGCCGCAACGGTGAGCGCGTGCTGCTGACCGAAAAGGAATTTGAGCTGTTTGTGCTGATGTACCGCGATCGCGGACGTACGTTCAGCCCCGTGGAGATCTATGAGACGGTTTGGAAGGAAGCGTTCTTGCCCAGCTCCTCCAATACCGTGCTGGTACATATTGCAAATCTGCGTAAAAAGCTGGGGGATGACCAAAGCTTGATCCGCACCGTGTGGGGAAAGGGGTACGTCATTGATTAAACAGGCAAAAAAGCGCACGTTCCACGCCTCCTTGATCTGGAAGCACGTTATCGTGATCTGTCTGGCGCTTGCCATTGGCTTTGGTGCATATTTTTTGCTCTCGCCCTTGTTTGGCTACATGATCGAGCAAAAGTATATGACGGAAGAAAAAGAGCGCGAGCGTATTGAAGAGGTGTTGGTTAACTTCAAAAGCTGGGCTGAGCAAAGTGACATCAGCTCGGACAACATGGACGCTATGCTGGATTGGTTTAAGGAAAACAAGAACTTTAAGCTGATCGTGCTGGAGGGCGTAGACGCAGACACCGTGCCGGACACGCAGAAATACGATTATAGCATTGAGGTGGAATTCTCCGACAAGACCGTATTGGTTGCGGTGCAGGACTATTCCGAGCTGCTCAACGTACTGGGCGATATTATGGCGATCGGCGTATCGTTTTTGTTGTTTATTCTGATCGTGATGGTGTATTACCAAGCGGAAATTTCCCGTATCATGCGCCTGTCGCGTGACGTAAAAGCCATTGCAAAGGGCGATTTGCAGGGAAAGATCGGCAAGAAGGGCAACGATGAGATTGCGCAGCTTGCCTCGCACGTGGACGGCATGCGCGATTCCATTTTGCAAAAGATGGAGGAAAAGGAGCAAGCATGGCGCGCCAATCAGGATCTGATCACCTCGATCTCGCACGACATCCGCACGCCGCTGACCTCGCTGCTGGGGTATCTGGAGCTGATGGAATCGCACCGCGAAAACCTGACCGAGGAGCAGCTGAAATACCTTGCCGTATGCAGCGAAAACGCAGGCAGGATCAAGCGGCAGTCGGACGAGCTGTTTAACTATTTCCTGGCGTACGGTCACAAGAACGAAGAGGTGACCCTGGATCAGTATGACGCGGAGGTGCTGTTTGAGCAGCTGCTTTCCGAACGCTTTATGACAGCGGAGCTGACCGGCGTGCAGCTGGACTATACCGTCTCGCCCAAGCTTTCGGGCGTAAGCGTTTGCACCAACGTGGACTATCTGAGCCGCGTGCTGGATAATATGTACAGCAACGTTGTCAAGTACGCCGATTTCCAAAGCCCCGTGGTGATGCGCGTGGAATACCGCGACCGTATGGTGGTGGTAACGTGCGAGAACAAGATTGCCAAGCGACCGGGCAAGGTGGAGAGCACCAAGCTGGGACTTTTGACCTGCGAGAGCATTATGCACACGCTCCAGGGCAGCTTCCGCACCCAGAAAAAGGGAGATACCTTTACCGTGGTGCTGGCGTTGCCGACCAAATAAATAAAAAAACAATGCGCCCTTGGCACTTGGTGTGCCGGGGGCGCATTGTACGTTTAGCCGTACGGGAGTCGAACCAAGTTGGTTTTGACGAGCAGATTTTCCAGGTCCGTTTATGTTTCGCCTTGGACATATTGCCTATATGCCCTGTGGGAAAAGCTTTTGGGTTCAAAAAAATCTGCTGCGTCAAAACTGCTCGCGCCCTCGGGCAATTCGGTTCGATTCCCGTACGGCTAACCGGGAAGCCCGAGCAGTCTTGCTGCGTTGTTCCAGAAGATGTCCTCTTTGGCTTGCTCCGAGATGGGGGCGCTTTTGACAAAATCCTGCTCGCAAACTTGGTTTGACCAAGGGCAATCGCTGCCGTACAGAATGCGGGAGGTATCGTGCTTTTGGAGAATCTGATGTAGCAGCGGCTGGCGCTCGGAGAAGCGACCCGAAAGCGCGGTATCTAAGTAAATGGGGGTGCCGCAAAGCAGCTCCAGCGCGTCCTTTTCGCAGCCGATGCCGCCCATATGTGCCGCAATCAGCGTCAGATTGGGGAAGTTTTCCATCACCTTGCGGATATGTCGGGGTCTGCAATGCACGTGTAGGCGCGAGCCGGGGTCAAAGCCGGCGTGGGTGATGACGAACATATTGTGCGCCGTGCATAGCTCAAAGATGGGGTGCAGCAGCGGGCTGTCAAAATCCGTGCGGATGTAGTCGGGTTGCAGCTTGATGCCTTTGATTCCCACGCTTTTGAGCAGCTTGATCTGCCCCTCGAGATTTTTGCCGTCGGGATGCAGCGAGCCCAGCGCGTGCAGCTCGGTCTGCTCCAGCTCAATCAGGCAAGCAAACTCGTTCACCTTTGCCATCTGTCGCCCATTGGTGGCAATGTTGCAAACCAGGCTTTGGGTCACGCCGTGTGCATGCATTTGCTCAAGCACCGAAGCAACGGTGCCGTCTGTGCTGGGAGTAAGACCGCTCCACGGAGAGTTTTCATCCAGCTGTGCAATGGCGTAGGGGGCGAGGTTGTCGGGGAAGCAATGACAGTGAAAATCAAAGATCATAAAAACTCCTTTTATTACGAAAGGTGCAGCAGCTTGGCTGCGTTATTCCAGAAAATATCCTCTTTGGCTTGCTCTGAAATGGGTGCTTGCTTGACAAAAATCTGCTCGCGCTCCTGACCCGACCAGGGGCAATCGCTGCCGTACAGGATCAGGGAAGGATCGTGCTTTTGCAGGATCTTATACAGCATGGGGTGGCGGTAGGGGTAGGAGCCGGAATGTGAGGTGTCAAGGTAAAGCTGTCTGCCGCAAAGCAGATCCAGCACCTCCTGCTCTTTTCCAATGCCGCCCATATGCGCCGCAACCAGCGTCAGGCGAGGGAAGTTGTCCAGCACCGTTTTTATCTGCTCGGGACGGCAATGCATATGATCGGGCGAGTTGGGATCATAGCCCGCGTGCGTGATCATGAACATGTCGTAGGCAATGCAAAGCTCAAAAATGGGGTGGAGCACCGGATCGTCAAATTCAATGCGGATATAGTCGGGATGCAGCTTGATGCCGCGGATGCCGGCATCCTTGAGCATACGCATCTGACCCTCCAGGTCTTCGCCGTGCGGGTGCAGCGAGCCAAGCGCGTAAAGCTCGGACTGCTCGCGGGCTAAGGTGCAGGCAAACTCGTTAACCTTGGGCATTTGATGCGCGTTGGTGGAAACGTTGCAAATCAAGCTGCGGTCCACGCCATGCGCGTGCATCTGATCCAGAACGCCCTGCGCCGTGCCGTCGGTGGTGGGGGAAAGACCGCACTTGCGCGAGATCTCGGCAAGATGCGCGATGGCGCGGGGGGCAAGAGTGTCGGGGAAGCAATGGGAATGGAAATCGAAGATCATAGCGGACTCCTTGAGACAAACGGGGATCAACATCTCATTATAGCATATTTGGGGGCGCGATGCAAGTTGATTTGCAAAGGAAATTCAAAAAAGATGGAAAAAACGCGGGAAATAGCAAGGAATGTCGCATCAAGACGAACGATTTTTGTGCCAAAAGCCCTTGCAATATGAGATTTTTCGCAAATATGTCTGTACAAATCGGATAAGGTATGCTATAATGAATAGTGTGTGTATATCAATTCGAGATTATTCAAATTGCTGTCGGAAAATTGAAAAAATGACCCGATGGAAAGGAAAGGAATCGATTATGGAATATTCTAAGAAAAATAAAGGCGCGAACGGCGCAGGCAAGCCCAAGCCCCGCCAGCAAAAGAGCGCAGGCGACCGCCTGGACAAATACCGTGCTCCCAAGCCGCAGAATCAGGTAGCGGCACAACCCGAGGAGGCGATGGAGGACACCGGTCTGGTCATCGGCAGAAACGCGGTGCGTGAGCTGCTCAAGTCGGATCGCGAGATCGATAAGATCTTAGTCAGACGCGGAGACCGCGAGGGCTCGATCGTGGCGCTGGTTGCCATGGCGGTGGAGCGCGGCATTCCGATCGTAGAGGTGGATAAGGACAAGCTGGATCATATGGCAGGCTTTGCACCTCACCAGGGCATTGTGGCAATGGCGGCGCAAAAGGAATACTGCACCCCTGAGGACATTCTGGAGATCGCAAGAGAGCGCGGCGAGGTGCCGCTGATCGTCATTGCGGACGGCATTACCGACCCCTACAATCTGGGTGCGCTCATTCGTTGCGCAGAGGGCTGCGGTGCGCACGGTCTGATCATCCCCAAGCGTCGTGCCGTGGGCTTGACGCCTCTGGTATCCAAGGCATCGGCAGGTGCCGTGGAGCACCTGGCAATTGCCAAGGTTGCCAACATCGGCGCAACCGTACGCGCACTCAAGAAGGAGGGCGTATGGGTGTTTGCTGCCGAGGCGGGTGGTAAGCCCTATTATGAGACCGATTTCCGCGGTCCTTGCGCGCTGGTATTCGGCAGCGAGGGCAACGGTGTTTCGGATCTTGTAACCAAGGAGGCGGATATTATTACCTCCATTCCCATGTACGGTAAGGTCAACTCCTTTAACGTATCCACCGCTGCATCGGTCATTCTTGCCGAGGCGGCAAAGCAACACAGACAGGGCTGATATGCCCTTGCATTCTATAGAAAGGGGGCGGCAGCTTGGCTAAAAAGAAGCAAGAATTTTCCACCGAGAGTGTGGATGAAATGGTAGAGCGACTCAAACGGTCTTACGAAAGTGCGGATCACGCCGAGGACGAGCAAGCAGATCCGGGCGCGGATGACGAAGCGTTTGCAAAAATGCTGGTAGAAATGTTTGGTAAGCAGGGAAATTCCAAGCCCGCTTCCACAAAAAAGAGCACTGATTTCTACAGCGCCGAGGACTTTATGCCCGATGAGGACGAGGACGATGCAGGGGCGACTTATGAATCGCTCGATGATGTGCCTAAGGACGAGCTCGAGCATGAGACGGAAGACGAGTTCGACGACGCAGAAGTGATCAAGGAGCAGATCAAGGCGCAGGCGCAGGCACAGATCGTGGAGCAATTCCGACAGGAGCGTGCGGTTGCCGTAGAGGCGGATGTCGTACCGGACCAGCAGGCACAGCCCGAGGAGCTTTTCGAGGAAATAACCGAGGAGATTCCCGAGGAGATTCCCGAGGAGGAGCTGCCGTGGTTTACGAATGACGATTTTGACGAGGAGGACGCCGCCGAGATCGCGGAATACGAGGCGTTGGTCGCCGAGGACGAGCTGGAGCAGATGCTGGAAGAGGACGACGAGCTGATCGAAGACGAGGAGTTCGTCAAAGACGAAGAGTTCATCGAAGACGAGGAGTTCGTCGAAGACAAAGAGTTCATCGAAGATGAGGAGTTTATCGAGGACGAAGAGATCATCGAGGACGAGGAGTTCATCGAAGACGAGGAGTTTATCGAGGACGAAGAGTTCATTGAAGACGAAGAGTTCATCGAAGACGAGGAGTTCATCGAAGACGAAGAGATCATCGAGGACGAAGAGTTCATCGAAGACGAGGAGTTTATCGAGGACGAAGAGTTCATCGAGGACGAAGAGATCATCGAGGACGAGGAGTTTATCGAGGACGAAGAGTTCATCGAGGACGAGGAGTTCATCGAAGACGAGGAGTTTATCGAGGACGAGGAGTTCATCGAGGAAGAAGAGCCGATTGCAGATCCGGAATTTGAGACGGATGAGCAAGAGGTACTTGTGCACATAGAAACAGAACAAGAAACGGTTCAATCCGAGCCCGAGCCCGAGCCGGAAGAGGACTACGTGGATCTGTTGCTGGATTCCTTGGCGGAGTGGAAGCAATCGGTCGCGGCGGTCAAGGCGCAAATGCACGCTGACCATTCCGCGGAGATCCCGTTGCCGCCCGCAAGAAAATCCCCCGAGCCCGAGCCTGAACCCGAGCAGGTGCCCCAGGCAGCTGAGCCGGAGCAGGAGGCTGACGATGCATCGGATCTGCCTTTCGTGGCAGACATGCCTCCCTATCCCGAGTACGACCCGCAGCAGGGGCGTGCGGCAAAGCCGCAGACGCAGCCGAGCGGTGACGCCGCACAAGGCGTACAGCTGGATGAAAAGGATATTCATCTGATGGCGGCGCTTGGGTATGAGCAAGAGGCAAAGAGCAAGCTGGGCAGCGCGCGCGTGCGCAGTGCATCGCTTGTGCGTAAAAGGACTGCGCTGGGGCAGGGCACGGATAATCCGCTTTGCTTTGCTTGGCGCGGAAAAGAATATCTGGACGCCTCGGATGAAGCGGACATCAAGCAAGCCTATCGCCGCGAAAAGCCGCTGGTCATCGCGCGTCTGGCGCTGTGCGTTGTGGTGCTGTTTTTGCTGATTGCGCTGGATAACGCATATCTGGTGGGCATGCTGAGCGGAAACGTGCCCATGATCGTGACCACAGCCGTGTACCCGCTGATCGCAGCGCTTGCCGTATTTGTGGCAGGAGCGACGTCCTGGCGCAGACTGTGGCAGGGACTTTGCGGACTGTTTGTGCGTCAGCATAGCCTGTATTCGGTGCCCGCCGTGCTTCTTGGCACCTCGGTGCTGTATGACGTGGCGCTGGCGCTGCTGGGCGGTCCGACGTATATGATGTTTAATAGCATTGCCGTGCTGGCGCTGACGCTTTGCGTGGTGGCAGACGTGCTGGATCTGTATTCGCAGGAGCGCAATTTCAAGGTCGTACGTTCGGGCAAGTCGCGCTTTGGCGTAGAAAAGGTGGCGCAGGCGTGGAGTCGTTCCCGTCTTCCCGTGCAGAACGGGGAGGGAGTTCCCAAGCAGCGTGCAGGCGCGTATCGCGTGCGCCGTTTGCAGCTGGTGGGGGGCTATTTCCGTCGCTCGGGCGCGCATAGCGAGCGCGGCGTTGCGCTCAGTCTGATCTA
>JAZRQR010000123.1:0-19658 GCA_045650025.1 Eubacteriales bacterium
AAAATTGCGTGTATATGGTTGTGCATAATTACATATTGGTCAATCGTAAGGTACGGATAGCGATCTGCAAGAAGAAATAGTTGTTTCTCCGCAATCTCTCCGAGGGAGGTATATTCTATCGCGGTTGTTTCGGCGGGAGCACGCCCCCGCCCTACGATGCGAGATAGCACGCCCCGTCTGTTTTGCGTGCATATCGTTACAAAATATGCGCCAGCAGTACTATAATCATAATTGTCAAGACGAGGATGTTTTCGCTTTGGTAATTCTTTTTCTTTATCCATATCCATATTCATCACCCTTTCCATTATAACACAAATCGGCAGAGAAAACAAGTTCTCTGCCGAAATTTGGTTATGGCGGGTCGCCGAGGACGTCGACCCCTACGGTGTAAACATCCTTATGAGAACCTGCCTAATGCAATGCTGTTTTTTTTACGTATTGGATTGATACTTTACCTTTTCGATATAAGCTCTTGGGGAAACCCCCATGCGGCTCTTGAACACCTTGGAAAAATATTGTGCATCCGAATATCCGCAGCGGAAGGCTACGTCGCTGACGCTGGAAAAGCCTTGGTGCAGCATGGTGCAGGCGTGCTGCACGCGCACCGAATGCAAGTAATCCACAATGCCCACCCCCACGTGCTTTTTAAACACGGTGGAGAGGTATTTTTTGTTGTATTTGAGCTCGCTGCCCAGCAGATCCAGGCTGAAATCCACCTCGGAAAAATGCTCGTCCACGTATTTTTGAATCGCGGAGACCAGATTGACGCCCTGATGGTCGCGCGTTGCAAACTTGGCAAGTCGTCCGCCCAGGTACGCAAAGGTGTGCAGCAGCACCGCCTCACTGGCAATATCCGAAAGATCGGTAGGGCTTTGAATGCCTTGCAGCCAAACGGGAATGACCGCCTCGCAATCCGAAAAGAAGCAGGAGCGGGGAGATACCTCGATCTTTTCCATGAGCTGATTGCCGCGCGCCCCGAGAAAGCTGATGTACATGTACTCAAAGGCGTCTACCGACTCAATGGCAAAGGGCTCGGCAGGGAAGGAGAAAAACAGATCGCCCGCGTGCAGCTCGCGCACAGCCCCTTGCGTATGCAGCTTGCCCTGACCACGGGTAACCAGATACATGGTATACAGCGCCTTGAGGTGCAGGCCGGTGTAGGCTTGCGGTTCTGTTTCCAAAACAAAATTGACCGTATGAATGCTGTGCTCGCTGATCTCTCTGGGCACAAATCGGCACACGTTCTGTCCTGTCATTGTACAAGCCTCCCTGTCGTTTTTTGTGGAATCATTATAACACAGGCATTCGGATAAGTCAACCGCCATCTAACCAAATTCCACAAACTTGTGGAATATTTCATTGATTTCGCGCCATTGGTGTGCTATAATGAAGCTGTAAGATACTCTTCACGGATGCTTTCACCATTCTTATCAGGAAAGGAATCAAACCTATGAAAAAAGTTCGCATCGGAGTCCTGGGTGCATATCGCGGCACCAGCATGATCAATTACTGCAAGAGAGCTGACCACGCCGAGGTGGTTGCCATTTGCGACAAGAGCCCTGAAGCGCTGGACGCGCAAAGGGATGCAGCTGCAGGGCTGAACATTACCTTTTACGATCATTTTGACAAGTTTATCGAGCACGATATGGACGCTGTGGTGCTTGCGAACTATGCAAACGAGCACGCGCCCTTTGCCATTCGCTGCTTGAAGAAGGGGCTGCACGTCTTCTCCGAGGTGCTGCCCGTTCAGACCATGAAAGAGGCGGTTGAACTGATTGAAGCGGTCGAGGAGAGCGGTTTGATCTATGCATACGGTGAAAATTACTGCTACATGCCCGCCCCCTACGAAATGAAAAAGCTGTATGCAAGCGGTGAGATCGGCGAGTTTGAGTACGGCGAGGGTGAGTATATCCATAACTGTGGGTCCATCTGGCCCTCCATCACCTACGGTGAGCCCGACCACTGGCGCAACGGCGGCTATGCAACCTTCTATTGCACGCATTCCTTGGGTCCGATCATTCACTCTACGGGTCTGCGCCCCGTATCGGTCGTGGGCTTTGAGGGAACCAAAAACGCGCGCGGTCTGCGTACCGGCAGAAAAGCGGGGCAGTTCGGTATTGAAATGGTAACCTTGGAAAACGGCGGTATTATCAAGTCGATCCACGGCAACCTGTACAAGAACTCGATCTGGTATTCCATGTACGGCTCCAAGGGTCGTATGGAGTGCGGACGCGAGGACGCGATGGACGGCCACATCTTCAAGCTGTACGTCAACAAGGATGAGTACGACGGTGGTTACGAGACCGGTTCGTTGCGCTCTTATAATCCCGATCAGGGCATGAGCGACCGCGCTGAGGGCTTTGGTCACGGCGGCTCGGACTTCTATTCCATGTATTTCTTTATCAATAAAATCCTGGGCGATGAGAATGCAGATACCATTGACGTATACGAGGCACTCGATATGTTCCTGCCCGGCATGTTTGCGTACCGATCCATTCTGGCAGGCGGCGTGAGGGTACAGATTCCCAATCTGCGCAATAAGGAAGAGCGCGATGCATGGCGTAACGACGTTGCATGCACCGATCCCAAGGTCGCGGGCGATCAGCTGCTGCCCACCATGGCTGCGGGCACACCCGATATTCCCGCATCTGTCTATGAATACATGGCACAGCTCTGGGATGAAGAGTGCGCCAAGACAGAGGGCACCTACCGCCAGGCAGCGCTGACGCAGGGAAGTAAGAAGTAAGCTTTTGTCGATTTAAAAGAAAAGACAAAGTACCGATTGGGCTGCGAAATTAGCGGCACAAATATTATGGAAAGTAAAAGGGCTGTATCCGTGTGATGCAGCCCTTTACGAGTAAATAGGTAGTGATTGCAGATGCGGACGATCGTATGGGCAGTTTCGCGAGGGCGAAAATTCGCACGCTCTGCGCCTGGAGAATGTCTCGCTGCGCGACCCGCTCTCCGATCTTCGAGCGGCGAATGCGAACCCCTATCGCGCCTTAATCGGCGCGAGGGGCTTCGCTCTGTCCACCAAAAGAGAGAGGCAGGTGCAAAAGCACCTACCTCTCTCTTTTGGTGGACCCGAGGGGAGTCGAACCCCTGTCCGAAAGCCCGTTGATACGACTTTCTCCGTGGGCAGTCTGTTATTTAGATTTCCCCATCTGCGCCGTCAGCAGACAGACTTCGCGTCAGAGTAGCCATTTTGTGCGTGATCGGTTCAATGGCGAAACGCCGATGCACGGTCACCGCTCAATGACGTTGGAGTCTCGGTCGCGGTACTCCGAGAGCAACGGGCAAGACCGCAGTCTTGCAGCACTGCCTAATTAGGCAGCCAGTGCAACTTGATTGTTGTCGTTTATTTTTTAAAGTTGGACAGTTTATTGGGATTATCCGGCCCGCCACGCTTATCGTATCGCAAAACCCCCGTCGAAACCATTACGGGCCCATGCGACAACAATGTATTATACCCCAAAACCGCGCGTTTGTCAAGCACTAAAAATGTCGGAATGCAAATTGTGTGCCCTAGCGTGCATTCCATCAAAAATTCTTGACATCTGTCACTTTTTTTGATACAATAAAAGCAACCCAAACGAAAGGGGATTGCTTATGAACAACCGTAAAATGTTACCCTTATTTCTGTGCTTGACCCTGGCGTTTATCATGCTGCTGCCCATGCTCAGTGCTTGTAATGAGTCGGCAGGCGAGCAGGCAACGACCGAGCAGACCACAAGCGCAGACGCCAATACAGAAACCCCGCCCGACACCGCGCAACCGGGGCAGACCGGCTCGCAGAGCGGCAGCGATACAGAGCCCGCCGAGGACACGGATCATGAATCGGGCACGGCGCAGGACTCCGAGCAGACGACCGAATCGGAAACCGAGCAAACGACCGAATCGGAAACCGAGCAAGGCACAGAGCCGCCTCCTGCCGAGCAGGCGTGGACGCTGCCCATTTTGCGCATTGACACCACCGACGGACACGACGTGACCAGCAAGGACTACTACAAGACCTGCACGGTCACCCTGGAAAACTGCTCCGAGCCTATGCAGTTTGCTGATGTAACCGCCAATATTCGTGTACGCGGTAACTCTACTGCAGTAACCGAGAAAAAGCCCTTCCGCTTAAAGTTTGACAAAAAACGCAATATGCTGGGGCTTAATGACGGCGCAAAATGCAAGTCGTGGTGCTTGATGGCAGACTATTACGACTATTCGCTCATGCGCAACAGCCTTGCCTTCCGCATGTGTGGAGAGTTGCTGAACGGTTATTCCTTTGCCTCGGACTGCACTTGGGTAGAGCTTTACGTCAACGGTGACTACCGCGGTGTATATCTGCTTTGTGAGCAGACGCAGATCAATCCGCACCGTGTGGATATTTACGAAAAAGAGGATGCCGAGACCAATTTGGAGATTGGCTATCTGATGGTAGGGCAGGGCGGACGCACCGACGAGCCCAACACCGTGCAGATCAGCTACGGCGGCAAGCCCATGACCGACCTTGATGGCACGACCATGTCGTTTGGCGGCGGTAACTTTTCGCTCTCCTCGGGCGGGGACTACACGCGCGAGCAGATCGACTTTTGCTCCAAGGTGGTAGGCAATATTGCACAGCTGTGCTACTCTGCTATTATTGAAAACAAATACTACGAGCTGGACGAGAATTGGGAGCTGATCCGCAAGACCTCGTTTACGGGCACGACCGAGGCGGAGAAGCAGATCGAGACCATTTCCGCATACGTGGATATCGAATCTGCCGTACGTATTTACATGACCGACGAGATCGTCAAGAATCTTGACTCGGGCACGTACAATTTGTACATCGATCTCTCACCCGACGGTGCAAGAAAGCTGACCTTCGGCCCTCCCTGGGATTACGATTTTGCACTTGCCAACACCAAGTATAACACCACGCATTCTTACAAGGGAATGTACGCTGCCAACTTCTCGGTCAGCGACGGTATGCGCGTCAACACGTGGTTTGTTATGTTCTGCAACGCTGAGTGGTTCAGAGAGATGTGCGAGCCGATTTGGATGGAGCAGCGCGACGATCTGTTTGCCATCTGCGAGAGCATTCTGACCGATGCCAACACCCACAAGGATTCCTTTGACCGTAATTTTGACCGTTGGAAGATCCTTGGCACTATGAATCAGGGTCACCAGGCAGATGACGTTTACGGCTTTGAAACGCACGAGGATGCTGCCTACTTTGTATACAACTGGCTGTACAAGCGCCTGGTATATCTGGATACCGTTTGGGGTGACCGCGTGATCGAGACTCCTGAAGAGGATAAGGATTTTGCCATCATCGACTTTAGCGCATCCGACCGCAGCGACCTGTTTGACGGCTTCAATAACTGCGGCGGCTCGTACAGAGAGAACAGCTATTATCGCCTTAAGGTGGTAGAGCCGCACGACCCGTACGTGCATATTCGCTACGAAGAGGGCGGCGCAAATCTGGATGCAGACGATTACAGCGTGATCGAGATCACCTATCGCATTCCCAAAACCAATCGAGAGGATTCGTACAGTGCCGAGATCTTTTTGTGCACGGGGCAGTACGTGCATCCCACGGGCGGTGTTTCGGTGCATTTCGATTTGATCTTTGACGGGGAATGGCACACTGTGCGCGTACCTCTCCCCACGCAGTATTGGAGCGGTGACGTGCATCAGATTCGCGTAGACTTCTTTAACGATTGCGAGCGCGGTGATGAGTTCCATCTCAAGAGCATTGTGCTGACTAACTAAATACAATGTTTAAGCCCAAGGTGCCGGTCACCTTGGGCTTGCGTTTTGTAATAGTGTGCGGACGCTGTTGCAAAACACCTCCGGACGGTCAAAAAACACGGTGTGCGTTTGCCCGGGAATGCGCAAAAAACGCTTTTCGGGGGCGCGCACGGTGCGATAGTATTCCTCAATCATGTCGGCAGGGCAGATGCGGTCATCGTCCGCGGTCAGAAAACAGATGGGCGTGGCAAACTCGGGGGCAAGATGGCGTAGATCAAACTCCATGCTCAGATAGGAGATCAGCTCGCGCTCGTGTGCCAGATACGAATAGGGCAGCAGCACCTGCCGCAGCTTCCAGCGCAGATCGCGCATGTGGCTGTCGGGGGAGAGCAGACCCGTGCAAATATACGCCGCCGTGCTTTTGACGTCTGCGCATTTTTGGTAAGCGCAGGTGGTGTCGCGCAGCTTGGCGTATTTCATAAACGCGCTGCCCGAAAATTGCCGATCGAGAGCGGAAAACGCCTTGATCTGCGCCTCCAGCCGCTCGGCGCGGGTGTGATCGCCCGCCAGCCTTGCACGCGCGGCAACCTGCGCGGCGGCATATACCGTGCCTGTGAGAATGTGCACGCATTGGCAGACCGAGAGGTAGCAATACAGGCGCTCGGGATGTGCCTTGGCGTACAGGATGCCGGGCACCGTGCCCCAGGAATAGCCCAGCAGAATGATCTTTTGCTTGCCAAAGCGCGCGCACAGGTATTCCACCAGCTCGTGCAGGTCGGCAAGGATCTGCTCGCAGCTTACGGGCGCGTCCTTGCCGCGGTTTTGATAAAAGGTGCGCCCACAGCCGCGCTGATCCCAGTTGACCAAGGTGTAGTCCTGCTCCAGCTGCTTTTGGTAGTGGTAGGAAAGGCAGGAGGTGGGATTGCCCGGCCCTCCATGCAAAAACAGGATGAGCGGATTGCGCACGTCCTGCCCGCGGATCTGAATATACTGCGGGATGCCGCCAAGGCGCACGTAGCTGCATTCCTCAACGCCTCGCTCGCTGACAATGCCATGGCGCCAGATCTGCCCCGCACGCGTCAGCGCAAACGCGCAGGGCAGCACCACCGCCGAGGCGGCAACGGTTAAAATGCTCATAAGATCTCCCCAAATTCTGTAATGTTCTTATTGTGACAGAAATGGGAACTTTTATTCGCAAATCATACGCAACATTTGCAGGTGAGAGTCCGCCGCGCAGCAGGACATATGAAAAACGACCTGCTTTACAGGTCGTTTTCCAGTATGCTGATGACGTAGCCCTCGGGGGCATCGGGTGTGGTCAATGGGATGCCGCACACGGTTTGCGTTTGAGGGTCATACGTGACCTGCAAAAGGTCGGTCGAGATGCCGGTGCCGGTCATTTTGACGTAGGATTCCTTTGCCGTCCAGACGCGCAAGAAGCGCGCGCAGGTATCGGGATCGGTCACGTTACCGTCGGGGGCAGGGGAGTCGCCCCACACGTAAGCCGCCTCGGCATCGGTAAAGTATCGTGCTACCATACCTGCGCGAAACGGTTTGATCTGCTCCACGTCCGCACCGATGGGGTGCTCCGACACCGCACAAAGCACAAAATCGCCGCTGTGGCTGACGCTGAACTGCAAGGGCAGGTTGGCATACGGCTTGCCCTTATCGCCCTGTGTAAACGAAATATCCGCGCTCAAAGCCCCTGCGGCTTTGGCAAGCATACGCCTTGCCAGCATATCCGCGCAAAGGCAACGCTTGCGGTCGTCCGCATGGCGAAACCGATCGGCACGCGCCTGTCGGTCGGGCGCGGCGGCACGGTACATGGCGTCCAAGTCCGCGTCGCTGTAGTGGTTGATATTGCAAATCTCGTAAGTCATACCGCACCTCCCGTTCGTAGTAGTACCATTATAACAAATCCGCGCGCAGCCGTCAAGCATAATCTTGACATTGGGCGATTTTTGCGCTATAATGAAAGCAATACAGTAAAGGAAATCGCTATGAAGATCACACGATACAACCTACAAGCCCCTGCGCTGCCGCGCAGCCTGCGCATCGCCCTGGTGGCGGATCTGCACGCGCACGCGCCCGATGCGGCGGTGCAGGCAGTGCAAAGCCTTGCGCCGGACATCATCTGCCTGGCAGGTGATATGACCGAGGCGCTGGACGGCACGTCTGACGCGCAAAACGAGCACGGCTTTGCCGCGCTGCGCGCCTTTGCCGCCATTGCGCCCACGTTTTATGCGCCGGGTAATCACGAAATCGGTGGCGGACGTAAGCATATGCGCAAGCACCCCGGGCAGAGCGGCATCACCGCGCAAAACCGCGCGCGTATTGCGGCGTGCGGCGTGCATTTTTTGGAAAATACGTTTGTCGAGTGGCAGGGAATTGCCATCGGTGGGCTTGGCTCGGGCGTGCTGAACCCCGACAAAAAGCCCGATCTTGCCGCACTGCAGCCGTTCTTTGCGCGACAGGGCTATAAAATTTTGCTTTGCCACCATCCCGAATACTATGCCCCATACCTGCAGGAGCAGCCCGTGGATCTGGTGCTTGCGGGGCACGCCCACGGTGGGCAATGGCGGCTCTTGGGCAAGAGCATTTACGCGCCCGATCAGGGACTTTTTCCCAAATACGCGCACGGCTTGCATGGAGGCAGGCTGATCGTGACAAGCGGTGCGGCAAACACCGCGCACCCCATTCCGCGACTTTGCAATCCGCGCGAGGTGGTTTGCATGGAGATCAATCGATAAGAGAGGTACAGGTATGAAATTTTTAGTTGTAGTCGATATGCAAAAGGATTTTGTGGACGGCGCTTTAGGCTCTGCCGAGGCACTCGCCATTGTGCCGGCGGTCAAGGCACTGATCGAGGGCTTTGACGGCGAGGTGTACTTCACCCGCGACACGCATTTTGAAAGCTACATGAGCACCGAGGAGGGCAAGCATTTGCCCGTACCGCATTGCATCAAGGATACCGAGGGCTGGCAGATCCTGCCCGAGCTGGATGCCTTGCGCACAACCGATGCAATTGACAAGCTGACCTTTGGCTCTAAGGAATTGATTGCGCTGCTGGCGGAAAAGCAGGACATTGAGAGCATCACGCTCTGCGGTCTTTGCACCGATATCTGCGTCATCTCCAACGCGCTGCTGCTCAAGGCGTATTATCCCGAAATTCCCTTGTACGTGGTGGCAGATGCCTGCGCGGGCGTGACGCCCGAAAGCCACCAAAATGCGCTTGACGCGATGAAGATGTGTCAGGTGGAGATTGTATAACAGTTCATTCCCGTTCCGTAGGGGAGACCTGCGGTCGCCTGCGGGCGTTCGCAGAACGCCCCTACTATTTTTTGCGAAAAATTACCATTTTGTGTCAACTCCCGTCAAAAACGCGGTGTAGATAGGTGAGAAGATACTCACATTACACCGTGAAAGGAGCTATTTATGCAAGACTTTGAAATCGTTGACCTGTATCATCAGCGTGATGAACGGGCAATTGTACAAACCGAAAGCAAATACGGCGCATACTGCACGGGAATTGCGCAAAACATTCTGCAGAATATGCAGGATAGCGAGGAGTGTGTCAACGATACGTGGTTGCGCACATGGAATTCCATTCCGCCTGCCAAGCCTGAAAACCTCAAAACCTATGTGGGAAAGATCACGCGCAACCTCTCGCTTAATCGCTTAGAGTACCGTCTTCGCCAAAGACGAGGTGGAGGAGAGACGGTGCTGGCTTTGGACGAGCTTGGCGAGGTGGCAGCCCCCGATGCGGATATCGCCGCGCAGATCGAGCGTGCGGAATTTGCCCGCATTCTCAATGCGTTTTTGTGGAGCTTGCCCGAGCGCGACTGCTGTATTTTCATTCGCCGCTACTATTACTTAGAGAGCGTGGAGCATATCGCGCAAAAATACGGGCTGAACACCGCCGCGGTGTTCAAATGCTTGTCGCGTGCGCGCGCAAAGCTGCGCAAGGCGCTGGAAAGCGAGGGCTACACGGTATGAAGAATCTCACTTTGCTTTATTGGATGGAAGACATTGATCCCGCGCTGATCGAGCGTTCAGATAAGTATCGCGGCAAGCGTCGCAATCCGTATCTGCGTATCGCACCGGTAGCAGCCGCCGTGCTGGTGGTTTTGACCGTGATGCTTTCCGCATTTGCCGCTTGGCGCGTGGATTCTTACCTGCAAAATGCGTATGCTGACTCCTACGACGGCACCGTCCTGCACGCGCTGGATATTGTGCTGACACAGGATGAAAACGCTGTTTCTGCTCTGATCGGCGAGCAGAACAAGCACGATCTGCACAGCCTGTTCAACGCCCTGCGCGGTGTAGAGGAGCAAGAAAAGGAAACCGAGCAAAAGCCCGAATCACATGGCTCGGAAGGCTTGGAATACCGTTCTCGCGGAGACGGGACCTGCAGTCTGATCGGTTTTGGCAGTTGTCGGGATGCGCACGTGGTGATTCCCCAATATGCGCCCAACGGCGAGTTAGTGGTGGATATTGCCGAGGGAGCGTTTGAAAACAACGTCACCGTGACCAAGATTACCTTGCCCGATACCGTTAAAACCATTCGAGACAGTGCCTTTTCGGGCTGCAGCCGTTTGGAGGAAATCAACTTACCCGAGAGCCTTGTGAGCATCGGGAAAGAGGCGTTCCGCGGCTGCTGGCGTCTGACCGCGTTGCATATCCCAAGTAGCATCACATACATTGGTGAAGCCTTTGTCGGCATGTGCGTCATGCTGGAAACGCTGACCGTTGCTCCCGAAAATTCCGTGTATCGCAGCGAAGGGAACTGCCTGATTGACAAGGCAAGCAATGCCTTGCTCGCGGGCTGTGCGGGCAGCATTATCCCCGAGGGCGTGACGAGTATTGAACCGAAAGCGTTTTACTGCATGTCGGGGCTGCGCTCCATTGCCATTCCCGAGGGCGTGACCACCATCGGAAAGCAAGCCTTTCTTGGCTGCACCATGCTCAGAGAGGTCACGTTCCCCACTACGCTTATCCGCATCGATGAACAAGCATTTTCGGAGTGCGCCGCCTTGCATAACGTCGTATTGCCCGAGGGGCTGGAGCAGCTGGAAAGACAGGCGTTTGAAAAATGCAGTAATCTGACAAGCATTCAACTGCCGAGCAGCCTGCAGAACATCGGGGATGGCGCATTTATGGAATGTACGGCGTTGACCGAAATTGATATTCCGTTTGGGATTGCGGAGATCGGAAACGAAACGTTTTACGGTTGTACCAAGCTTGCGCGCGTTGGCATTCCGGATAGTGTGCAGAGGATCTTGCCGTATGCATTCTACCAATGCGAGGGGCTTGCGGAGCTGGATCTGCCGCCGCAGCTGCAATCCATAGGCAAAAGCGCGTTTTTTCTGTGCTCCTCGCTGACAAGCGTGACGCTGCCCGAGGGACTTACAGAGCTTGGCTCGTTTGCCTTTAGCAGCAGCCATGCAATCAGGGAGGTCAGCATTCCTTCAACACTTTCCAAGATTTCAGACAATGCGTTTTCCTGTTGCAGCGCGCTGGAATCGGTCGTCATTTCCGAGGGCGTCGTGTCGATCGCTGCAGAGGCTTTTGAATCCTGCTACACCATGAAAGCGATACATATTCCGAGTACCGTCATCGAGATCGAGGAGCGCGCCTTTTTGACCTGTAATGAGCTGTCCGTACTGACGGTTTCCGAGCAAAACCCACGTTATAAGAGCGAAGGGAACTGCTTGGTTGATACCGTGACAGGCACCGTACTGTTTGGCAATTCCTATAGCGAGATCCCGAGCGGCGTGCGCGTAATCGGTGCGTATGCGCTGAGCGATTGCGATTTGCGCAGGATTACGCTGCCCGATGGTGTGGAGATCATCGAGCAATATGCCTTTTACAGCTCGTGGGGGACGGTTAGCGTGGTGATTCCGGCAAGCGTGACCTTGATTGCCGATTCGGCATTCTCTTCCTGCTTCTATATCAGCAACGTGTATTACGCAGGCACCGAGGAGCAATGGGAGCAGATCACCATTGAAGCCAATAACGAGGAGCTGTTGGACTCAATTTTGCATTTTGAATACGTGCCCGATACGTAAAACCTAAAAACGCCAACGGCATTTTGCCGTTGGCGAATGTTTTTTTATGGGATTAAGCCTTCAAGGTCTTCTTGTAGCCGTCCAGCTTTGCAAGAACGTCAGCCTGATCCTTGCCGAGCAGCAGGAAGTAGAACTTGATCTTGGGCTCGGTGCCGGAGGGACGTACCACGATGACGTCGCCGTTGACTAACTTGAAGTACAGCACGTTGGACTTGGGCAGACCCGTGGGGATCTTGTTTCCGGTTGCCAGCTCGATAAAGGTTTCGGTCTTGTAGTCGCCAAACAGCTCGACGTTCACGCCGCCAAAGACTGCGGGGGGATTATTACGCAGGGTATCCATCATAGCAGCCATACGAGCCGCACCGTCCAGACCCTCCATATAGATCTCCACGTTGGTCTCGTAGCAGTAGCCGTAGCGTGCGTACAGACCCTCCAGCGCGTCGCAAAGCGTCATGCCCTTAGCCTTGTAGTAAGCGGTCATTTCGCAGATCAGCATGGAAGCCACAACAGCATCCTTGTCGCGTGCGTAAGTGCCCTTGAGGTAGCCGTAGCTTTCCTCAAAGCCCAGGATAAACGAGCCGTAGCCCTTTGCCTCGTAGTTCTTGATGACCTCACCAATGAACTTAAAGCCGGTCAGCACGTTGTGCATGGTCACGTTGTGAGCGGCGCAAATGGCAGCCGCCAGCTCGGTGGAAACGATGGTCTTGACAGCGTAAGGATGTGCGGGCATGCTGCCGGTCTCCTCGTAAGCGGTCAGAATGTAGTCCAGCAGCAGAGCACCCATCTGGTTGCCCGTGATGGTCTTGAACGAGCCGTCCGCGGTTCTGGTCATGACTCCCACGCGGTCTGCGTCGGGGTCGGTTGCCACGATCAGATCGCTGCCCACGCGGTTAGCGATCTCAATACCCAGCTCAAATACCTGCGGATATTCGGGGTTGGGCTTGGGAACGGTGGGGAAGTCACCGTCAATGATCATCTGCTCGGGAACGGTGTAGAGGTTTTTCAGACCAATGCGCTTCATGACCTCGGGCACCAGCTTGTGACCCGTGCCGTGCAAAGGGGTGTACACGATGGCAAGATCGTCCGCAACTGCCTTGACGGCGTTGGGGTTGACTGCCTGAGCGACCACCTGTGCTAAGTACTTCTCGTCGGTCTCCTTGCCCAGCATGATGATCAAGCCGTCAGAGAGCGCTTTGTCAAAGTCAGCCAGCGTGACGTCCTCGAAAATATCCAGCGCCTCCATGGATGCGCTGACCGTGTCCGCATGCTCGGGGGGCAGCTGTGCGCCATCCTCCCAGTATGCCTTATAGCCGTTGTATTCCTTGGGGTTGTGCGAAGCGGTGATGTTAATGCCTGCCACGCAGCCGTACTCGCGCAGGGCAAAGGACAGCTCGGGGGTGGGACGCAGATCGTCAAACAGGTAGGACTTGATGCCGGCGGCAGCCAGCACCTGTGCGGCAGTCTTTGCAAAGAGTGCGGAGTTGTTGCGGCTGTCGTATGCAATGGCAACGCCGTCCGCAGCGCGACCCTCGGCAAGGATCAGGTTTGCAAGACCCTGCGTAGCGTATGCAACCGTGTGCACGTTCATGGCGTTCATACCGGTCTTCATATTGCCGCGCAAGCCTGCCGTGCCAAACGAAAGGTAAGAGGTAAAGCGCAAACGGATCTCACCGTCGTTGTCCGCAATGGCACGCAGCTCCGCCTTTTCCGTCTCGGAAAGCTTGTCGCACTCCAGCCAACGCAGATAATTCTTCATGTACTGTTCCATGATGCGTTCTCCTTATTTGATAAAATTAATCCTGGAGGTTCTGCTCCAGTGCCTGTGCCAGCTGATCAGGGCAGGAGGTGGACTTAAAGCCGCACTTGATGCCGCGCAGACGGCGAATGGCTTCCTTTGCTTCCATGCCGATTACCAAAGCTGCGACGCCCTTGGTGTTGCCGTTGCAGCCGCCGGTGAAAGCCGCTTCGGTGATGATGCCGTCCTCGACGACAAGGTCGATCTGTCGAGCGCAAACGCCCGAGGTCTTGTAAGAAATAGTCTGTTTCATAGTATGCATTCCTTTTGATTTATAGTATTTTTTATTTGATTGTATAGTAACCGATGGGGGTCACGTCTGCGCAGAACAGCAGCAGATACAGCAAAAACGGATAAAGCGCGGCGGGATAGATTGCAAGCTGCAAGCGCATTTGCTCGCCGTCCTGTCCCTCGTAGGTGGCTGCGTGCAGCAGCGCGTGTCCGCCAAGCGATGCCGTGGCGATCAGGTTTCCCGTATCTGTCGGGGAGGCGGGGGAAAGCAAAATATCCAAGATCTGGTGCTGGGTGGATGGCGTTGGCGAGAGGTGTCTGCGTACCAAGGCAAACGCGGTGCTGCCGCTTTGCGGGGTCGGCACGTAGCAGAGTGCGCAAATGCGCAGATCGTAAAGCTCAATCAATCGCCAAAGCCCTGCCATCAAGCCCTCCTTGGTGGATTCCACGGGCAGGATGCCGTATTCGCAAAGTCCGCTGCGCACCTCCTGGCAAACGTCCTCAAAGCCGTGAAAATAGGCAACGCGGCGCTGCTTGATAAAGCCGGTCAGCTCCATAAACGCCTGCTCGGTATAGCTGTTTGCCACGTATGCCACGCGTCCTTGCGCATCGGGGGAAAACGACTCATGCTCTCCAAACAGGGCGGCAAAGGCTTGCTCGTAGCCTGCGGGAAAGCGAGCTGCCAATTCGTTGCAAAGCGAGAACAGGTCGGCAGCATGCATGGCTTGCGCGTAGCAATCCTGCGTTTCGTTCTCAGCAAGCAGCTGCTCGCAAAGCAAGAGCAGGCGGTCGCGATCCAGCAGCGTTTCCTGATCGAGCGAAGCGATCAGCTCGCCCAGCCAAAAGGCGCGGGCATGCAGCTGCGCGGCAAGTCTTGCATCCAGCTCGGCAAGATTTTGCTGCACGTTATGCAAGGGATCCTGCTCGTAGGATTGCGCAGAGCCAAGAAACTCGGTGCGCATTTACAGCAGCTCCAGCAGCGAGAAGCTTCCCGAGAGGAACTGCTCCAGCTCCTCGGCGCTCAGCTTGCGCTGTGCCAAAAGGGAAAGGGAATAGATCTGGCGTGCCAGAAGCTCTGCCTTGGAGGCATCGGTCTGGGCAAGCGTCAGCAGCTTCTGATAAAGCGAGGAGGCGGTGTTGATAACCAGCGAATACTCCAGCGGGTATTCCATGGGGGCAGAGCCCGTGCTCATGGCGTACATGCGCATCATTTCTGCCATGCGCGAGGATTCCTCGGTCACGTTGAGCATGGCGGGCACGCCCTCTGCCTTAAGCGGCTGATAGGTCACGCCCATCTGCTCGTTGCCGCTCACGCGGCGGAACAGCTCGGTCAGCGCGGGCTGATCGGTCATCTCGCCCTCACCCTTGAGTGCATCGGCAACGTCCGAGTCAATGCGCTTGAACTTGATGCCCTCACGGTAAGTCTCCAGCGCGGTCATGAACTGCGCATCCAGCGTCTTTTCCAAAACGGCTACCGAAATACCCTGTGCGGCAAACATGGAAATATACTGTGCCTGCAGCGCCTTGTCGGTGGTGTAGTAGACCACGCCCTCGTGCTTTTCCTTGGCTGCCTCCAAGTATTCGTCAACGGTAACGAACTTACCGTCGGTCAATGCCAGCAGCAGGCTGCCCTTGACGCGATCGTAGAATTTGCGGTCACGAATGCAGGCGTACTCGGCAAAGATGCGGATGTCGTTCCAGATCTGCTCGTACTGCTCGCGCTCCAGATTGCAAAGCGAGCAAAGCTTGTCCGCCACCTTTTTGACAATATGATTGCCCACCTTGGTGACGTAGGTGTTATTCTGCAGGTAGCTGCGGGATACGTTAAGCGGCAGCTCGGGACAATCCAGCACGCCGCGAAGCATTAGCAGGTAGTCGGGAATGACCTCCTTGATGTTGTCTGCCACGAACACCTGGTTGTAGTACAGCTTGACCTGCCCCTCGATCGACTCGTATTCGGACGAGATGCGGGGGAAGTAGAGGATTCCCTTGAAGTTCAAGGGGTAATCTGCGTTGATGTGAATGTGGAACAGGGGCTGCTTAAAGTCGGTAAAGACCTTGTTGTAGAATGCGTCGTACTGCTCCTTGGTGCAATCCGAGGGATTGGCTTGCCAGAGCGGCTCTGTATCGTTGATCGGCTTTTGCTCGCTCTCCTGCTCGGCGTCCGCCTCTTCAAAGTAGATCTCCACGGGCATAAACGCGCAGTATTTGCGCAGCATACCGGTCAGCCTTGCAGCCTCCAGGTATTCGCTCTCGTCCTCGCTGATGTGCATGACCACGGTCGTGCCGCGTTCCTGCAGGTCACAGCCCTCGGTACTGTAGCTGCCCTCGCCGTCGCACGTCCAATGCACGGCAGGCGCATCGGTAAACGACTTTGTGTAGATCTCCACGCAATCGGACACCATAAAAGCCGAGTAAAAGCCCAAGCCGAAGTGACCGATAATGCCGTTTGCAGCGCCCTCGCCCTCGTACTTGCGAATAAATTCAAACGCGCCCGAGAGTGCAATGTTGCAAATGTAGCGGTCCAGCTCGTCGGCGCTCATGCCGATGCCGTTGTCGCGCACGCTGATGGTGCGTGCGTCCTTATCCAGCGTGACCAGGATGCGATACGCATCATCGGAGCAGGGGATCTCGCCAAGCGATTGCAGTCTTTTGAATTTGGTGACCGCATCGGTCGCGTTGGAAACGATCTCACGCAGGAAAATATCCTTTTCGGAATACAGCCATTTTTTGATGATGGGGAAGATATGCTCGGTATCAACCGAAATACCGCCCCGCTTAAAGGTTTCTTGTGTCATAAAAGGTCCTCGCTGATTTGTCAATTATTCGTTGCTTTGATTGGTCACGGATGCCTCTGCCTGCTCGGCATCAGCCTCCTGTGTATTCTGCTCATCGGTCACGTCGGTGCTGACCGATTCTGCAGACTGCTTCTCCTGTGCGAGCTGCAGCTTGCGCAGCTGCTTCTTTTCCTTTTGCTTATCAAGGAACTTCTTGAACTTACTGTGCTCGTAGAAGAATTTCAGCTTTCTGTTTTGGTAGTGCGTTGCAAAGTCAACCTCGTCGTCGGTTGCGTTGCCGCGGTAGTATTCCGCCAGGTCAAGCGGCAAGCCCTTTTTCTCCAGTCTGTGTTCAATAAACAGCTTGGAAAGCTCTACCATGACGGCAAACATCGGTACGGAAAGGATCAGCGCGATGGGGTTACCCTCGAAAATCGTACCCATGACCACGATCGAGATCAATACGCAAAGTGCGCTTACGCCCATCTGGTCGCCCAGGATCTTGGGGCTGATGATGTTACCCTCCAGCTGCTGGATCAGCAGTACCAGGATCACGTACAGAATGAACTTGGAGGGATTGGTGAGCAGAATGATCAAGCCGCCGGGAATTGCGCCGATCAGAGGACCGACAACGGGAATAATATCCGTAATGCCGATCATGAAGGCGATGAGTACAAAGTATTCGGAAATGCCAAAGATCCAGAAGGTGAGCAGGCAAAGCCCGAAAATGATCAGGGCATCCAGCATTTTGCCTTCAATGTAGCTGCCAAAGGAGCGGTCGATAATGGTGAGCACTCTGTTGATAAACTTGTTTTGCTCCTTGGTAAAGATCGCCTTACGCAGCTTTTTGACCTGCGCCAGTCGGGTCTCCTTGGTAGCCAGCAGGTGAAGCGCGATCAGAATGCTGAAGAACAGATTGAGGCAGAATGCCGTAGCACCGCTGATAACGGTATTGACGGGAGGGAACCACTGGTGGAACAGATTATGGCAGATTTTGATAATGGTCGGACTTTCCTCTGCCACGTAATCACAGTCAAGCAGGTTCATGATCTTTTTGATCATGTCGATGGGGGTGCTGATCTGATCCTCGGTAAAGAAGTTTTTCAGACCGGTAAGCTCAATGGAGATCGCGTCCTTGATCTGCTCATATGTAACGTATTGGTTGTTTTCATCCGGTTGCAGGTGAATCTCCTGCAGCTGCTCGGGGGTCAGATTGGTCATTTCGATCACGCTGGTGATGGTTCCGTTGATCAGACTTGCAATTTCCTTGAGGTAATTATCGTAATTATAGATCAGCGTCTCAATGCTTCTGAAAATTTCGGGGATCAGCAAGCCAAGCATCATCGCAATGAAGGCAAGCACCACCAGTACGGTCATAGTCAGCGAAAGCGCACGGCGAAGTCCCGGGAATTTGATCTTGTAGAACACGCGGTTATCAAACAGACGCATGATGGGATTGCACAGATACGCAAGACAAAAGCCGTAGATTACCGGAGAGAAGATTGTCCATATACGGGCAAAGACGTCCTTGATTGCCGTAAAGTTGACAATGGCATAGAGAATAACGCCTAAAATGCCCACTCCGAGTGCGGCGAGCATGTAGACCTTTTGACCTTTAAGCTTGTGTGTTTCCATCTATGATTCTCCCTAATGAAAAGATTGCGCGAAAAAATACTCCGTCACATTAAATTATATACCATAAACGTGCTTTCGTCAAGTGATTTTGCGTAACCAACGCATTTTTATTGCAGTTTTACGCGTGATTTCTATTGCCAAAGACGGGCATATATGGTATAATCAAGGAAGTAAGAACAAACCAAAGGAGAATGTCCCGTGGAACTGCGTGCGTATGCCAAAATCAACCTGTATTTAGACGTGACTGCCAAGCGCGCAAACGGCTATCACGATATACTCAGCATCATGCAAACGGTGGATCTGTGCGACACGGTGTGTGTGGACGTGCATACGTCACAGCCTACCGGGATTGCGCTGCGCTGTGATTGGGATCTGCCCTGTGACGAGCGGAATCTGGCGTACAAGGCAGCCGTGGCGTATTTTGCGGGCAACGTACCCTGTAAAATTGAGATCGACGTGCAAAAGCGCATTCCCATGCAGGCAGGGCTTGCGGGCGGCAGCGCAGATTGCGCAGCAGTTTTGCGCGCACTCAACGCGCATTTCGGAGCGTATACCGAAGAGGAGCTGCTATCTCTTGGCGCGCGCCTTGGCGCGGACGTGCCGTTTTGCCTGGTGGGCGGCACACGCATCACGCGCGGCATTGGTGAGCTGATGCAGCCCTGCGCACCCATGCCGGATTGCACCTTGGTCATCGCGCGCGGCGGGGCAGGGGTCAGCACCCCGTGGGCATACGGCGCGTTGGACGCTATGTACGGCGATTTTGCCGCGCAGGGCAAGGATAGCGAGCAAAAGCTCGCCCGAGTGACCCAAGCCATGCAGGCATGCGACCTTGCCGCCATGGCAAGCTCCATGTATAATATATTCGAATCGGTCGTGTTGCCCGAGCACGAGGTGGCAAGGGAGCTTAAGGCGGACATGCTGACGGGCGGTGCCATCGGTGCCATGATGAGCGGCAGCGGACCCAGCGTGGTGGGCATTTTTGCCGATGCGGACGCCGCGCAAAGGGCGTGCGATTCGATTACCCAAAAGGGCATTGCAGCCTTTGTCTGCAAGCCGATCTGAGCATAAAAAAGGGCTGAGACAAGTGTG
This sequence comes from Eubacteriales bacterium, assembly GCA_045650025.1. Lineage (GTDB taxonomy): Bacteria > Bacillota > Clostridia > Oscillospirales > CAG-272 > SVQP01. Next base: position 19,323 of record JAZRQR010000123.1, read on the forward strand.
CGTGATGTTCTTATCGGAGAATTTATAATAGGGGTATGGGCATAGCCCGATGCATTTGTTAAACAAATGCGAAACTTGCGATAAAAACATAAAGAGAGAACAATGCGGAAATAAAAACCGCTTTGCTCTCTCTTTTTTCTGCTTTTAGTGATATTCTTTGCTTTCGCAAAGAGTGATATGATTGCTATCGCAATCGTGATATTGAAGCCTTGCGGCTTCAGTGATATTCTATTCGCCTAAAAGCTCGCGCAGCGAATATCACTCGGCGTAAGCCGAATATCACTGCGAAGCAATATCACTCGCCGCAGGCGAATAGAGTTGGCGTGATACTCCGCT